>JBKQWF010000201.1:0-12796 GCA_052139695.1 Limisphaerales bacterium
TGACTCGGGTATCAAAGTCTCGAAGGAAGCTATGCAAGCTGTGCGCCTGACCCCGAACGCATTTCATGGCGAGTGGAACTACACAATATCGCATTAACTGTGACAGTTATTTTTGCGCGGATCCTTAGTTACGACGGCCGTTCCGGCAACCGAAGCTATGGCAAGCCGCTTCCGGCCAAATTGCATTTAAAGCTGGTGGAAATTGAGGCTGGTCGTTCATCGCAGGCCACCTTGCTTGGCCGCAAAGAAATGACAGTGGAATCCCTCTCTCTCTCGCCCGCCTTGGCGGACGAGTTGGAAGCGCAGCCAGCCATTCACAGAGAAAGCACTGCACTGAGCTTTCAACACCTGCGAAGCCACAATGTTAGTGGCGCCGCGCAATGCGATTCTCACATGTAAGGCCGCAAGAAGGGGTGATGAGGTCTGTTTTATTGCTGGAACAAAAAGCTGCAAATTGAACTTCGAGAAGCGCCTTTTTGCAAAAAGCCCGCATTGACTGTCGGGTGGGAAAACAACATGCTGGAGCTATAATGATCTCCTGCCACGAACACGCGGGACACCACCGGATGAGCAGGGTCTGCCCCCTGCGTCTTTTTGCTTTGGTCCCGCTCCTGACCTGTTTGGTTTGCGCCGTCGCCGCGCCTGCGGCTGACTCCGACGCCGCCAAGCCCCTCTGGCGCGATCCGTCCCAGCCGTTGGAATTGCGCGTCGAGGACCTCGTCAGCCGCATGACGCTCGATGAAAAAGCCCGCCAGGTGTGCAACGTCGCGCCTGCCATTCCCCGCCTGGGCTTGCCCGCTTACGACTATTGGAATGAGTCTCTTCACGGCATTGGCCGCGCAGGCACGGCTACCGTTTTTCCCCAAGCCATCGGCATGGCAGCCAGCTTCGACCCGGTTTTGCTCCACACGGTCGCGGACGCCATTGCCACGGAAGCCCGCGCCAAGAATCGCGAATATACTGAGGGCCACGATGGCGACAGCGCCAATTACACCGGCCTCTCTTTTTGGTCGCCGAACATCAACATCTTCCGCGACCCGCGCTGGGGGCGCGGCCAGGAGACCTATGGCGAGGACCCGTTTTTGACCGGAAAAATGGCCGTGGCTTATATCCGTGGAATGCAGGGCGACGATCCAAAATACGTTAAGGCGATGGCTTGCGCCAAACATTTTGCGGTCCATAGCGGGCCGGAGAATATGCGGCATACCTTTGATGCCCAACCGTCGGAACGGGACTTTTACGAGATCTATCTCCCGCAATTCGAAGCCGCAGTCAAGGAAGGCCATGTCGGAGCGGTCATGGGTGCGTATAACAGCCTTTACGGCACGCCGTGCTGCGCCAGTCCGCTGCTGATTTCCACCTTGCTCCGCCAGGACTGGGGATTTAAGGGGCATTTCCTGTCCGATTGCGGCGCCATTTCTGATTTTTTCTACGGCCATGGATTTTCGCCCACCATCGAGGCTGCCGCCGCCGCGGCGGTCAAGGCCGGTTGCGATCTTTGTTGCGGCACCGAGTACCGGCAACTGGCCGATGCGGTCAGGGACAATTTGCTATCGCAAAGCGAGTTGGACAGGGCGGTTGGACGGTTGCTCGAGGCGCGGTTCCGCTTGGGGATGTTTGACCCGCCGGAAATGGTGCCTTACGCCAAAATCCCTGCGACAGACTATGATACTCCGGCCAATGATATGCTGGCGTTGCGCATGGCGCGCGAATCGGTCGTTCTGTTGAAAAATGACGGCTTGCTCCCGCTCAATCGCGGCAAGCTCAAAAAAGTCGCCGTGCTTGGTTTCAATGCCAGTTACACCAATGTGCTGGTGGGCAACTACCAAGGCGAACCTTCTCATCCGGTGACCTTTGCCCAAGGCATCGGGACTCTGCTGGGCTCCAATTGTCAAGTCATCAGCATGGCGGCCTGCCCTTTGGCGGTGCGGATCAGGGACGAGAATCTTGACATGTACGAGCAGGCGCGGACGCAAGTGCTCCAGGCGATCAAAGACGTGGATGCCGTCATTTACGTCGGGGGCATTTGCTCGGAATTGGAGCGGGAGTTCATGAATGTTCCTTTCGAGGGATTCGATCACGGCGACCGCACCCGCATTGAATTGCCGCCCATTCAAACCGAGTTTCTCAAAGCGGTGCAGGCCACCGGCAAGCCGCTGGTATTTGTCAATTGCAGCGGCAGCGCGATCGCGTTTCCCTGGGAAGCTGAGCACCTTTCAGCCATCGTGCAGGCCTGGTATCCCGGACAGGAGGGCGGCAGGGCTGTGGCGGAAATCCTCTTCGGCGACGTTAATCCCTCTGGCAGGCTTCCGATCACTTTCTATAGTTCCACCTCGGATTTGCCGTCATTTCTCGATTATGACATGGCCAACCGGACCTACCGCTATTTCAAGGGCAAGCCGTTGTATGCTTTCGGGCACGGCCTGAGTTACACGCAGTTTAAATATGACGCCGCGCAGTTGGACAAACCGCAAATCCACGCCAAGGACACGCTCCACGTGAAGTTGGATGTCGCCAACACCGGCGTCAGGGACGGAGACGAGGTGGTGCAGGTTTATTTCCGGCACGTCAAGTCGGCTGTGCCGCAGCCCTTGGAAGCTTTGTGCGGATTCCAACGGGTCTCCGTCGCCAGCAAGCAAACCGCGCATGTCGATATCGCGGTGGCAGCGAAGGAATTGCGCTATTGGGATACGACGAAGAAGTCCTACGTGGTTGAACCGGGTGACTATGAAATCCTAGTCGGCTCCGCCTCGGATGAGATTCGCGCCAAACTGCCGCTGCGCGTGGAAAGCGATTGATTTTTCCCAACCAACAGCTGGTGGGGCGGCGCTGCTGCGCCGCCCAAATTTTTCAAACTAGAAATCTACACCTGACTCGCGCCGTAAATCGTCCAGCCAGGGCTTCGCTTTTCCTTCCCCTTGGAAAAGGACCCGTTTGCAGTATGTCTTTCCGTCGCCTAGCGCCACGAGGAATTCGATGGCTTCCAAATCGTGTTGCTGGTCAACTTTGGCTGAAATACTTTTGACGTTTGCCTTTTCCTGCGCCAGCCATTGCTGAACTGCTGGTGGCTCCACGCTGCTTTCCTTCCAAAACACCACTCTATCGACCGGCAGCTCCTTGCATCTGCCCACGACAAAATCCCGCTCCAGAAAGGAAATGAAATTGCCCGCTTTGGGGCCATTTTCGCGGTCGAGCAGGACACGGTAAATGGCTTTGAACGCGCTAGGCTGGTCGATGGGTGTGCGCCGCGCCGCATTGAAAATGCAAACCTGGAGCGCATCGCCTTCCCAGTTAACCTGCGGCAACAGGTCCGCCAGAATGTGGAGGAAGCCGCGCTGTGTGGCGGAAAGCTCCCGCGCCCGCGCTGGCAGCGTTTCCTGCAACCGCGTTTTCTCCTCTTCCGTCGCGTAGCGCTCGACCCAATAGCGGGCGGCGCGAATCCGCAACTCCAGATGTTTGCGCTCCAAATCGGTGAAAGGCGATCCCTTGCGCTTCTCCAACTCATGCACCACATCCAAGTGCGGCATTTGCGTCAGCGCGGTGACCAAATGAAAATCTGCCGCCCAATAATCCGGCTCCTCCTTCACCTGAGAAAGCTCATAGACGCGCTTGTCCGCGGGCAAAAGTTTCGCCTCATGAAAATACTTGTGATGCGCCCGGTCAAATTCGTTAAAGAGCTTGATGATATAGACTTCCGAAGGTTCGAAGTTCACCGGTTGGCGTGGCGGCGGACGAATGAGGAGAAAACGCAATAGCTCCGGCGGCAGAAAATCCGCCATCTCCCGCGAAGTCACGCCGACGCCTTTGCTCGAGCTCATTTTCGCGCCCCCGACGAGGAAGAAGTCATAGGGACAATTGAGCGGCGGCTCCTGCCCAAAAATTGCCCGCAGACAAGCCATCGCCACGTCGCGCGAGCCGCCCTTGGTGCTGTGGTCTTGTCCGGCCCCTTCGATGGTCACCGGAAAGGTCCGCCACTTGGCGCACCATTCCAGCTTCCACGGCAATTTGCCTCTTCCATCGAAGGGCGAAACTTTGCCTCGATGGCCGCAACCCACCGCCCACTTGACCAGGTCCGGCTTGCATTCGTAGGTTACCTCTTTGCCGTCGTAAGCCGTGACCACCGTCGTGCCGATGCGTCCGCAATTCTCGCAAACGGTTTGAAAGGGATGCCAATCCTCCGCCCGCTCCGAGCCGCTCACTTTTTTGTAAATGCGTCGAACGACGTCCGCCTTGCGCAAGATGGCGTCAATCGCTTCGTTGAATTTGCCGGAGCGGTAAATCTCGCGCATGCGGTAAAACTCCGGATGGATGCCCAGTTCCCCGAAGACGCTGAAGAATTCGCTGATATAATGGTCGGCCATGTCCGTGGCGGTTGAACCGGGCGGAGGCGGCGTGTTGCAGAGCGGCGCGCCAAGGTATTTCTCAAAATGCTCCGCCTCGCCGTAGGGGATCTCGTCCACCGGATCGTAATCATCCACGCCAAAGAGGTAGCGCACAGGGACACCCTTGCCCCGCAATGCCCGGTAAATCGCGTCATGCATGACCGGCCCGCGCAAGGCGCCGACATGAGCGCGTCCCGAGGGCGTTTTCGAGTCGTTAATAATCTGCGGCCCTTCCACCTTCCCAATCAATTCATCACACCAGAACATCTTCCGCTCACGATGCTTAACCCCCGCGGATGGGTCAAGTGCAACGCACCAGGAGAGACGCAACGGAATTTCGAGGGGCGCGCGGATAAAATGCTGGACAAAATCTGGCTTTTGGCCATTTCTCAGGAACAATATCCATCCAGTATGAAAAAAGAACATGTCTCCCGCCCCGGCATAAGCCGGCGCAAGTTTATCGGCACCACATCCACAGTCATGGCAGGTTTGAGCATCGTGCCGCGGCACGTCCTCGGAGGGCCGTCCTTTGTCGCGCCGAGTGAAAAAGTGAACATCGCGATCATTGGTTGCGGCGGCCAGGGACAGTCGAATGTCCGGGCGCTCTTTCAGCAAAAGGACGTCCAGATCATCGCGGTGGCGGACCCGGTGGAGCATCAGGATTTGCACGCCTATTATTTCAACAGCGACTCGGGCCGATTGACGCTCAAGGATGAGATCGAAAAACATTACTCAGAGACGACGCCCAACTACAAGGTGGCCGATTACGAGGATTTCCGCGTCATGCTGGAAAAAGAAAAGTCGATTGACGCGATCCTCTGCGCCACGCCTGACCATTTGCACGCCTACGTCTGCGCCACGGTGATGCGCCAGGGAAAACATGTCTATTGCGAAAAGCCGTTGACCCATAATGTTTGGGAAGCGCGCCAGATTTCCAAAATTGCCAAGGAAACGGGCGTGGCCACGCAGATGGGCAACCAGGGGCATTCCGGTGATTTCATCCGCGAAGCTTGCGAGATTATTTGGTCGGGCGTTTTGGGAGACATTCGCGAGGTGCAAGCCTGGACAAATGCTTCCCGCTGGAACAAGAAGAACCTTGCTGGCAGGCCCCCGGAAGAGGCCGTGCCGAAAGGGGTGAATTGGGACCTGTGGCTTGGGCCGCGCGAGATGCGTCCCTACAGTTCGGAGTACAATCCGGTAAGCTGGCGCGATTTTTGGGACTTCGGGACCGCGCCGATCGGGGATTTCTTTTGCCATAATTTCGATCCGGCGTTTTGGGCGCTCGATTTGCGCGCGTCCTTGAGCATTGAAGCTTGCGGCGTGGGCGGAGTGGATTCTTACATTGCCCCGCCAGGAGGAATTTACACCTACCACTTTGGCGCCCGGGGCAAGATGCCGCCGGTGAAATTCACCTGGTTCGAAGGCGGCCTGATGCCGCCGCGGCCCGAGGGCATGGAAGAAGACGATCAATTGGGCGCCAATGGCAATGGCATCCTCTTCCTGGGTGACAAAGGAATGATGACCTGCGCGGGTTGGGGAGGAAGACCGTTGCTCCTGCCTGGATCGAAGGACGAGGCTTATAAGCGGCCGACTCCGACGTTGCCGCGCTCGAAGGGACATCACCGCGATTGGCTGGACGCGTGCAAGGGTGGACAGGCGGCCAGTGCCAAGTTTGAATATGGCGCCGGGTTGACCGAAATTGGCCTGCTGGGCCTCGTGGCCATGCGCACGGGCAAGAAAATCTATTGGGACGCCCCGGCGATGAAGTTCACCAACGCCCCCGAGGCGGATAAGTACCTGAAAGAGACTTACCGTCCAGGGTGGGAAGTGGCGTGAGCTAAGGCATCGCGAAATAATAACTTGAACAATTCTGGCTGGTTCTTTTGGCCGCTGGCCGCGTTGCTCGCTTGTTACAGATCCATGCGGATATGCGCCTTGCTCGCGCCTTGCCAGCGGCCAAAACTCCTGCGCCATAATTGTTCAAGTTATAATTTCGCGATGCCCAGGGCGGCGATGATTCGATCCGTGTCATAGACGCATCCTGCCCATGTCCCGCCGCCGGCGGCTTGCAGGGCGGCCCACAGGCGCGTGTCTTCAGGCAAGGCTGGATTCGGCGCGAGGTCCGCGCGCGGCGAACGGGAGGCGAGCACGCGCGCGCCTTCCTCCGGCGAAAACCGCCGCTCCCCTTCGCCGACGAAATCGACCGAGCCTTCCAGCCGGCGCCTGTCAATATGAATGCGAATGGCATCCCCATCCCGCACCTTGCCGATGGGGCCGCCGGCCAGGCCTTCCGGGCCGATGTGGCCAAGGCATGCGCCGGTGGACACTCCGGAAAAACGGGCGTCCGTCAAAAGCGCCACCTCCTTGCCGAAGGGCAGATGCTTGAGCGCGGCCGTCACCTGATAGGTTTCCTCCATGCCGGTGCCGCGCGGGCCGATGCCGGTCAAAACGAGTACATCTCCGGCCCGAATGCGCCCTTCCTTGATCGCGGCCATGGCGTCCTTTTCGTTGACAAAAACGCGGGCCGGGCCTTCCTTGCGATAGACGCCATCTCCATCGACCACCGCCGGATCGATGGCGGTGCTTTTCACCACGGAACCTTCCGGAGCCAGGTTGCCGCGGGGGAAAACCATGGTGCTGGCGATGCCGGCGGCGCGGGCCTGCTCCGGCGAAAAAATGACCTGGCTCGGATCGACGCCATCCTGTTGCAGCAGCCATTTCTTGAAGCGCGCCCGCCGGGAGGAATTCTCCCACCAGAGAAGATTTTCCCCCAAGGTCTTGCCGGAAACGGTCATCGCCTCCAAATGCAGCAACCCCAGTTCGCGCAAATGGAGCATCACTTCCGGCACGCCGCCGGCGAGGAAAACGCGTACGGTCGGATGATGAACCGGGCCGTTGGGCAGCACGCTGACCAGGCGGGGAGTCCGCCGGTTGACCGAGATCCAATCCTGCACGGCGGGCCGTTTAAGCCGGGCGGCGTGCGCGATGGCGGGGATGTGCAACAACAAATTCGTGGAGCCGCCAAAAGCGGCGTGAACGATCATGGCGTTTTCGATGCTGTGCGCCGTGAGCACGTCTCGCATCGCCAGTCCGCGTTTTTCCAACGCGGCGAGAGCGCGGGCAGAACGCCGGGCCATGTCCAGCCAGACACGCTGGCCGGATGGCGCGAGCGCGGAATGGGGCAGGGAGAGGCCCAAGGCTTCGCCCACCACTTGCGAGGTGGCAGCCGTCCCGAGAAATTGGCAGCCGCCACCGGGCGTTCCGCAAGCGCGGCATCCCAATTCCGCCGCCTCCTCCAGCGTCACCAAACCGTGGGCGAAACGGACGCCAAGAGACTGCACCGTCCCCGCGTCCTCCCCTCGTGTTGCGGGCAAGGTCACGCCGCCCGGCACAATCACCCCAGGCAACTCCGGCAGTCCGGCCAGCGCCATCATCATGGCGGGCAAACCTTTATCGCAGGTCGCAATCCCCAGCACGCCGGCCCGCAAAGGCAGCGACCGGGCCAGCCGGCGAAAGACAATGGCCGCGTCATTGCGATACGGCAAACTGTCAAACATACCCGTTGTCCCTTGCGTCCGGCCATCGCAAGGGTCGGAACAGAACCCGGCAAAAGGAATGGCGTGCAAACGCCTGAATTCCTCGGCTGCCGCCTGCACGAGCAATCCGATTTCCCAATGCCCCGTGTGGTATCCCAGCGCCACCGGTTTGCCATCGGGAGCGCGCAACCCGCCTTGGGTGCTCAGAATAAGAAATTGTTTGCCGCCAGCCTCGGCCGGGTCCCATCCCATGCCGGCATTGAGTGTCAAACCAAAAAGATGGCCGCTCGGGCTATGGCGGAGGAATTCTTCGGTGATGGGCAAGCGCCCCGCCGGGCCGGGGGCGTGAGTTTGAATTTGATAAATCTCCGGCTCGGCGGAATCGAATATTTCGTCGCTGGAACTCATCGCGCCATTGAAGCAGCATTGGGCCGGGAGACAAAGCAAAACTCCGCGGAAGCCGCCCATGCAGGCGCATTTCACATTTTTTAGCACTTGCCTGCCGTGTGCAACGTCCCCGTGGTGGAGCAATTGAAAATTGGCCATTGAATGGAGTTGACCCCAATAGCTTTTCAGACTGCTCAACTATCGTGTCACGACAGGACGCATGTTTGACGCGGGACGGATGCTTCCAAGGCGCGGGCGGCCCGGTTTTTTGCGGCGGAAAAGAGGTGAAGGGAATTGTGTTTTTCGGCGTAAAGTTGTGTTTTTACGTTTGGGTTCGGCACAGGGGCATTGTGTTTTTTGGGGTGGTTTTGCATGTTTGAATGGGGAGCTTGCAATGGGAGCTGGTTCCCGCGGCGGTTCCGCCGGCGGCGGCGCCCGGACGGCCTGGGCGGCGGCTTCCCGATGGAGGCGGTCTTGTTCGAGGGCGAGTTTTTTTTCTTGCAGGGCCAGGGTTCTTTCGCGCAGGCGCAGGCGGAGAAGGGACAAGAAGAGGGCGGCGTCTTGTTGGAGGACGGATTGTTCGAGGAAGAGGGCGGCGGCGGCAGCTTCGATGGCGGCAAGACTGGCGGGCAGGTCGCATTGCGCTTCGAATTGGCGGAATTCGCCCAGGCGGGCGGCAAGGCCGCTTTGGCGGCGCTGTTGATGGCACCACTGGAGGAAGCGGGCGTAGGTGGTGGGCCAGCGGAGATCGATGCCGAGGCGTTCTTTGATCTGGGCAATGGCCTGGGCGCGGGTCATGGCGGAGTCCAGGTCACAGGCCCAGTCGATTTCTTCCTTGGAGCGGGATTTGAGCTGGGCCAGTGGAGGAGGTTTGCCGGGTGCCGTGGGCACCTCGGCTAAGGGTTTGGCGGAGAGGCTTTCGAGGCAGGTTTGGGTCGCGGCAGGCTGTTCGGCGCTGGCCAAATCGGTTTCTAATATATCCAACATGCGGCGATGATGCCGCGTCCGGGGTCAAACTAAAATCCTACGGAAGGATTTTTGGACGAATTCTGACAAATTGATCTCCTTCCACCAGCCCGCGCGCAAACAGCGCCGGATGCCACTGCAAATGATGAATGTGAAAGCACGGCCTCAAAGTCCGCGTCGTTTTCAGCATGATGGAAAGGCCGGGCCTACAATATGCGCTTATGTCGGTGACCCCTTTTCCCGCCCAATTTCCCCCGCCCCTCGCGCGGGAAATATGCGCTTATGTGGGACTGACCCCGCCGCCGATTAATTGAGACAAGAGCAAAGGTATGTATGGAAGATTTAATTAACGCGCCAAAAAGGTGAGGAACCGGCACCTGGCCTTGTTTACCGCTCGCCCCAGATCGACTCCCAAAGCTCAGGGTGCGACTTGTGATCGACATTCCAGTTGGCGGCGGTTTTGTAAGGATCAAACAGATTGGTAAACAATACCGCGGCTACATGGCTATCGCAGGAAAGGACGTTAAGTGATTTTCCATGCGGTATCGGGATTGGGAATGTCGTAAGCGCGTTCCACATCCCACCCGTGGCATCTATCTTCAAGTAAACACATCCATTCGCATCATAACCGCTCAATCCTGAACCAAATACTGTGAAAGCCGACGGCAGGGAAGGCGGATTCTGGATTGCAGCCAAGGTATCCATGATGGCGTACGTCTCGCTTGGGGCGGAGACGTCTTGATCGCGCCGGAGCGGGTACCCGCGGTTTGCCATGACTCCCAGCGAAATGAAGGAAAGCCCCGGGTTGTTCTGGTTAATTTGGGAGTAACCAAACCAGGTACAACCCCACAGATTGTAGGCGTAACTTCCATAACAAGGGCCACTTCCTTGAAATGTTGACAGATCTCCTTGGTACGTCGGACAATGGAATTCGCGGTTAGTCCAATTGAGGTGGTAATAAGGTTGAATGATATCAAACCACGAATTATATTGGTCCATGGTAGCCGCTTCGGGGTTTGCGTAATAGGGATAGGCCCCCGTATCATCAACGTACATCCGCACGGCTACTCCCATTTCATGCAGGTGATTTTTGCAGACGGTGGACCGAGCCTGCGCCTTGCTGGCGGCGAACGCGGGCAGGAGCAGCGCGGCGAGAATCGCGATGATCGCAATCACCACCAATAGTTCGATGAGGGTGAATGCGTTTGAGGGGGGCCGCCGGAGGGGCCTGGAGGTGCGGCTGAACTTCACACCGATTGGGAACACTGACCGGCGCATACCCAAACGGAGCCGCATCATTTTGCTGACTCTTTTGCCATGAAACATAAACGTCCGCCTCGCGGGGCGTTGGCATTTGAAAGTAATCAGCGGCACGGCTGAACCAATGGCCAAACCGCTGATGTTGCTGAATGTTATATACGTCCTAAGAGTTTGTCAATGAGCCGTCCACCGAAAAGGAGGGCCCCGGGGGGCACAGCGGCTCAATTTAGCTCAATTTGGTTCGGGTTCAGGGGGAAAGCAGGCTCTGCTGGGCGGCGTCAGGGCCGTACTCCTCACCGATGCCAGGGCTTTGGCGGAAGTGTTTTCGAGGCGGGTTTGGGTCGCGCAAGGCTCCGAGCATCGGACTATGTTACACCAAGGAAACGAAGGCAACGAAGAGTTTTGTTCTGCGCTGGCAGAAGCAGTTTCTAATATATTCAACATGGGGCGATGATGCCGCGTCCGGCGTCAAACTGAAATCCTACGGAAGGATTTTTGGGCGAAATCTGACAAATGGCACTCCTGCGCCAGGGCCCGCGCTCAAGCAGCACCGGAGGCCACTGCAAATGTCGAATATGAAAGCACGGCCTCAACGTCCGCGTCGTTTTCAGCATGATGGAAAGGCCGGGCCTACAATATGCGCTTATGTCGGTGACCCCTTTTCCCGCCCAATTTCCCCCGCCTCTCGCGCGGGAAATATGCGCTTATGTGGGACTGACCCCGCCGCCTGTGACCCCGCCGCCTGTGCGTGGCAAATTCCCAATGACGGCTCGTCTCTCAGATTTAGGATTGAAACCACAGAGGCACAAAGACACAGAGAAGACTGAGGAGCCGAAAGGCGGAACAACGCGAACAGAGTCCGCCGCTTTAAATTGCATCTCTGTGCCTCAGTGTCTCGGTGGTTAAAAATAAGGAATCAAAGGACACTCCCACGCTTGCCTTTTCTCGCGGCAAAACCAAATATCCGCTTC
Source organism: Limisphaerales bacterium (assembly GCA_052139695.1). Classification (GTDB taxonomy): domain Bacteria; phylum Verrucomicrobiota; class Verrucomicrobiia; order Limisphaerales; family Palsa-1400; genus PLGF01. The sequence continues at coordinate 11,503 of JBKQWF010000201.1, forward strand.
ATGAAAATCTGCCGATTTAAAGACCGTGCCGGGAAGATCAAAGTGGGATTGCTGAGCGAGGACGCGACAGTGCTGGACTTGACCCCGGCGGGCATTACCGCGTTGCAACCCTTACTGGAGAGCACCGACCCTTTGGGGCAGTTGCGGCAACTGCCGCCGGATTTGCCGCGCCTGCCGCGGTCCGAGGCGGTTTTATGCGCACCAGTGGAAGGGCAGGAAGTCTGGGCCGCTGGCGTGACGTATCTGCGGAGCAAGACCGCGCGGATGGATGAGTCCGATTTTAGCGCCACCGCCTATGACAAGGTCTATGCGGCAGAACGCCCGGAGATCTTCTTCAAGTCGCTCCCCGAAAAGGTGGCTGGAGACGGAGAGCAAGCCGGCATCCGCCATGACGCGCGCTGGAGCGTGCCGGAGCCGGAATTGGCCCTGGTGCTCAATTCCACGGGGAAAATAGCCGGCTACACCATCGGCAATGACATGAGCGCGCGTGATATTGAAGGACAGAACCTGCTCTACCTGCCGCAGGCGAAGACCTATCACCATTCCTGCGCCCTCGGGCCTTGCATCACCTTGGGCGCGAGCGAGAGCGAGGCGCGGACCTGGGGCATCCGCCTGGAAATCCGGCGGGCCGGCGCGGCCGTATTTGCCGGGGAAACTTCCGTCGAGCGAATTCAGCGCCGGTTTGAGGAATTGGCCGGGTTTCTTTTTCGCTGCCAGAAATTCCCCCACGGGGCGATCCTATTGACAGGAACCGGCATCGTTCCGCCGGACGACTTCACCCTGGAAGCCGGGGACGTTGTGGCCATTGAAATCAGCGGCATCGGCTGCCTGCAAAACACGGTCGCGGTGGTTTAAGGGAAAGTAGGGTCGCCTCGCCCAAATCCTCGCCTAATGTTCGCTCTGCACCTGAATGCTTCGATGGGAATTGTATAGGACTGGAAACATGTGGTCGGCGAGACACCGACCACAGCGACCGAGACGGTCGCGCTCCCCGGACCGTGAAATTCGTCGGCTTAGGCGAGGATTTGGGCCTCGCCGAGGCGACTGCGGACGGCTCGGTGAGCCGACGGGAATGTATCATTCAGCCCACGGTTGCGAGGAACGAGCTACCCTGGGGGATGACCTAAATTGTTGATCAACCCTGCAAGCTGCAAGGGTTGAATCAGAGTTGAGGATCGAATTGGGCTATGCCCTAAGGAGGCGTTAATAAATTAAGGTGGCAACCTGACTGGTGCTTTTGGCGGCTGGCGGCGTTGCTCCTCAGTCGAAGATCCACGAGGGATATTCTCCTTCG
>JBKQWF010000202.1:0-42261 GCA_052139695.1 Limisphaerales bacterium
ATGCAGGAAAGCTGTTTTACGGTCATTCCTGAGGAGACTTGGAATACAGTTTGCCGCCAGGCAATTTGTGCCAGGGCGAGGCGAGAGCGACGAGCACCCCTCTCTCCGCCTCTCTCCCCGCTCGCGCGGGGCGAGAGTGAAATAGGCTCTGTGTCCGGTTTGACTTTGGAGGGATTTACCAACTGTCTGTAATTCGGCGAGCGCTCATTCTTTTCATGGGAGATGTCAAACATCCACCTCCACCATGGCTTTAATCACGCCGGTTTCCGGGAGAACCCAACTGGGGAAAGCTTCGATCAGGCTGTCAAAGCCGGCGTGGTGGGTAATCCAGGGGCGGGTGTCGATCTGGCCGTCCTCGATCAGCTTGATGATGCGGGTGAAATCGCCGGGGAGCGCGTTGCGGCTGGCCGAGATGCTTAACTCACGGCGATGCATGATGGCCGCGTGAGGGAAGGAAACTTCCTGTTGGGTAATTCCCACATAGACCAGCCGTCCACCAAAGGCGCAGTAGTTGAGGGCGTGTCCCATGCTGAGGTGGTTGCCGGTGGCGTCAATCACAACGTCCGCAAGCTGGCCGTTGGTCAAGTCATTTAGCCGCTTCAATTCGGCCCCGTCGGACCGCGTCGTAATGGTGTCGGGAATGCGGATTTGCTCGCGCACGAAGCCGAGCCGGGCCTCGTTCATATCCATGACAATGGTCCGGGCGCCGCTGAGCCGGGCAAATTCCACGGCGGAAAGGCCGATGGGGCCCGCGCCGATAACCAAGACATGCTCGTTGGGCCTGGGTTGGCCGCGATGGACGGCGTGGCAGCCAATGGCGAGGGTTTCAACGAGAGCCAACTGCTCGAAAGTCAATTTGCCGGACGTGTGCAGCTTTTTGGCGGGAATGAGGAAGCGCGGGCGCAGGCCGCCATCGCAGTGGACCCCGAGCGTTTGGTTGCTCTCACAGCAATTGGTGTGGCCGCAACGGCAAGAATAACAATGTCCGCAATTCAGATACGGTTCCACGGAACCGTGCTGGCCGGGGCGCACGTTGGTCACGCCTTCGCCAATGGCGAGGACTTCCACGCCTAGTTCGTGACCCGGGATCCGCGGATAGCTGAAATAGGGCATCTTGCCGAGGAACCCGCCGATGTCCGTGCCGCAAATGCCGACACGATGCACGCGCACGAGGGCTTCGCCGGGGCCGGGGGCGGGCGATTCGGAGATTTCAATGACGCGAAAATGGCGGGGTTTTTCCAGTTGAATGGCTCTCATGGCAATGACGTTCAGTTGTTCTCCGGCAAACCTTCCCGGTGGCCGATATTTTTGACAGGTCGGAAAATCTCCCGCACTTCGGCGAGCAGTTGTTCATCCATCGGCTCGGCCACCCACTGGGCCCAACGGCGGACATTTTCCGGGTTGGCGCTTCCGGCAATGGTGGTGGTAATGTCGGGGTTGGCAACGGAGAATTGCAGCGCCAGCCTGGCAATATCATTGCCGCGTTGGGCGCAGAGGGCGGCGGCTTGCCGCGCGGCAGCCTTGACCGCGTGCGGTTCCTTGAGCCATTGGGGCAGGGGAGCGTTGGTCAAAAGCCGGGCGCTAAACGGGCCGGCGTTCATCGCGCCGATCCCTTTGCTTTTCAGGTAGGGAACCGTTTCATCGGCAAAGCGGGTATTTTGCAGAGTATATTGATTATAGCTCAACACACAATCAACCGGCGCTTGCTCGCCAATCACGCGAAAAATCTTCTGCGGATAGCCGCTGAAACCGATAAACCGCGCCTTGCCCTGTTGCTGAATCTTGCGCAACGCGGGCAATGTTTCCTCGATGATTTGTCGCAATGGCACGAACTCGATGTCGTGGCACAAAACGATATCCAGATAATCAGTGCCGAGGCGATGGAGGCTCACATCCACACTTTCAGCCATGCGTTTGGCGCTGAAATCGAAATGGGGCAGGTCGTAGCGCCCGGCTTTGGTGCTGAGGATATAGCTGTCGCGCGGCACGTCGCGCAAGGCGAAGCCGAGCAAAACCTCGCTCATGCCGCGTCCGTAGAAAGGCGAAGTGTCAATAAAATTTAAACCACAGTCCAGGGCGGTGCGCACGCTGCGCAACGCTTCGTCCAGATTGACCCGCCGAAACTCCTGGCCGATGGAGGAGGCGCCAAAACCCAGGATGGGCAAGCGCAGTCCAGTTTGGCCGAGGAGGCGGGTTGGCATCATGGTGTCTCGCCGAGGTAAAAACTTGCCGCGTTGCCGCCAAAAAACTTTGCCTCGGCGCTGGCGCCCAGCGGGCGGACATAATCGCGCGCCAGGGCAAAGACCTGCTTATAAGTCCCCGCCAGCAGAGCAACCGGCCAGTCAGAGCCAAACATGACGCGATCGACTCCGAACGCTTCAAAAACCACGTCCAGGTACGGCTGAAACTCACCTGGTTGCCAGGATTTCCAATTCGCTTCGGTGATCAGGCCGGAGACTTTGCAGCAGACGTTCGGGCGGGAGGCGAGCGCCTTGATCTGTCCTCGCCAAGGCTCCATCCGGCCTTCCTGGATTGGCGGCTTGGCGATATGGTCCAGGACAAAGGGCTGTTCCGGATGCGCGGAGACCAATTGAAGGGCGGCGGGCAATTGCCGGGGAAAGATTAACAGGTCATAAGTCAAGTGGAATTTTAGCAACTCCGAGATGCCGCGTTGAAAGCTGGCTTCGAGCATGAAGTCAGCGTCCGCCTCATCTTGCAGAACATGGCGCACTCCGGCAAATTTTGGATGCGCGGCGAGCGGGGCCAACTGCGCGGCAACTTCGGGCGAACGCAAATCCACCCAGCCCACAACAGCCTTGATGAAGGGAAACTGTTCCGCCAGTTCCAACAACCAATGAGATTCCTCGAGGACCTGCCGCGCCTGGACGGCCACGCAACCGTCCAATTGACACGCGTCCAATTCCACCGCCAGCGCGTCCGGCAAGCAGCCGCGGCGGATGGGCCATTCCGGCTTGATCCAGGGATACTGGACGGGGTCGTAATTCCAGAAATGTTGGTGGCTGTCGAGGCGCACGGCTCAGGTCCCAGGGCGGCGGACGCCGATGGTGAGGAGTAGATTGGCCCAAAGCGCCTGGTCGCCGGTCTGGATGGTCAAGACATGGTCCGGGCAATTGAGCGCCTCATAAAATTGCCATTTCTGGATGGGTTCGAGAGCGGCGCTCAAACCGGCTTGGGCAAGAATTTCGCGATATTCCTTCCAGACGGGCGGTTCCCCTTGCTGGGCGTAAGGGTCGTCCGCCGGGATGCCCATAGTATTGACTTTATCAATGGGAACGGCGCTGAGCAACGCTCGCAGCACTTGCGGCACGGTGACGATGCCCGGCGAGAGATTAAGGCAGACCAGTTCCGCGGCGGGGCCCTTTTTTGTCGATGCCGGATAATTGCCATCGGCGATGAGAACGCGCGCGTGGTGCCCCGCCCGGGCCAGGACTTCGTTGATTTTGGGGTGAATCAGTTCGTGTTTGAGCATGGGTTATGAAGCTGGATTGGTCCAACGACGAAAACTTTCCAGGCTTTGTCGCGCCGCCGCGGCGGAATCAGGATGGGGGAGAACTTCGGCGGAGAGATAGCCAGCATAACCGATGGCTCGCAGAGCGGTCATGACTGCCGCCGCATCGGTGTGGCCCAAGCCCATGGCGAGCCGGTTGCTGTCGGCCCAGTGAATGTGCCCGACCAAGGAACCGGCCTCTCGCAGCGCGCCGGCAAGGGAGCGTTCTTCCAGGTTCATGTGAAACAAATCGCACAGCAGCCGAACGTCGCGCGAGCGGAGTCCGCGCAGAAACTCAGCTGCCTCCCCTTGGCGGTTGAACACATCCGTCTCGTAACGGTTCAGCGGTTCGAAAAGCAAAACCTGGCGATGTCGCGCGGATTCGGCGCTCAACTCCTCCAGCGCGTCTCCCAGCCATTGCAGGGTTTGCGGGGGGCCCGCTTCGCAACGTCCCTGCATGGAACCGATGATCGCGGGAGCCCCAAGACTTCCCGCGGCGGCGATGAGGCGGCGGGCGAATTCGACCGCTTGGCGGCGGATGGCCGGATCGGCATCTGTCAAACGCAACTTGTGTTTGACCCACCCCGCGCCGGTGCCGATGGCGGCAAGTTGTAATTGATGCCTGTCCAGGAGCGTCCGGGTTTCCTTAAGATCGAGCGAGTCCGCGGATGGTGGAAAAATCTCGATGGCGTCAAAGCCCAAGGCGCGCGCTTGCGCGCAGGCTTCCGCCAAATTGCCCCAATAGACAAAAGGGCCGCCTTTTGCCTCGGGCACTAGAGAAACGGTGACGGCTGATTTCATCCGCATGGGGGTTTTCCTGGCAGCCAGGGTGCTGTTACAGAAATGGCGCTACAATGAACCCCTCTCCCTGCCCTCTCCCCGCAAGGCGGGGAGAGGGTGGCCGCAGGCCGGGAGAGGGGATTGTGCAAAGGTTTCATCAAAACACTGCGCTCGCGGTGAACTCCGGCGCTACTTTAGCCCTAGCCCGAGCGTTTGCTTGCAGTAGGCAAGGCTTTGTTCCAACTGGCTCTTTTGATATTCTCGTTCCGCCTTGTCGTCCCGCGAATGGTGCGGCGGGATTTTTTGTCCTTTGCGGGTGAGGGCGTCAAATTTGGCAAAGTCCTTGGCCCGCGCTTTCGGCCAGACGTCCCAATAACCTTTTTGGAAATAATTCAGCTCATGGGGAAAGCCCGAGATGATTTCCACGTTGATGGGCACCTTGGGGCAAAGCTTAAGAAAGCGCCGCGCAAACGCTGTGAAATCGATGACACCCTCTCCCATCGCGGTCCACTGCACCATCGCGCCTTCCGGCGTCTGCCAGATCATGGAATCGCGCCAGGTGGAGGCGACGACATAGGGCGCGAGAATTTCCAGGCATTCCATGGGATCTTCCATCGTCCAGGTGGAGTTGCCGGTGTCGAATGTCACGCCGACAAACTCTTTGCCGGCTTCCTCGCACAAGCCGGCAATTTCCCACGACTGCATGTCACCGGCATGATTCTCAATGGCGATCTTAACGCCGGCGTCGAGGGCCTGGCGGCGAACGGTTTTGCAAACTTTGATCGTGTCCGCCATGCGCGCCTCGATCCCGCCGGGAGTGGCGCGGTCGGCCCCCATGCCGAGGATGCAGCGAAAAGCCGGCGATTGCAGCGCCGTCGCGACGCGAATGCCGAGCGCCAGATGCTCCTCCGCCGTGCCCCATTTCTTTTTAAAGAACTTGGAGGTGGGACAAATACTCCACGAACCGGCGTAAATGACCAACCCGTTGTCATCCGCCTTTTTTTTCAAATCGCGCAAGTAACCTTCTTGAAAATTCTCATAAACATCCAAGTCAGTCAAAAATAGAGAATCGAGATGCAATGAAGCAGCGTAGTCGATTAATTGCGACGCCTTCCACTTCATCGCACGCACAGAATAATTGTCAAAGCCCAGGCGGGTCTTGCCGGCGGGCTTGGCCTCTTGCGCTTTGAGGAGCCTTTCCACCCGGGCCGCGCCGACACCGGTGGCAGCGACGGATTTGAGGAAAGTGCGACGATTACCACGATGCTTGTTCATAATTCTTGAGGAGGCATGTTTGTCAGCAAACCAGGGCTTTAGCCAGATATTTCTTTAGTGGTGAAGAACCGCGCTTCCCACAAAGGCAATTCCGCCGATTGACCAGGACTAAGCCAGCCTTCGCGAACGCCCAATTTGCGGCGGGATGTCAGGGCCGACTATGCCAGTTTGACCGCCTGGCCTGTGCGGATGGATTCGTAGATGGCGGTGGTGATGCGGATGTCGCGCAAGCCTTCCTCGCCCGAAACGATGGATGGCCGGTTATCGCGGATGCATTGGGCAAAATCGTCCATTTCCGCCGCGAATTGGTCCACCGGCGGGAAGGCGATGCGGCGGCCGTCGCTGCGCGCGCCGGTGTTGCCTTCGTAATTATAGGCCGGGCTCAAACCAAAGGCCCCTCCTTCCGCGAACACCGTGTAGGAATCGATGCCCGAAATAATATAGGTGGTGCTGCAATTGGCAATGATGCCGCTGGGAAATTTCAATTGCCAGGTAATGGACTCATCGACCTCCTTGAACTTGACCGGATCAGTCTTGGTTTCCAGGGCTGTGACGATGACTGGCTCCTCCCCGCTGAGATAGCGCGTGGCTTGCAGCGCGTAAATGCCTACGTCCATGAGGGCGCCGCCGCCGGCCAGGTCGCGCTTGAGCCGCCATTGCGCGGGATCGCCGATACGGAAGCCGAAACCGGCCTCAATGATCTTGGTCTGGCCGAAGGTCTTTTCGCGCGCCAGGCGGATGCATTCGATGGTGTGGGGATCAAAGCGGCTGCGGTAACCGATGGCCAGGAGGCGGTTGGCCGCCTTGCAAGCGTCAATCATCTGCTGGCATTTTTCCACCGAGACTTCCATCGGCTTTTCGCTCAGCACATGTTTGCCCGCTTTGGCCGCTTTGAGAGTGTACTCGGCGTGCAGGGAATTGGGCGTGACCACATAAACGACGTCGATGTCCGGGTTGTCCGCCATCCGGTCCATATTTCCGTAGTCGTAGATATTTTTGTCGGGGATGTTGTATTGCGCCTTCCATTTGGCGGCTTTGTCTGGATGCCCGGTGATGATGCCCGCCAGGCGGCAGTATTTGGTCTTTTGCAGGGCGGGCGCGATTTGGTAAGTGCTCAGGCTGCCCAGGCCGCACAGGGCAAAACCCAGCTTGCGGTCAGGGTCCGCGGCGCGGGCGGTCGCACCGAACTTGCTGATCCAGGGCGCGCTGGCCGTGGCCACCGCGGCGGCTTTAATAAAATGACGGCGATTGTGCAAAGTGGCATTCATGGGGCGAAGATTGCAATGGGACAAAGCGCTGGGCAAGAGCGTTTCGTGCAACGGCCGGCACCACCAAGATGCGGTCGGCGAGACGCCGACCGCTGCGACCGGGACGGTCGTGCTCCCCGAGCCGGAAATTCGCACGCCTTAGGCGAGGATTTGGGGTCCCTGGTCCGCGCTTGCGCTGGCGGATGGATGCGAGCAGACTGGGCGAATAAATCAAGTCCCGGTTCATGACTTGGTTGAAGTGAATCACTATGGAAAACACCTCGCCCAAATCCGGCTTTTTTGGCCGCGGCTACCAGTTGTGGAGGGCCGTGGTCTCGCGCCTGCAATCGCCATTGCTCCTGGTGTTGCGCCTCTATTGGGGCTGGCAATTCTTTTTGACCGGCAAAGGAAAACTGCTGCACCTCGACAAAACAGCCGCTTTCTTCAGCGATCTGCATATTCCTTGTCCCCATCTGAATGCCGGCCTGTCCGGCGCCACGGAATGTTTCGGCGGCTTGTTCTTGCTGCTGGGATTGTTTTCACGCCTGGTCACTGTGCCGATGATCTTTACGATGGTCATCGCCTATGCCACCGCGGAATCGGCGGCGCTCAAGAGCATTTGGAGTGATCCGGACAAGTTTGTCAGTGCCGCACCGTTCCTGTTTCTGCTCGCGTGCGTGATTGTGTTGGTTTTTGGGCCGGGAATATTCTCGGCAGACTGGCTGATTCTCAAAAACGAGCGCCAGAAGTCATGAGGGATTCTGGCAGGGCGGAGCGGGCGGAGCTGCCGCTCCGCCCCAATTTCTTCCCCACCCGCGGATTTGGTAAAGGAAGAATGGGCGGCGCGGCAGCACCGGCCTGCCGATTGGCGATTGGCCTTGCCTTGGGGCTTGGACTTGTGACGCCCTTGCATTTCGCGCTTGGCGCCTCCTCGCCGGGGCAAGAGGATTTGCGCGTTGGCGCCGCCACGATTCACATTGATTTCTCCGGAGCTTTGCCGTTGCCGCGTCCGATGATTGTCGAATGGGCGCGCCGGGCGGCAGTGGCGGTGACCAATTATCTGGGGCGTTTCCCAGTGGCGGAATTACGGCTCAACATTCATGGCGGGGGATATGATCCGGTCAGCGATGGGGTCACGCTAGGCAATCGGCAAATCGATGTCCGCCTCGGCCCTCACGCGAAAGAGACCGACCTGAATGAGGACTGGATTCTAACGCATGAGATGTTCCATCTCGCTTTTCCAACCCTGCCGCGACGCTATTCGTGGATGATGGAGGGGCTTTCCGATTACTTGGAGCCGATCGCGCGAGGACGGGCGGGTCAATTGAGCGATGCGGCTGTGTGGCGGGAGTTTGTCGAGGGCTTACCGCAGGGTCTTCCAGCCGCCGGAGATCGCGGCCTGGCTTATGACGATACGCGCGAGCGCATTTATTGGGGCGGCAATCTTTACTGGCTGCTGGCGGACGTGAAAATTCGCGTGGAAACGAACAACCGTCACAGCGTCGATGACGCGATCCGAGGCATCTTGAACGACGGCGGCGACGGCGGAGCTAAATGGAGCCTGGCAAAAGTGCTCAAAGCCGGCGGCAAAGCCACAAAGACCACCGTTCTGAAAGACCTCTACAAAAAGCTGGGCCTCAACCCCGGCGCGGTGGATTTGGATAATCTCTGGAAAAACCTTGGTGTAAAATATAAGAATGGCACAATTACCTTCGACGACAATGCTCCCTGGGCAGCCGCCCGCCTTGCTATTACCGCGCGCCGTTAAGACTTTCCGCAACCCGCATCGGCGGCATGGGATGCGAGGCTTCCGCAACCATCGCCTCGAAAACAGGCAAACTGCGCGTGCCAACGAATCGGCGGCGAACACGCCCTTCAGAATCAATAATGACCGTCGTGGGCAATTCTCCGCCATTGAAACGGGCGCCAACTTCATTGTCCTTGTCTAACAAAACAGGATAGTTGACGCCGCGCGCGGCGATGGTCCGTGCCACCTTTCGCCGAATGTCTTCTGGTGCGGCCGCGGCGTCGCGGTTGTCCTCGTCAGGGACAAAATCCAAGGACACCCCAAGAATGGCCAACGGGTCATGGTGATTTTTTTGCAGCGCGATTAACGCGGGAAGTTCGCTGATGCAAGCGGTACACCAAGTGGCCCAAAAATTGATCAGAACCGTTTTTCCATGAAAGTCCGAGAGGCGCACCGGCTTGCCGTCGAGCCCCGGCAAAACAAACTGGCCGGCATAAACAGGCTGCAATGCATCGAGCGCTTCGCGCGGAATTTGCAGTGAAGGGTGGGGGAACTCAGCCCTATGCTCCTGCCACCAGGCAGTGGCGCGATTCGCGCCGGCGCGCGTTTTCTCGTAACTGGATTTATCGAAGACGGTGAGCCCGGTCTTGGCGTCCTCTTCCGGCACGGCGTCGGCCAGCCTGACGCCAAAATTCTCGCCCGACCAATCCGCCATGAGTTTGACAACATAGGCAAGGATTTGCGGATTCGTGTCCGTGAGCAAAGGGGCCACCGTGGGAAGGCCGGCACGCGCGGAGACCTTCCTGAGATGCATGAGGCCGAGCAGCCGCACTTGGGGATCCAAGTCGCTCAGTTGAGCCGCGCTTAAAGCGGCCAGGGCAGGGTCCGCTCGCTCGTCCAAAGCGCTCAACGCGATTTCGCGGACATCCAAGTCCGGGTCCAAAGCGCCCGCGAGCAGGATTGACCGAAACGCCGCGCTGAGAGTTTGACCGTGGCTGGCGAGGCCTGAGATCTCCTGGATCGCCAGGTGTCGATGCGCAATCTTTCCCGTGTTCCAGGCGGCGACGATGGCCGCGTGCGGATCGGCGGCGTTTTGGATCATGTTTTGTTCGACCTCAGCCGCCGGGGCGTCATTGGCCAGGACGGCCCGGGTGAAAGCGCGCTGCGCGATGGGCCCGCGGAAGAACCAAAGACAGGGAATCAGCAAAATCCCCACGCCGAGAATGGCCTTTCGCCACATGCGGCAACCGCACGAAGTCGTTTCGGCTGCGTCCATAGAATTCGCGTTCTGACTTAATGAGCCTGCTTTTCTCATACAGGATAGTCGCCATTCCCTCTGCCACCTTACATCACAATTGAATTCCGAACCGTAAAATTGTTCGTAAGGAAGGATGGACAGAGGCCAAGTCTTGGCCATAATGGGTTCCCAAATGAAAACTTCAGAACGCCTCACTTGTCTTTTCCGCCGAACTCTTCGTTCCAGAACATCGTGGATAGCGGCCATGGTCGTGGCTGGATTGGTTGCAGGGTGCGCCGTCATTCCCCATCACTCTGCTTTCAAGGGGGTGGTGGGTTTGCAGCTTTACAGCGTGCGCGCCCAACTGGAAAAGGATGTGCCCGGCACGCTCTCGGAAGTGGCCGCCTGGGGGATCAAATATGTGGAGTTGGCCGGCACCTATGGCATGGCTCCGGCGGAATTCAAGCAGCACTTGGACGCGGCCGGGTTGGACGCGGTCAGCGGCCATTTCTCCTTTGAGCAATGGGCCAAGGACCCCGAGGGCGTTTTGACCGAGGCGGCCAACATGGGCCTGGTCTATGTCGGTTGCGCCTGGATTCCGCACGACGGCGCCTTTAGCGAGAAGGCCTGCCGCAATGCCATCAAAGTCTTCAACCGCGCCGGCCAAATGGCGGCCCGCCATCGCATGCATTTCTTCTATCATACGCACGGCTACGAGTTTCAACCCTTCGGCGATGGCACACTGTTTGACTTGTTGATGCGCGAAACCGACCCGGATTATGTAAAGTTCGAAATGGACATTTTTTGGATCACTCATGCGGGCCGGGACCCGGTGAAAGTGCTGGCGCAATACCCCGGACGCTGGGAATTGATGCATATCAAGGACATGCGGAAAGGCACGCCTACCGGCCTCCTGACCGGCAGCTCGGACGTGCGGAATGACGTGGCGCTCGGCAGCGGCATACTCGATCTTCCCGCGATTTTGCAGGCGGCTGACGATGCTGGGATCAAATGGTACTTTATCGAAGACGAATCTCCCAATTCCGAGGCGCAAATCCCGCAGAGCCTTAAATACTTGGATTCGTTGAGGTAACCGTTTTTCAACGCAACCGAAGCCCAAAAACCTTGGACTCGCGCAGAGGCCCGGAGAAAAAACTTTGCCGAGAATGCGCGGTTCTTTGGGTTGGCATAGCTGGGCAGGACAGAAGCCACAGATTTGCACAGACGAACACAGATTTCTCTAAGAACACTGCTTCGGCAGCCACTCATTCCGATCTGTGCCGATCGGTGTTCATCTGTGGCTTCAACTCAGACCAGCGGGCGAGTTGGTGGAGTTTCGGGCTGCTTTCTGCCCAGCAGCCGACGCATCAGATAATAGAGGGTAGGGGTGGCGACGAGCGAGAGCAGAACCGAGATGCACAGGGCGCCAATCATGGCGATGGCCAGGGGGCGCAGCATGTCGGCTCCGCTGCCGATACCGAAGGCTAAAGGCAACATGCCCAAAGCCGCCGCCAGCGACGTCATCAACACCGGACGCAATCGCCGATGGCCCGAATGCAAGAGAGCGTCTTCAAGGCCCATTCCCTGAGCCCGCAAATGATCGACCAGGTCCAGCATCAGGATGCCATTCTTGGCCACGATCCCGACCCCGATAATCGCGCCGAGGAAGGAAACAATATTCAGAGTGGTTCCAGTCAACCACAGGGCGGCCACGGTTCCGAACATGCTCAACACCGCGCCAAAGACGATCGAGACAGGTTCGTAGAAGGACTTGAATTCGATCACCAGGACGGTAAAAACCAGGAGCAGCGCCATCAGCAGGACAAAAAGCAGGTTGCGAAAGGATTCCTGTTGTTGCTGATACAGCCCGCCATATTGCAGGACGCCGGTGGGCAGCCAATTGGCCTGGGCGAGCTTGGATTGAATTTCCTTCATGGCGCTCCCTAAATCCCGCCCCTCGAGACGCCCGCTTATGACGACATTCTGCCGCAAATCTTCGCGGTCCAATTCCACTTGGCTGGGCTCCTGCTCGATGTCAGCCACCTGGCTGAGCTTGACGAGCGCGCCGCTGGGGGTGCGAACGGCAAGTTCCCGCAAGGCGGCGGTGGAGTTGAAGCTTTTCGGCCTTTGCATGACGCGAATGTCCAGGATGCGCTCTCCTTGGAGCACATACGAAGAAACCTGGCCGAGCATCGCGGTATGCACGGCGTCGCCAATGTCGCTGGCGGTGAGGCCAAATCGCCCGGCTTCGGCCTGCCGCACTCGCAGACTGACGGATGGTCCGGTTTCGGTCAGGCCATCAAAAGTATCGACGACCCCGGGAACGGATTTGATTTCCTCTTCCACTCGCGGCGCGGTTTTTTTCAGCCATTCAAGGTCAGGCGAGAAGAGTTTGATCCCGATAGGGTCCGGCTCCAACTGCAGGTCGCCAATCAAGTCACTGAGGATTCCCGGAAAATCCCAGCGGACCATGGGGAATTTCTGATTGAACTGGTGACGAAAGTCCGCGATGACTTCTTCGGTCGCCCGTTTGCGATCCGGTTTGAGTTTGACCAGGAAATCCCCGCGGTACGGTTCCGTAATAAACAGGCCCAATTGCGTGCCGAGCCGTCGCGAATAGCCCTCAACGTCCGGATCGCCGCGAATCATGGTTTCCGCCTGATCGAGAATTCGGGAAGTCTCCGTCAGGCTCGTGCCTGGCGGCGCATTGAAGTCAATAACAAATCCGCCTTCATCAAATTCCGGCAGGAAATCGGTTTTCAGATTTTGATAAATGACGACGCCGAGCGCCGCGACCAGCCCGCACGCCAGCAGGGTGATCCACCGGAAGCGCAAGGCTTGGCGAACGGCCCACTCATAAACGCGAAGGACGCGCCGGAGCAGAAAGCCGCCTTCGACTCTCGACTGGTCCACCTGTTTTTGTTGCCGGACGAGCCACCCGGCGAGCGAAGGCGTGAGCGTGACGGCGAGCACCAGCGAAGTGAGCAGCGAGACGACCATGGTCATCGCGAGCGCGCGAAAGAAGACTCCGGTAATCCCGGAAAGAAATGCCAACGGAATGAAGACCACCACCGGGGTCAGGGTTGAGGCAATGAGCGGATGAAGGATCTCACCCATTGCTTCGTGAATAGCTTCCAACCGCGAATGTCCGGCGGCGGTTTTGGCATAAATCGCTTCGACCACGACGATCGCGTCATCAATGATCAGCCCAATGGAAGCAGCGATCCCTCCCAGGGTCATCATGTTAAACGTCATGTGCAACAGTCCCATGGAGACTGACGTGATCAGCACGGTAATCGGGATCGTCAGGATGACGATGAAAACACTGCCCCAGCTTTTGAGGAAGAAATAGAGAATGACCAGCGACAACAGGAGTCCAAAAAGGATCGCGTCCCGGACGCTTCCGACGGATTCCCGGACGAATTGCGATTGGTCATAAAAGAAATCGAGCCGCATATCGGGCGGCAGCGTCCTCTTGAGTTCCTTCAACCGCGCCCGCAACGCCGCGGCGATGTCCAGGGTGCTGCCATCGGGCTGGCTCTCGATGTTCAAGAGCACAGCGTTCCTGCCTTGCGCGGTCACTACCGTAAAAACAGGTTTCGGACCGCGTTCGACGCTGGCCACGTCCTTCAGGCGGACCGGGTGATCGCCCTTGGCTGAGATAATCAAGTTTTCGAGATCGGCGGCCGAATGGGCGCGCCCATCCACCGTGGTTAGGTAAAGATGAAAATTTTCCTCCAGCATCCCGGCCGGGGCCACGAGGTTGTTGCTGAGGAGCGCGTCCGTGATTTCGGACACGCTCAGTTGGGCCGATTGCAAATTCAGTGGATCGATAATGACGTGATATTCCGGCTCTTTGCCACCCACGAGTTCAACCCGTGATACTCCGGGGATTTGCAGGAACCGCGGCTTCAGGTCGTATTCCGCCGTGTCCCACAATGACATAAGATCCCGCGTTGGACTGGTCAGGCTGATGCCGATGATGGGAAAAACCGAGAACGTCACGCGAGAGACGGTGGTCACGGCGGTGGCCGGGAGGTCACTGCGAATTTCCGCCAGCCGCCCGAGCGCGTAAAGCTCTGACTGGACCATATTGACTTGCCAGTTGAAGAAGACGTTGATCTGCGCCGCGCCGCGACTGGTCGCCGAACGGATCGTGACCGTCCCTGGAATGTCCTTCATGGCTTCTTCAATCGGCCGGGTGATCGTGGCCATCATTTCATCCGCCGGCATGATCCCGTTATCCACCAGGATGGCGATTCGTGGGAAATTCGTCTGGGGAAAAACAGAGGACGGCGTCCGCAATATGGAGTAGAGGCCGGCCAGACAGAGCACTGCCGCAATGAACGTGATGGCCAGCGCGTTGTCTGTGGCAAATCGGCCCAAACCGCTCTTGGGTGGCTCGCTCATTTCCGCGGAGCCGAATTGGTTTGCGGGGCTGCCGCTTCGGACGAAGGCGCCACTTGGATTTTCGTCTTGTCCGGCAACCCATAAGCGCCCACGGTAACGACCGAGTCACCTTCTTTTAATCCTGCCCCATCCACCTCCACCCAGTCGTTTTCCCGGTAAGCAGTTTTAACGGATGTCCGCGCCGCGACTTCTCCCTTGACTACCTCGATGACGCTGGCGCCTTCGATGTCCGTGACCACGCTTTCCGCGGGGGCGGCCAGGCAGTTTTCATGCGTTCCGATGAGAAGACGCAATTGGATAAACTGGCCGGGCCGCAGTCCGCTGCCTGGCGGCAATTGCACTCGCGCCAGCACGGTCCCGTTGTTTGTGTCAACGGTTGGGCTGATATACGACAAAGGTCCCGATACTGGTGGATCGGTCAGCGTGTTCGCTTCCTGGCCCGCTTTCAATTCCACGGCTTCACCAGTGGGAATCTCGGCCCGCACCGTCAAACGGTTCAGATCAACCACCTCCGCCACGACGGTCGTGGTGTCCACGGCCGCTCCCAGAGTGACGTTGAGGCGCGTCACTGTCCCTGGCAACGGCGCCGTAACGCGCAGCATGGCCAGTTGTGCTTGGGCCGTCTGCACATTGTGCAGCGAAGTGTTTTGCTGGGCATACAATTTCTCCTGTCGCGCCAACTCCTCTTCCGCGTATTGGAGCGGAATCGTGGATGAGTCCAGTTCCATGAGGACGTCGCCTTTTTCGACATGCTGGCCTTCCGCTATGTTGATTTTCGCAATCACGCCGGGAACGGTCGCCGCCAAACGGGCAGCGGCGGCCGGATGGCCTGGAGTGGCCGGCGCGGGCTCGACGGTTCCATAAGCCGTCAAGTATCGGTGCAGGGTCATGCGTTTGAGGGTGCCCACCTGAACATTAACCAGCGGCGGCGGTGAGACCTCCTCGTCAGATGCGGCGGCCTCCTTCTTGGGCCCCCACTTGAGGAATGCGAAAACGCCCGCCCCCACCGCTAGAACGAGACAAAGCCCGACGAGAATTGGTTTTATTTTCATCTATTGAAGAGCCTTTTGCTCCGCCGCTTGCAGAATGGCTGGCGGCAGGGTCAGAGGACTTTGGACGGCATCCTCCAATTGTCCCAAGGCCTGCTGCGCTTTGAGAACGGCGGCAAGCTGATTTTGGGCGCCGGCCCCGAATTCGACTTGGGCCGTTGCCACGACAAGTGGGTCAGCCTCCCCGGCCAGTTGCTGGCCGCGGACCGATTCCAATCGGGATCGCAGGTTCTCCAGCAGCGACTTGGCGGTGGCGGATTGGCGCCGCGCCGCGTTGTAGGCCGCCATCGCGCTTTCGATTTCACCGACCGCGTTGGCCTGGACCGTGAGGAAATGGGCGGCCGCTTGCGCCCGTTGCGCTGTGGCTTCGGCGACGGCGCCCTGGTTGTGGTTGAGCACTGGCAGTGTCAATGATAAACCAAGAGTCCCTTCACTGTCCCCGGCGCTGCCGGTGTTCCAGCCGTAGCCGGGTCCCAGATGCACGTCGGGGTATTGCTTGGCGATTTCAAGTTGAAGGGCGGATTGGCTGGCGGCGTAGTCGGCCAGCGCCTGGCGCACATCCGCTCGATTTAATAAGGCCCTCCGCCGAACCTCAGCCTGGGTCAGCTCGTTTGGAAATTGTTCAAGCTCC
This sequence comes from Limisphaerales bacterium, assembly GCA_052139695.1. Classification (GTDB taxonomy): domain Bacteria; phylum Verrucomicrobiota; class Verrucomicrobiia; order Limisphaerales; family Palsa-1400; genus PLGF01. The sequence continues at coordinate 15,885 of JBKQWF010000202.1, forward strand.
GCGAACGAGAATTGAACATGGGCCAAAGCTTCCAAAGGCACTCCAATCGCGTTCGCCATTTGGGCCAGGGCTTGCTCTTTCTGGCCTGTGGCATCGCGCCATTGCAACCGCGTTGTATCGAGCGCGATGCGGGCTTGCGTCACCTCGTAACCGGAAGCGCCGCCTAGGGCCAACTTGCCTTCCATCAATCGGACTACGTTGCTTTGCGCCACAACCTGCCCCTCGAGGAGGGATTCTGTTTCGCGCGCCGCATAGAGCGCCAGCAACGCTCCTCGGACGCGGTTGCGCGCTTGCCAGACCGCGCCCACCAGGCCCCAGCGCGCCGACTCGACCTTTCGTCCAGCAAGGTCCATGCGCCGCTTGCGCTTTCCAGCCGTCTCGATGGGCCAGTCGGTCGTCAGCGTCACCAGCCAGGGACTGGGATTTCCGGCGATTCCGGGATCATATCCAGGGGTAGCCGATACAGAGGGATTTGGCCGCTCGCCGGCGGTGATTTGGCCGGCTTGCAAGGCGGCCAATTGGGCCCGCGCCTCGGCCAAGGCGGGCTCGTAGTAAAAGCCTGCGAGCGTTAATTCCTTTAAGTTCCAGGGCTCGCCCGGTCCCGGGGCAGGGACCTGATTTGTTTCCAAAAAGCTGCGGAGATGTTCATCACTCAAGGAGCGCTTGCCAAAAAAATCGGCGGTTTGCTCCGGGGAGATTGGCTGCGAATGGAACGTGGCGCATCCGGCTAAAACCAACGAAACGGCGGTTCCTAAGAGCGAAATAGTGGAACGGAACTTGCCGCAGCCTTGGAGTGTGAGGAGAAACGGGCAATTCAGGTGCCTCAACCTCCTAAACGGTTGTTTCATATGGCGGCAATTCCTGTATAAGGCCACATAGTCAGCATTCTGGACGCGCAACCACAATCTTGGTTACAGGGCTAAGTGTCAATTGCGTTAAATGGCTAATTCTCCCTTGCGTTTTTTCCGCGTCCGCCGGAGTATTTGCCCATGAACTTCCACAATCATCTCTCAGATACTTTGTGCGCAGTTGGCACAGGGCTTTTGACCCTTTTTGCCTCAACCCATGTGTTTGCCGCCGAGCCCTATAAAGTCGTCAAATCCTCCCAAACGATGGGAAATGGTGGGATCGACTATGTCTATGCGGACAATGACGGCGGCCGTTTATATGTTCCGCGAGGTTCGCAAATCCTGGTGTTTGACTTGGAGACACTTAAGCCTGCCGGCTCCATCACCAACGCCGGCGGACATGGCGTGGCCGTGGACCCCAAATCCCACCACGGCTTCAGCAGCAGCAGCCCGGTGACCATGTTTGACTCTCAAAGCCTGGAGATGATCAAGAAGATCAATGTCCAAGGACGGCCCGACGGGATTCTCTTTGAGCCTGCTTCCGGGCGGGTCTATGTTTTCAGCCATCAGCAGCCTAACGCTACGTTGCTCGATCCGGCGGATGGTTCCATTACAGGGACGATTGATCTCGGCGGCTCCCCGGAGCAAGCCGCCAGCGATGAGAACGGTCATCTCTATGTCGATTTGGAAGACAAGGACAGCATTGCGGTGGTGAATGTCAAGACGCTCAAAGTGACGGCGCACTACGATTTGGGCGGGAAGGGTGGGGGACCGGGCGGCCTCGGTCTGGATGCGAAAAACCACATTTTGTTTGCCATGTGCCACGAACCCGCCACGTGCGTCATCCTCAATGCCGATGATGGAAAGATTCTGGCTTCTCTGCCCATCGGCAACGGCACGGACGGGGGTGGTTTTAATCCCAGCACCATGGAAGCCTTTAGCTCCCAGCGGGACGGCACGCTGACGGTCATTAAGGAGAACAGTCCCACCAGCTTTGAAGTCGAACAGACGGTGCAGACCAAACAGGGGGCCAAGACCTGTACGTTAGACACCAGGAATAACCGCATTGTCGTGATCGCGGTAGAGCGACCGCCAGGCCAGCAAGGCGGGGGCGGTGCTCCGGTGGGCGGTGAGAGGCCGCGCGGCGGACGAGGGGGCGGGCCCGGTTTTCTGGACATACTGGCGGTTGGGCATTAAAGCGACTGGAGGCGTGGCGCGCTACGGATTGAGAATTAGGAATTGAAAATTTTCGATTTGCAATTTTCGATCCCGGCTCAGGCCGAATAGGGCGACAAGTCTGAGACCCGCCTCGTTAGTTCAATCACCTTGGTTTAGGAGTGGCCGGTCGTTTTTGGCTGCACGGCCCGGTGGCAGATCCTGCGTGGCCAGGATGCGGAATTCTTCCATGTGCTGCGTCCACGCCTTTTCCAGTTGCGAAACTTTCTCCGGGTATTGCGCGGCCAGATTGCGGGATTCACTGCGATCGGTGCGCATGTCGTAGAGTTCAAACGGCTTCTTGTGGTCGGCCACCAGTTTCCAATCGCCGATGCGGATGGCGCGGTTGCCGTCATGGAACCACCAAAAATAATCGTGGCTGACCGAGTCATCCCTGGTGAACACGGGCACCAGGCTTTTGCCGGGCGGCGGGGGGACGGCCAAGCCGTTGACCGCATCCGGCCTTTGGGCGCCGGCCAGCTCAAGGACCGTCGGAACAATGTCAATCAAATGGCCTGGATTGCGGCGCAGCTCGCCGCGGGCCGCAATGCCTTTTGGCCATTGCACAATCAGCGGTGTGCTGATGCCGCCTTCATGCACCCATGATTTGTGCAAGCGAAAGGGCGTGTTGGCCGCGCTCGACCAGCCGGGCCCGATCGAAAGAAAGGTCCCGGCGGCGCCAGGCGGCAGGCCGCGGTCGTGCCCGTCGCCGCGGATGATCTGTTCCGCGCTCGCGCCATTGTCGGAAAGAAAGAAGACGACCGTGTTGTCAAACACACCCATTCTTTTCAATTGCTCCATGACCCGGCCAATTTCGGTGTCCATGCGATGCACCATGGCCGCATGGAGAGTCATTTTGATCGGTTGAAATTCCTTTTGCGCGTCGCTCAGGCTAGTCCATGGCACGGCGTGGCCAGCTTCGCCGGGCCCGATTCTCTCGCGCAATTGCGGCTCCGTCAGGTTCCAATGGGGAATGATGTCTGGATCAAGGCGGGAGAGCGAACAGTCGATGATGCCCATGCGTTTCATCCGCTCATAACGTTCCTGGCGCAGGGCGTCCCACCCTGCGCCGTAACGGTCCAGATAAAGGGCAATGTCCTGCGGCGGCGCTTGCAGCGGGTAATGCGGCGAGAGGAACGCCAGATAAAGGAAAAAAGGCTGGCCGCGGTGCTCGACTTGATGCTGTGCCAGTATATCAATGGCATGCTGGGCAATTGCCGTGGTGTTATAATAACCGCTGTTGGGCGGCACCGGCGGCAGCGGCGTGTCATCCAGAGTGTGGTCCTTGGGATTAAAATAACGGTCAAAATCATTGACGCAATAAGAGTGATCAAAACCCCCCGCCAGCACCGCCCCGTCCACGTGCCATTTGCCGGAATGATAGGAGCGATAGCCCGCCGGGCGAAGCATGGCTGGCAGAAGCGTGGCCCAGGCAGGCCGCTTGCCGTTCACGCCGCCCCCAACGCCCGGCAGTTCATCGCGCCGCACTTGTTGCGCGTAGTATCCGGTCAGCAGCGAAGCCCGCGAAGACCAGCATCGGGCGGTATTGTAAAAGCGGGTAAACCGCAAACCCTTGTCGGCCATGCGATCCAGGTTGGGCGTTTGAATCTCGCCGCCGTAACAACCAGCGTCGGAGAAACCCATATCATCAGCGACGATGATGACGATATTGGGCTTGGCGGGCGTTCTTGGTGTCGCGCAATCCGACCCCAAGCCGGCGAGCAACGCCAGTTCTACGAGCAAAAGAAAAAAGCGAGGGTTCAAACACCTGAATTTTAATCTGTCGGACGCGTCCTGCCAATGATTTCTTTAAAAGCAACCAGGCGCCTGCCCGATGGCGCGCAACGGAGTGCGCGCCCTACCTTTTCCAGGCGTTTCTGCCCTTTTGCCAAATTTCCCTTGTTGCTCTCTCCATCCTTGCCCATCCTCAAGCGATGCCGGAGCGAGCGATTACAGATGTGCTGACCAAGCCGGACGCCGCGTTGGAAATGACGCTGCGTCCCTCGCTGTTTTCCGAGTTTGTCGGCCAGGCCAACGTGAAGGAGCGCCTGGAAATCGCCGTGCAAGCCGCCAAACAGCGCGGCGAAGCGTTGGACCACTTGCTTTTCAGCGGACCGCCGGGACTGGGGAAAACCACCCTGGCCTTCATTATCGCCAAAAGCATGGGGGTCAGCATCAAATGCACCAGCGGCCCGACGATTGAGAAGGCCGCTGACCTGGCCGGCTTGCTCACCAATTTGGAGGAGGGTGAGGTTCTTTTCATCGATGAAATCCATCGCCTGCAAAAAACCATCGAGGAATATCTTTACCCGGCGATGGAGGATTTTAAACTGGACATTATAATTGACCAGGGTCCGAACGCGCGCAGCGTGCGCTTAAACCTGCCGCGCTTCACTTTGGTGGGGGCCACCACCCGCAGCGGGCTGCTGACCGCGCCGTTGCTGACGCGGTTTCCCATTCGCGAACGCCTCGACTATTACCAGGCGGAGCAACTCCAGAAGATTGTCACACGCTCCGCCAACTTGCTCGCCATCGGCGTGGAAGAGCAAGGCGCGATGGAGATCGCCCGCCGCAGCCGCGGCACGCCGCGCATTGCCAACAATCTGCTGCGCCGGGTGCGCGATTACGCCCAGGTGCGGGGCAATGGCCATATTACCGTTCCCATCGCCGACCAGGCCCTGGCCATGCTCGCCATCGACCAAAACGGCTTGGACGAAATGGACAAGCGAATCCTGGAAACAATCGTGGTCAAATTTGCGGGGGGTCCCGTCGGCCTCAATTCCCTGGCGGTGGCCGTCGGCGAAGAACCGGACACCTTGGAAGAAGTCTATGAACCATTCCTCATCATGGAAGGTTACCTCAACCGCACCTCTCAAGGCCGCGTCGCCACGGAATTGACCTACAAAAAGCTCGGCGTGCGCCCCAACATGGGAAAACAGCCGGGATTGTTCTAAATGAGGAAGACAGGGCAGACTTGATCTTTTAGATGCGCGAGACGATTCGAGCTTGGATAGAGGCGGTGGAGACGCCGTTTCTGGAAACGATTTTTGAGCAGCGCCGGGGCAAATGGGCCGCCCTGGCGCGGTCCCTTTTGTTTGGGTTGTCCAAAGTCTATCAGTTTGGGCTTATGATTCACCGCTTCTTTATCCAAGCCCGGCTCTTGCGCGATTCGACTCTCGGCATTCAGGTCATCGCCATTGGCAATCTCACCTTTGGCGGCACGGGCAAGACGCCGGTGGTGGAAAAATTCGCGCGTGAATTGCAAAAGCAGGGGCGGACTGTGGCCATCCTCTCACGCGGCTATCGTTCCAAACCGCAGCCTTTGGCGGAAGTTGTTCTCAATAAATTGCTCTTGCGCGAGGACAGCACGCCGCCCCGTGTCGTCTCTGATGGCAAATCGCTCCTGCTGGATTCCGACACGGCGGGCGACGAACCTTACATGCTCGCCTCCAATCTCAAGGATGTGGTCGTGCTGGTGGACAAAAACCGGGTCAAAAGCGGGCGTTACGCCATTGAGCGTTTTGGCTGCGATACGCTGTTGCTCGATGATGGCTTTCAATATTGGCGGCTGGCCGGGCGGCGCCAGGATGTGGTCTTGATCGATTGCCAGCAGCCTTTTGGCAACGAACATCTCTTTCCTCGCGGCACGCTGCGCGAACCGCCTTCCCATCTGGCGCGGGCCAGCGTTATCTTCATTACGAAAAGCGATGGAAAGACTGACCAATTGCGCGAGCGAATCGCTCACTACAACAAGTCGGCTGGCATCATTGAATGCATCCATGCCCCTCTCTATTTCGAGGATGTTTTTACGGGGGAGCGCAAAGACCTGGACTTTTTGCGCGGGCGGCGGGTGGCTTCCCTGAGCGGCATCGCGCAGCCGGAAAGCTTTGAGCAAAGCCTGGTCCGGCTGTGCCGGGAATTGGTCTATTCCAAGCGTTTCGCCGATCACCATCGTTTCTCGCAGCAGGAAGTCTTAAACGCCATCAATCGCGGCAAGAAGCGCCAGGCGGAATTCATCGTCACCACGCAGAAGGACGCGGTGCGTTTTCCGAAACTGGACCGCCGGGATTTGCCCATTTATTTCATGCGTGTGGAAATTAAAATCCTCAGCGGGGCGCAGGATTTCGACGAGTGCGTGCGCAAAATCTGTCTTCGTTGAAAACGCTCCACAATACTTCGGCCGAAAGCATCCTGGTGCGGGGCGTTAACTGGCTGGGAGACGCCGTCATGACAACGCCCGCGTTGCAACGCTTGCGGCAAGCGCGGCCGGAAGCGCGCCTTACCCTGCTTGTCCCTGAAAAACTGGCCGGCCTCTGGCAAGGGCAGCCCTTTGTTGATGAAGTGCTGTCGTTTTCCGCGTCAGATACCCTCTGGCAAGTGGGCCGGCGGCTGCGGGAAAAGCGCTTCGATTCGGCCATTGCTTTTCCCAACTCTTTGCGCGCGGCGCTGGAATTATGGCTGGCGCGGATTCCGCGGCGAATCGGCGCCGCCCGGCTTGGCCGAGGAATATTCTTGACTAATGTGGTTCCCCAGCGACCAGGGGCTGTTGCCATGCGCAAGCGGACTCCTGCTGAGGTCCGCCGTCTCATCGCGGGAGGAGGGCCGCCGCCAGCCATTCCGGCGGAGGCCCATCACATTCATCATTATTTGCATTTGGCCGCCGCGTTGGGAGCTTCCGCCGAGCCGCTTGCGCCGAGGCTGGAGGTGAGTTGGGAACAAATGGAAGAACTTCGCCAGAAATTCAATTTGACAGTTGAGAACGGTCCCTGGATCGGCTTGAATCCTGGAGCGGAATACGGTCCTGCCAAGCGCTGGCCGGCGGAGAGTTTTATCGAAGCAGCGCAGGTTCTGGCCCGAAAAATGTCATGCCGGTGGATTCTTTTTGGAGGCCTGTCAGATCGGGAAGTGGCGGAGCAAATTGCCCGCAGCCTTCCGGGCGGCCCTGGCCACGAACCGCTCAACCTGGCTGGCAAGACGAGCCTGCGGGAACTGGCGGCAGCGCTGAAGGTTTGCAGCCTTGTTTTGACCAATGACACCGGGCCCATGCATCTGGCCGCCGCCATCGGTGCGCCGGTGGTGGCCGTTTTTGGAAGCACCGCGCCTGAGTTGACCGGGCCGCTCTTCTCCCCCCGGGCGCAAATCGTCCGGCAACCCGTGCCCTGCGCTCCGTGTTTTCTGCGGCAATGTCCGATCGACTTGCGTTGCTTGCGAGGCATTCCGCCTCAAGCAGTAGTCGAGGCCGCCCTGCGCTGCCGGGCGTAGGCGGCCCAAGGCCGAGACGCTTGCTTTTCCGGGCACCGTTCGGGATAATTCCAGGGTGGATCGCACGGTGACGGAATTGACCGACCAATTGATTGCCTCCTACGCGCGCGTTGGAGGCATCAATCATTTGGATGGAAAAAACCTGCCTTCCAAGACCGCGATGGCGACGATCGCCTGTGATCTATTGCGGGTGCTATTCCCCGGCTATTTTGACGAAAAGCCGATCCATTCCGCCCAACTGAAAGTGGAAATCGCGACCTTGATGGACTCCATTCTCAGCCGGCTGGAGGACGAGATTTACAAGAGCCTGGAATACGTTGCCCCGGACGGCGAGAGCAAGTCTGAAAATGGGCGGACGGCCCATGTTCTGACGCTGGATTTCCTGGAGAATTTGCCCAGAGTCCGCGATCTGCTGCAAACCGACACCGAGGCAGCCTTTCAAGGCGACCCTGCCGCCTTGAGCAAGGAAGAGGTGATCGTCGCCTATCCATTCGTCGAAGCCATCGCGGTGCAACGGCTGGCGCATTTACTGTATTTGCAAAAGGTCCCCTTAATCCCGCGGATCATGACGGAATGGGCCCACGGTCGAACCGGCATTGACCTTCACCCCGGAGCGCGCATCGGGTCCCATTTTTTTATTGACCACGGCACGGGCACGGTCATCGGAGAAACGGCAATCATCGGGCGGCACGTCAAACTTTACCAGGGTGTTGGCCTGGTGGCCCGTTCCTTGGCGGGCGGCCAGGCGCTTAAGGGCCAGAAAAGGCATCCCACGATCGAGGATGACGTCACCATTTACGCTAATGCGACGATTGTGGGCGGCGAGACGATCGTGGGTACGGGCAGCACCATCGGCGCCAGCGTGTTTCTCAACCAAAGCGTGCCGCCGTACTCGTTGGTAACGCCGGAGCGGATCGAAATCCGGGTCACGAGCAAGCAGGATAAATTCAAGTTGGACTTCCAGATTTAAAATAAACTGGTGGCCATTGTTCCGAGCACGCTAAGGGGGCCGGTGTCTTCCAGGCTTTCGGTGGCCTTGTCCAGCTTGTGCAAGGAGAGTTGGGCGTCCTGGAGGAGATTGTCATTGTTGATGAGTTTGCCAACCGTGCCCTGGCCCTGATTGACCTTGAGCAGGATTTGATGGGCGTTGGTCATGGTGCCGGTCGTTTCAAGATAAAGGGTGTCGTCCGTCAGCAATTTGCCAATCGTGCCCTTGCCTGCTTTGATGCCCACAACGAGGTCATTGGCGTTGGTCAGGAGGGTGCGCCCGGTGGTGATGGCGCCGTCGATCTCGCTCGAGGTTCCCTGCAGGTTGCTGATGGTATGCAGCGCGGTGACATAAAGCGTGTCTGTGTTGATGAGCTGGCCGACAGTGCCTTGGCCCGCGACGATCCGGTCCGAAGTCGTTTTGATGTTCGCAATGGTGGCGGTGAGGTTGGCCTGGTTGTTCTTGAGAAAGTCAGTGAATGGGCCGATCAGGTTGTCGATTTTTTCACCGCTAAAACTGCGGGTCAGGTTTTGCACGCCGCTGGCGACGGCATCCAGCTTGCTCATCAGCGTGCCCAAATCCGGTTGCTCGAGCGATTCCAGCGTGGCACCGTCCTCGGCTCTCGGCGCGGAGGGAGTGCCGAAATCAATGGCGACAAAACTTTGCGCCATCAAGCCGGTAAAGCTGATGCTGGCCTTGCTGTCGGTCTTAACCGCGGCCTCGCGATTGAGGTTCATGGTGACTTCCGCATACGAATTGCTTAAGGAGATAGATTCGACCCGACCGACTTGGACGCCCGCCATTTTCACCACGTCGCCAGATTTGAGTTCCTGCACGTTCTTGAAAAGGGCGTGCAGGTGATAGCCGCGATGGAGAAAAGAGAATCCGCCGAGGAATTCCAGGATGACCAGGGCGAAGATTACCGCCAGCGCGAAGAACAAGCCTAGTTTGCTTTCAATATTCTCTTTCATAAATCAAGTGGTGGAAGATGAGATTTCCGCGTGAATAAACTTTTGGATGCGGGGGTCTTTGCTCTGCTTGACCTCGTCGGGAGCGCCAATAAGAACAATCTCGCCATCCAGGAGGATGGCAATGCGACTGGCAATGGAAAAGGCCAGGTCGCGGTCGTGGGAGACGACAATGACGGTGGCGTGCGTGCGTCTGTTTAAGGAGAAAATCTCCCGGCCGATCGTCGCCGCCATGAGCGGATCCAGTTCCGACGTGGGCTCATCAAAGAGGATTAGTTGCGGATCCACCACCAGGGCGCGGGCGATGGCCACGCGTTTTTGCATACCGCCGGAGAGTTCGCTGGGCAGGCTGTCTTGCAGCCCCTTGAGCCCGACGGCTTCAAGCTGGCGGGCGACGATGGCCGAAATCTCGGAAGGCGGTTTGAGTTGATGCTCCGTCAGATACAAACCGACGTTCTCGCCGACGGTCAGCGACGTCAGCAACGCTCCCGCCTGGAAAACCATGGCCATGCGGTACTTTTCCCGGACCGCGGGGTCTTCAATCGACTGCCCTTCAATGAGGATTTGCCCCGCGTCGGGCTTTTCCAGGCCGATAACGTGTTTGAGCAGGATGGTCTTGCCACTGCCGCTGGGGCCCATAATGACGAACAACTCGCCGGCGTTCACTTTGAAGGAGACGCCTTTGAGCACCTCGTTCGCACCAAAGCTGCGCCGGAGATTGACCACTTCGACGCTGGCGTTTTCAGGCTGGTTATTGGGACTGCTCATTTTTGGACGTAAAGCAAAAAGCGCGTCAGGAAATAATCAAGGATCAGAATCAGGACGATGGAATTGACCACCGCTTTGGTGACGCTGCGGCCAATGCCGCGCGGACCGCCCCGGGTGATCAGTCCCTGGTGACAGGAGACGATTCCAATGGCCAAGGCAAAGACGAAGGACTTGAAAATGCCGTTGCAGACGTCCTTGATTTCCACGACTTCGCGGAGGTTTTGAAAAAAGGGGTTAAAGCCAAAGGCAATCTGCTGGTTGAAATTGCAGACCAGAGCCCCCCCAAACCAGCCGACTGGTATGGAGAAGAGGACAAGAGTCGGCAACGCCAGGGCGATGGCCACCATGCGCGGCAGAACGAGGTACCGGACCGGGTCAATATTCATCGTGCGCAACGCGTCGATTTCCTCATAGACGCGCATGGAGCCGATTTCGGCCGACATGGCGGAGCCGATTCGGCCGGCGATAAGAATGGCAATCATGACCGGAGCCAGTTCTTTGCACATCGACAGCCCAATCATACCGCCGAGGACAGAACTGATGCCGCGTTCGACCAGCACAGGCCCAGTCTGAAGGGCGAGCACTCCGCCGATGAAGAGGGAGAGCATGCAGACCATGAAAAGGCTGGCATTGCCAATTTCAAACAATTGGTCAAAGACCTTCTGCCGCTCCCGCCAAACAGAGGGCAAGGAACGCACGGTCTTCCAAAACAGAATCAATATTTCGCCGATATTCTGGTACATCAGGAACTGGGTGGCACGGGCGCCGCCGGTTTTTTACCGATATTTATGTAGCAAACGCGCCAACTTCCGCCGTCTGGCGTGGATTGATACTGAAAAAGACCAAAGAAGAGCGAGGTTTTTTTAGAATGAGGCGTTTCCTCGTGACGGTAGAGGTTCCACAGCAACGATTCGCTGGAGACATCGGTTTGAGAGTTCCGTTCCGCGCGCCACAGCGACCATACCTGTGAGTATTCCCGGGGAATGCTGCGGTTGTTGGGAAAAAATGGCTCCAACACGGCCAAAGCCTGCCACTGGCGGTTTCCGTCGGGATCGCCGTGATAGCTGAAGAAGGGCCAAAAATCAATCCGCCGCTTGTTATGTTTCGTCTGTTTGTTCTCTTCGATGGTGTCTGAATAAACAAAGAAGAGAATCCGTGTCCGACGGCGCTCGAGGGGAGGGGATTCCAGGCGGTTAAACTTATAAATTGGCCAGGCGTAAAAGTCGCTTTCCAAGTCCTGGTTGTGGGCCCGGCTGTAAAACGGAAAATAGCGATGGACTGTTTTCGAGCCTCGGGCTTGGACGAAAAGCGGCCACAAGACGTCGTATTCCCGGTAATCCTTGGCTCGGTCGTGGATCACACAGTAGCCGAAGGGCCAGCCATAAGAGGTCTCGTCCCGAGGCGGAGAGCGGGTCCAGCTAAAAAAGGGCACCCAGGTGCGGTTGGCGGAGGCGTTGGTGGTTCCCAAGCCGGACCGGTTATTGAAATAGAACGGCCAAAGCAGAAAAAAGTTCTCGTGGCCACCCTCCGTGTCTGGGACCGCCTGTTCGGTTTCAGGCAAAGGAGTCTTGCGCTCTGTGCCGATCAATGGCCATACCTGCCAGCCGGACATCTGGTTGCCGTGCCGGCGGTCAAAGATTGGGTACAAGTAATTGTCCACCACTCGGTCCTTCTTGCGCGTCTCCGAAAAAAGCGGAAAGAGGAAGAACTGGATGTCATCCCGAAACAATCGGTTTCGGAGATGGCCGTAAAAGGGCGCCACGGCAGTGTAATTAAGATCGGTGTTCGAGGAGCTCTGGCGGAAGTAAAAGGGAAAAACCGTGAACCGGCGCGTTTGCTCCTTGTTTGCAGATTCTCCGCCGTTGAAGGAAATCAACTGGCCGATCTCCAGACGGTATTCGGTCCCAAAGCGGCGGTAGTCGAGCAGCGGGTAGAAAACCTCCCACTCACTCCAGTCCACGCCGCCCGTGCGCGTGCGGCAAAAGAAAGGCGGCAACGCCCACTGCTCCTGCTCCCCTGAGGTCTGGAAGTAATAGAGAGGCCCAAGCGCCTCCTCGCGCCAGCCCGGAGCCAAAGTCAAAGAGAACCTGGCATAGGCGGGGCCCGCGGCGGTTTCATCCTGGCCTGCAGCCAGCACCGAGAGCGACAAAAGCGAGCAAATTATAAAGATTAGCAGCCGGCTCATGAGTCAAACGAACCACCACCGTAGCGGCTTCCTGGCATCCGTCAAGGTTATCACAGGGTTGATAAGGGAACCCCTCTCAAAAAAGGCGAACGTTAGCTTTAACGTTAATCATGTCAGAATTGAATGGAAGTTACATTTTTTTGCTCGAACTTTAACACAATTGCCATTGACTTCTTCTATTCAATAACTATACTAATTCTCAGATTGAGGTTTATACCTCGGTTCCTCCAGACCCAGTAGCGGCTCTGCATTACTGCTGCTGGGTCTCTTCTTCACCACGCTCCAGCCTGCTCGCTCCAAGATGTGCAGGACCGCCGGCAAGAAGCTTAAGGCTGCGATCAAACAAGCCGCAATGCCTGTTGCCATGACCAAGCCCAGGCTCTCGATCCCTTGATGTTTGCCCAAAGCCAGACTGCCAAATCCTACAATCGCTGTCAGTCCGGAGACCAGCACGGCTTTGCCCGTGCTTTTTGCAAGGATGCCGGCATTGCCTTCCTCCGCGACACGGTTGAGAATCTGGATGCCATTGGTTACGCCGATACCGACCACGAGTGGAAGCGTCATAATATCGGCTGGGTTGAAGGGGAGATGCGTCAACCCCATCAATCCCAAGGTCCACGATGACCCTATGGCCACGGGCAGCAAGGCCAGAACCACGCAAGCCAGGGAGCGAAAATGCAGGTACACCATGAGCGCGATGACGGCCAGGGAGTAAAGCGCCGCTTGCTCGTAGCTGTTCTTGAGAAGGGTTGTGTACTCATAAAGCTGGACCGGCGTGCCGGTGAGGCGATCGGCCTCTGGCCCCAGAGCCGATCGGATTTCGGAAATGAACCTGCCCTGCACGTCGTGTTGCCAAATATCCCCTTTCGGAAAGACCTGCACCATATACTTTCCGCTCTTCCCTACGAACTGCGACCGCAATGCGGAGGGCAAATCGTCCGGCGTCAAACGGCCGTCAGTGTCCTGGGTCATCAAGGCTTGAAAAGTCTGGTGAATATCGTCAAAGAGCGCCCGCTGATACTCTTCCAGCCGTTGCGGAATGACGGGATCACCCGAAAGGATTTTGACGCGAAAATCGATAATCGCCTGGCGCACCGTCCGCAGTTGCTCCGCCACTTGGGGGTCTGACTTTTGCGCCTCATCAGCCGCCAATCCGAGATAGCCCATCGTGCTGTAAAGGGTTGTGCTTAAGGTGTGAAGGTGGGCTGGAGGAGTTTCCTCTATAACAGGCTCTTCACCCTTGGCCGCGGGTTTCAACTCTGGGACCGGGTTGGTCTCTACCTGGGCGAACTGAAAATGGGAAACCTCATCCTTGATCGCGCGCACGAGGGCAAGCTTGGAGGATTGGTCTTTGGTCAATAAGTCGTAAATCTGGGGACCGCGGTCACTCATCCCATCAACGCTGGCGACGGTCGGCAAACCTTGGAGTTCTTCTTCAAAGTGGCGGGCCTGTTCGAGCGAATCCGCCACCACCGCGGCATAAAGCACGGAGGTGCCGGAAAAGAGCAGCTTCTTCTCATAGACCACCGCAGGCAACCCTTTGCTCTGCATATCGAGCAAATTGTAATCGAATGCGACTTTATGGAATTGCAAGGCCGCTCCTCCGCACAGGGCCAGCGCCAAGCCAAGAACCAGACCCGGTCGATCCAGCCAAAGCCTTTCAATGCGCGCCCTTTGATGGGCGGGCATGCCCCCTTCATGATCGAGCATGTTTTGCCGGCCTTTGATGAGCATGGCCGGCAGCATCGTCAGCATCGGGATCAGGCAAAGGATCAGACCGCCCCCGGAAATGATCCCCATTTCCTGGATGCCTTTGAAATCGGTGCATCCCATGGCCAGGAAAGCCGTGGCTGTCGTCAATGCGCCTGTGACGATACCTTGTCCGGTAAACACCATGGCCGTCTCGACTGCTTGCTCCGGCGTCCAGCCTTTCCGTATTTCCTCTTCGAAACGGCTGATAAAATGCACCCCAAAGTCAATCGCCAAGCCGATAAGAATGGGAGCGAAGGTGATGGTCAAGATATTTAAATGCCCGATGGCGAGCGTCGTGAATCCCATGGAGTAGCCCAGCCCCACAATGAGGCAGGTCACCGCTTTGAGCGGCCGGCCAGTGCCGTGGTAAGAATAAATGAAAATCAGGGCGCACAAGATGAGCGAAACGACGCTGGCGCGAGTTGAATCTTTTTCAGACTGCACCATTTCGTCGTAGTCGAGCACGGGTTCGCCGGTCAGGCCCACGTTTAATCCCGGCACCTCCATTTCCGTTTGGGCCAGCAGGAAGCGAATGCGTTTAACAGCCTGCGGGATCAGTTTCGCGCTACGGGTGCGGGCGGTGATCAAATAAATGCGGTTGGTGGCGAAAGTGATGTACATTCGTTCTTGGGCTTCAGCTCCCGCGCCAAAAAGCGCATTAACGCCGGGCGAGACGGGGTGCCCGGGCATGGACAGAGTTTCCGTGGCTTGGCTGATGATTCGTTGCAGAGCCGGAATGGCGCCGAGGAGCGCGGTGTTTTGGGCGTTCGTTTCGTGCTTGGCCGTGCGGAATTGCTTGTTGATGAGCTCAAAAAATGAGTTCAGGTTGGTCGCGGCGGTGAACTGATTGATAAACGGGCGGTAAATGACCAACTGCTTGCTCATTTCCTGGAGGTCATCCAATGGCACGAACAACAGCGCTTTCGGGCCGAGCGAAGCCAAGTCGCCCTTGTAAAAGACGTCCGTGAGCAGGTTGGTTTCCAGGACCAATTTTGCCGCCAGCCGTTCCACGAACTGCCGGTTTCGGTCTGGACTCTCGCTTTCCACCACGACCGCCACCTGGTCTTGCACAGGAAACTCCTTTTGGAATTTCATAAAGGCCTGATGGTATTTTTTATCCGCACCCACCAGGTTGTCCCGGCTCATGTCAAATTTGAGGTGGAAGCAGGTATAAACCGTGCAGATGGCCATGAGGGCCAATTGCGAGAGGATCAGCGATTTCGGATGCCGGATGACCAGGCGGGCTATCCTCCGCAGCGCCGCGGCGAAAACAGTATGCCCCATCGCGGTCACGACGCGGTCCCTCCTCGGAGGGCTGCAACGCTGGTCAGCGGAGAGAACGGCGGAGAGGTTCCGCGAGAGAAACCGTGCCGCCGCGGGCTGGAGGGCCTTTTGGTCATGGGGTGCTGGCGGTCCGGCAGCTAATCGGTGAACTCCGCGTTGGAATGCACCTCTTTGACATCGTCATTTTCTTCCAACAGATCAATCAGCCTGTTGGTTTCGTCAGTCGCCTTTTCGTTGACCAACGGGACAGTCAGCGTGGGCAGCCACGTCACTTCCGCGGCCGCCGCCTTGATGCCTTTGGCCTCGATCGCCTTATGTACGGCCTCAAAGTGGGCAGGATCGGTCAAGACTTCGTAGCCATCCGGGTCCGTTTTGAAATCTTCCGCGCCGGCTTCCAGCGCCGCTTCCATGACGGCATCCTCCGCCGCGGCCTCACGCGCGACAATGATCTGGCCCTTACGCTGAAACAGGCGCGTGACCGATCCCCCTGTCGCGATCGTCCCCCCGTTCTTGGTCAACAAACTGCGAATCTCCGACGCGGTCCGGTTTCGGTTATCCGTGCTCAACTCGATAAGCAAGGCGACGCCATGCGGTCCAAAAGCCTCATAAGTCAAATCTTCGTACGTAATGGTATTGTCTCCGCCGGCGCCGCGTTTGATGGCGCGCTCGATATTCTCATTGGGCATGTTGGCCGCGCGGCATTTGAGCAACGCCATGCGCAAACGGGGGTTCATCGCCGGGTCGCCACCAGCCAGTTTGGCGGCGATGGCGATTTCCTTGCTCAATTTGGCGAAGATTTTCGCCCGTTTCGCATCGATCCCCCCCTTGAAATGCTTCACCTTGGCCCATCTGCTGTGTCCTGCCATAATTTTGTGTCAAGCTCCTGGTTCGACTTGGACCGCCGTGCCGTAGCATAAGACTTCGGTAATGCCCGGAGCAATCTCGGTGGCATCGTAGCGGACGCCGATGACGGCATTGGCGCTGAGCTGATTGGCGTGCGTGATCATATCGCGGAAAGCCTCATCGCGGGCTTGCTCGCACAACTCAGTATAAATGGTAATATTGCCCCCGAAAAGGCTCTGAATGCTCGCGCCGAAATTGCCCACCACCGAACGGGAGCGCACGATGATCCCGCGGACTACGCCGAAATTCTTCGTCACCCGGTATCCCGGCAGGTCGAAGGCCGTCGTTGTTAATGGATGCGTTGTGCTCATAAGAGACTCGATAAGCAAGAATGCCCCGTATCGTAGGGAACTGTCAACTTTCTCAATCCTGGCGCCCGCGGTGAAAAGTGCGGGTAGGGCGCGCACTCCGTTGCGCGCCGGGCAAAGGCGGGCAAGCGACTGCCCGCCCTCCATAATTGCCCGATAATTTAATCGCACCCAATCCTGCCGGAGTTTCACTGGCTGGATGGCGCGCCGTCCCAGGCGACAAGGCTGATTCTATTTTCTTTGGCCAGAGGCTCAACCAGTTGCCTTTCCAGGAGCAACGTTTTGCCGGCTTCGAAAGCCAGCACGGTGATTCCCGCCGTCCGGCATGTCTCCAGTGTTTGCGCTCCCAGGCAGGGGATGTCAAAGCGCAGATCATGTTTTTCCTTCGCGACTTTCACCGCCACGGCGCCTCCTCCTCTGGACAACTCGCCGCCCCGGCGCAAACAGGCATCCGTGCCCTCAAATCCTTCCACGGCCAGGACCGTTCCATTTTTGACGACCACCGTTTGGCCAATTTCCAGGCGCGATATCTCCTTGGCCATGCGGAACCCAAAGTCCAGGTCAGTCCGTTGGTCTTTTCCGAATTTGGGTCCGAGGCAAAAACCCGTCCCGGGCATGAGCGGACGCAACCAACGGACCGGTTCAATCAATTCGATGCCTTCCTTTTTCAATTCCCCCGCCAAGGCCCCAAAAATGGAATGGGCGTTCTTTTCCTTCAATTTCATGAGCAACGCCAGCGCGCGGAAGTCTGGGCGGACGTCGAAAAGGTTCCGGGGCGCGATTTGGCCGAGCATTACACACTGGGCCACCCCGCGTTCCTTCAAAGCCGCGAGCATCCGGGACAATTGGCCCACCTTCATCCAAACCAGTTCATCCACCTTCCCAGCCAGGGCAGGGTCGGTCTCGTTTTCAAAAGCAACGGCGACGAGGCGTTTGACACCTTGCGCCCGCGCCTGCTCGGCGAAAAGGAGCGGCAGCGAGCGGTTGCCGGCAATGATGCCAAGGGTTTCGATGTCCTGATCCACCCAGGCAGCGTATCTTGCCGCAACCGGTGCGGGCAATGCGATTTACCATCTTGATTCGGTGGGGCGGTGCTGCCGCGCCGCCCATTCCTTTTCTTTGGCCGCTAAGTCAATTCCGCTGATGAAGGGGAAGATTTGGGCGGAGCGGCAGCTCCGCCCCACCAGAATTGGGCGGCAGTTTTTGCGCTGGGGGACGGAGCTTGCGCGATCCAGGTAAATTAGGCAATCTGCGGCGATGTACAAAATAATCGGAGCGGACCTAAAGGAGTACGGGCCTATCGCCGCGGAACAGCTTCGGCAATGGATTGCGGAAGGGCGCGTCAATGGTCAGACGAAGGTGTTGCCGGAGGGAGCGGCGGAATGGAAAACGATGGCGGACTTGCCCGAGTTCGCGGCGCTGCTGCCCAAACCGGTTCCGCCCATGCCGGGAATCCATTTAGGCGCGCCGCCGCTTTCCGCGCCCACCAACAAAATGGCGGTGTGGTCGATGATCACGGGGATCGCCTCTCTTCTTTGCTGCCAAGGTTATTTGGGAATATTGAGCATCATTCTGGGCGCGGTGGCGTTATCGCGGCTGAAGAACAACCCGCACCAGCAAGGATCGGGCTTTGCCGTCGCGGGTATCGTTTTGGGCGCGATCGCGCTTTTGCTGTTTTTCATTGGCCTGGTCATCATGTTTTCCTATCCGCAATGGATGCAGAATCTCCCGAACGCTTTCCAGCCCTAGGCGGCAGGAAAGGAATGGCGGCGTCACCGCGATCTCTTGGCTTCGCGGCGGGACTGCTGGCTGCCCTGGCTGGCTTGGCGGCGTTGTATCTGTTTGATCCGGCCACGAGCGGAATCTATCCCGTCTGCGCGTTGCACCAGTTGACCGGGCTGCAATGCCCTGGCTGCGGCGGCTTGCGCGCCATGCACCAATTCCTGCACGGCCATTTTGGCGAGGCTTGGGATCTGAATCCTCTCATATTTTTTCTCTTGCCGGCAGGATTATGGCTAGGGTGGCGAGCGCGCCGAGGCGCGAGGCTGCGCCCGATTCATGGCTGGCTGGCTGAGGCCGTGCTGGTCCTCTTTGGCGTGCTGCGTAACTTGCGGTAGCTCTGAATGAAAATCTCCTTGACGCTTCGTCCGCGCCGCGCCTTGCAACGCTCGGAAGCGTGGGCTTGTTTGAGCGCCAATCTGGCGCTGCCGGGCGCGGGCTCGCTGGCGGCCGGACGAAAGGTGGGCTACGTCCAAATGGCTTTGGCTTTCCTCGGCCTGGCGGTGAGCGTGGTCGCTGGAATTCCTATGATCGAATGGGGCCTGGCCAATTGGGAACGCATCATGCAGCCGGACGATTCCCTGTCCACATTGATGGAGTTGTGGCACCATCTCCGCTGGCCGCTGGCGGGAATTGCCATTTTTTTAACCGGCTTCTTGTGGTCTGTGGCGACGGGCATGAGCTTGCTGGCCAGCGCGCCTAAAGATGCCGTCCCGCCGCGGATCGAGTGAGGAGGCGCTTGGCTCATAGTTCAGCCGTGTGGCGACGGGACAGAAAATGGAGCCAGCGGCGGGTGACGGGGCGGCCCTGAATTTGGCTGATGGCCTGGGCGTAAAGTTCCAGTTGCGGGCGATAAAGATGAATTCTCTCGGAGAGTTGGCCGGCAGGAAAATGGTCGGTCTTGAAGTCGAGCAGCCAGATTTCTGACGGAAGGAGGACAGCCAGGTCGATCACCCCTTGGACGATGACAAACTCCGACGAACCGACGGCGGAGAATTCGGTTGCGCCCAGACGCGCCAGGGTGGCGGCGTCCAAGCGCGCGGTAAAGGGAAGTTCCCGCCGGATAAAGGCCGATTGCTCCAGCAATTGCGCGCCTATGGCCGATTGCCAAAACGCCGCCAGACCTTCGAAATCCAAGCACGCGATTTGTTGCGGAGGGAGGGCCTTCTCACGCGCCAGCCGGACGGCTTCTTCCTTGAGGTCTCCCGCGGAAGGCGACCGGCGGAGGGACATTGTTTCCAAAAAAGCATGATGAGCCGAGCCGATTTCGGCAGCGGACAAACGACCATCGCCGGACGGGGCGGAAGATTTGTCGATTGTAAACCTCAACAGGTGTTCCGGGTCTTCGCCCTCCGCGACGCGGCGGCGCAAGGCGGAAACGGAGGCCTTGGCGGGCCGGTTGGTGGCGGCTGAAAAGGGATAGACCCAGGCGATGCGGTTGAGAGTCTCCGGCAAAATATCCAATGGTTCGGAGGCCGATACCGCCGCGGTGGCCGGCGAGACCGGCGGGTCCGCGCGCTGGATTTTCCAACTGAGCAGGTCATTGCCGCCGGACTGACTGAGCGAATGGGACGCGGCGAGCCAGGGGCCGATCCAGGCCAGATAATCGGTGGCGGCGAGGATTTCGCGCGTTTCCAGGATAGGGGAAGCGCGGGTGGGCCAGCGTTCCTCGAGAGCTTTGCGCGAGACGCTCCCGGCCAAAATCAGCCGTTGCGCCGCGCGAGTCATGGCGACGTAAAGCAATCGCATCTCTTCGCCTAAGGAATCGCGTCTTTGCCGCCGCCGGGCCAGCCAGCACGCCAGGCTGGGATAAAACTGCGCCGCTTCCGGCGGTTTGATTTGCGGGCTGAGGCCAAATTGATCGTCAAGAATAACCCGCTCGCGCAGATCGTCGAGGTTGAACCTTTTCCCCAGGTCGGCCAGGACGACGATGGGGAATTCCTGGCCTTTGCTCTGATGAATGCTCATCAAGCGCACGGCGTCGGTTTCCGGGGTGGGCGGCGGCTCCACGTCGATCTCCGACTCCTGCTGGGCCTCGAGAAAGCGGAGGAAACGCGGCAGGCTTTCGCTCCGGCCATCGTCAAACTGGCGGGCCAATTGAAGGAACCGTTCGACATTGGCGCAGCGCCGCGGGCCGCGTTCCTGGGAGAGAAGCCACGACGTGTAATGGGTTTGGTCGAGAATGGTTTCCAGGCAATGGGAAACGGCGTCCTGGCGGGATTGGCGGCGCCAGTCGCGAAATCGCGCCAGAAACCGCCCGGCCTTTTCGCGCAGGGCGGTCCCGGCGGGATCGTTACTCTTGACGCTTTCGCGATGCCAGTCCGCCAGGGCGTTCCAAAAGCGTCCGCGCGGATGGGCCGCGCGGATGAGGGCCAATTCCGCGGAGGTGATGCCGGCCAAGGGCGACCGCAACACGGCCAGCAACGGCAGGTCCTGCAAGGGATTGTCAAGCAAATCCAGGACAGCCCTTAAATCGCGGGCTTCGAGGCTGTCATAGAAACCGCCGCGCGCCGCCGAAATTGGAATGCCCAGGCGTTGAAATTCTTTGACGTAAGCCTCGACCTTGTAGCGGGGCGAGCGCAGCAGAATCACCATGTCTCGCCATTGCGCGGGGCGCGGGGCGCCGTTGTCAAAAATAGGAGTCCCGTGGCATTCGCCCAGCCGGCGTCCCACCATGCGGGCTTCTTTTTCATTTTCAGAAGCATTTTCGACGGGGGCGCCGGATTCGTCGTCTTCCGCGACGCGCCCGCGGCAACGGAGGAGAAGTTCGACCGGTGGAGGGGAGTCCGGTTGAGCGGCCAGGGCGGAGCGCAAGGCGGGCGCGCCAAAACGGAGATGGGCGTCCTTGGTATAGTCCACCCCGCCGGCGGCGGCGCGCATGAGGGAGGCGAAGAGGGCATTGATGAATTGGAGGATGCCTTCATGGCTGCGAAAATTCTCCGACAGGGTCAGGACGCACGCCACGCTGGGCAGGGCGGCCCATTTTTCCTGGTAACGAACGAAAATACCGGGGTCGGCCAGGCGAAACCGGTAAATGCTTTGTTTGACATCGCCAACGAGGAAGAGGTTGGCCTCGGCGCCCTCGCGGGCCAGAGCTTGGATAATGGCGGCTTGAACGGCGTTGATGTCCTGGAATTCGTCCACGAAGACGAGGCGAAATCTTTGGCGCCACCTTTCCGCGATCGCGCTGGGCTGGTCCCGGTCCCTGAGCAATCGCAAGGCAAATTGTTCGAGGTCGTGATAGTCAAGCCCGCCGTCATGGCGTTTGGCCTGGCGAAAGGCTTCGCCGAAACGTGTGGCCGCATCCAATAAGGACAACATGGAGGGCCGGACCCATTCCCAATCCTCGGCGAGAGGGTCGGTCTCCTTTTCGACGCAAACGGAATGCAGAAATTCCGCTTCCGGGAAAATGTCTTTGATCGGATCGCGCCAGGGACCCTTCGGGCGGGGCCAATGTTTGTCAGCGTCAATAATGGAAGCAAGCGCGGCGGCAAAATCAGCCCGCGTTGGAGCGGAGGGCAGGCGGGCGAGGGCGGCGGCGCAGTTTGCGGCGTTAGTGTTGGCGAAAGGTTGGCGGCTCAACGCTTCCAGCCAGGAGCGTCGCCAGATTTCAAGCTGTTCCCGCAACCAGTTCCGCCATTCATCGGGTTGCGGGGACTGGAACCGGGCGAGTTGTGCCGCAAACCAGCCTGCCGGGTCGGGCAAAGTTTGAGCATAGTCATGCAGACGCCGAACCAGGTCCCGGACCGGCTGGTCCCGATCGCCGCCTTGGGAAAGGATGAGTTGTTGAATGGCCAGGTCGGCGGGGCTATCGGAATCGTAAATCTCCTGCAACAGGGCGTCGAGCGTCTGGCGCGCCAGGAGGTGGGATTCCTCATTGGACAGGACTTTCAATTGTGGGTCCAGCCCCAGCTCGTAAAAGTGCTCGCTGACAAGCTGGAAACAGAAGCTATGAAGTGTGCTGATGTGGGCGCTTTCCAGCAGGGCAAGTTGTTCGGCGAGGCGGGCAGGGGGCAAAGGGGCGGTTTCCAGGCCGGCCCGTAAGCGGCGGCGCATTTCGGTGGCAGCCGCTTGGGTGAAGGTCACCATCAAAACCTCATCAATGCTGCCCTGGTTGGATTCCTCCACCAGCCAGGCCAGGCATCGGTCCACCAGGGTGCGGGTCTTGCCCGCGCCCGCGCCGGCGACGACAAGGACGTTGCCGCGGGCGTTGATGGCGTCGAGTTGTTCAGCAGTGGGCGGGCCCAAGTTCAAGGAATAAGGATTTGGCAGCGGAAGGGGGAATGTCAACTTTTCCCCACCTGAACACCTCGCACCCCGGGGGGCGTGATGGAATTGTTGCCCTCGGAAAGAGAGAGCGAGGGCATCGCGGCGGGGGCGGCACCCTTGGCGGCACCCCCCCCGGGGGGGTAGCAGTGGCTCAATTTGGTTCAATTTACCTCAATTGGGTTCGGGTTTCGGTGGAAGCGGCCTTGCCGAGGCGGCGGCGGGGCCGTTCTCGGGACCGACGCCAAGGACTTGGCGAATGCGCTGCTATTTTTCATGGCTTGGACTTCCGGCAGGCGGTTGAGCCAGGAGAGGAGGTCCTGGGCCAGCTCGCCATTTTGGAGGCGCTGGTTGAGTTGCTGACGGACGGCCAGCGGGAGGCGGGCGATTTTGCCGTTGTGCGTCATCGCGGTCCTCGCGAGCGTGGCATAGTTTTCATGCGGGGCAATGGTAACAAGAATGCGTCAAGATTAAAATCCTACGGTAGGTTTTTGAACGGGTTTTACGTGTGGCTCAGGAATGGTGAATTTATAGAAAACAGAGCGCCTCGGAATACGCTGAAGAAGGAACTTCTCTCCGTGTCTTTATTCCATGCTTGCGTGGTCTGCGGTCTAAATTGTCTTCTTGGTCGAGGATCAGGGCTGAAAGACCAGCTTGTTCCGCTTCATGAAAATCGCTGAAGTAAGAGTTTGATTCCTTGACGATGAGGTGGGAGGTCTCGGAAACGGTTCGACCCATATCGTGAGAAGCGATCTTCGTTTCGCGCCAATCTCAACATTTGAGAATCAATCCTCCAACTGTTGGCCGCTACCATTCTCCAGACCAGCGACGCCAATGAATAAGAACGGGAACGTCAGAACGGGCTCAGTTGATGGAATTGTCATAGGATTCTGAGCTTGCGCGCTATGCCCGACGGCCCGGCAAAGAGCGATGCTCCGTCAAACATTATATTACAATACCATTAACCCTAATTTTTTTATGGAAGTGTCGAGGTGGCGGGACTGACCACGGATAGCCCGGATTTCGCGGATAAGAGAATTCCCATCCGTGAGATCCGTGAAATCCGTGGTCAATTTGTTGACTGGGCTTTTGCTTTCTCCAAGAAGAGTAATTCCAGGACTGAATGGCGCTTGCTGTTAAACCGCTGCCCCATAAATCTTAAAATGTAAAAATGTTTAGATTTGCCCACCGCGGCAGCGCCGTAGGCGCGACCTCTTTGTAGTCCCCCGTTGCCTAAAGAGTAGAGCCTCGTAGAGGCGACATCTACTTGGCGTCGGCCCGGAATATGCCGCTCCTAGCGGAGCTTCATTTCTATCCGATCTTGTTCCTCTACATAGATTTCGCTCCTAACGGAGCAGATGATCAGAGTGCCATGTCCAAAAGATGAGACGCGCACTGGCGTGGAGCGATTGCGAATTGGCCATTGAAAATCTGTTATCTGTCATGTAAATAGAATCCGCACTGAAATTCATTGCTCCGGCGTGGGGCAAAGGCGACCGAGGCGAAATCTCCGCGGGCGCATTTGGCTTAAACATGCGATAATTCCGAAGATGAGAATCTCGTGCGCCCGTAGCCTGCTGGCGCTGGCGCTTGGCGTCGCCTCCGGCACCGCTGCCCAGACCCCCCAGGTTATTTACGATGGCCAGCTTGAAAACGGCTGGGAAAACTGGAGTTGGGCGACGGTCAGCCTGTCGGCGACGAGTCCGGTCGTCCATGGCGAGGCCCACTCGATCAGCGTGGAGGCTGGAGGTTACCAGGCGCTCTACCTGGAGCAAGGCGCGGTGGATGTGTCCGCCTATTTGGCGCTAAGCTTTTGGATCAACGGGGGTGCTTCCGGCGGCCAGACCGTCGGCGTCGCGGCGCTCACCAATGGCTCCTCCGTCAGCGTTTATCCTTTGAGTCCGCTCCTGGCCGGCCAATGGGCCAATTACATTATACCGCTGACGGTTCTGGGCGTCGCTAACAGCGTGAATTTCGACGGTCTCTGGTTCTGGAACACCACTGGCGGCACGGAGCCGGCGTTCTACGTCGGCGACATCGTGCTGACTCCGGCCGGACCGCCGGCGCCAAATCCGACCAATCTTGTTATGATTGACGTTGCCTCCAACCGTCATCCTATCAGCAGCATGATTTATGGAATGGCCTTCGCCTCCGCCAGCCAGTTGTCCGACCTTAACTGCACCATGAACCGATCCGGCGGCAATGAAGAATCGACCTACAATTGGGAAGTCAACGCGCACGGCAAAGGCGCCAATTGGTTCTTTGAGAGCTATCCGGATAGTTCATCGGTGGCGGGCGAGTCGGCTGACTCGGTCGTCCAAAGCAGCAAGACCGCCGGAGCGCAAACGCTGATCACTATCCCGATGATGGATTGGGGGCCGAAGCTCGGGGCCAATCGGACGATTCTTCCGAGCTATTCCATCGCCAAGTACGGCCCGCAAACAGATCATGATCCCTACCTTCCCGACGCCGGCAATGGCATCAGCGTCACCAACGGCACGCCAATTACCTGGAACCATCCGAATGATAGCTATGTCCCGGTGGACACCAATTTCCAGAAGGCATACGTGGAGCATTTGACGAATAACTGGGGAGTATCAACCAACGGCGGCGTTGGCTGCTACATCATGGATAACGAACACAGCCTTTGGTATCAGACGCATCGCGATATCCATCCGGTGGGCACGACCATGCGGGAGATTTTGGGCAAGATGATCGCCTACGCTTCGATGGTGAAGAGCGTCGATCCGAATGCGCTGGTCTTGGGCCCGGAGGAATGGGGTTGGAATGGCTATCTTTATAGCGGCTACGACCAGCAATGGTCCGGCCAACACAATGATTTCAACGCCAACGATTATCCCGACCGCAAAGCCAACGGCGGCTGGGATTATATGCCGTGGCTCCTCGACCAGCTTCACCAACACGACACGAACAGCGGGGTACGGCTGTTGGACTGCTTCACGCTGCACTGTTACCCGCAGGAAGGCAACGTGGGGAACACCAATGCCGATCCCGCCACTGAATTGCTCCGCAACGCTTCCACCCGGCAGCTTTGGGACTCAAACTACGTTGATCCGAGCTGGATCAATAGTGTGATAGATCTCATTCCCCGCATGAAAGCCTGGGTATCAACCAACTATCCTGGAACCAAGGGCGGCATCACCGAGTATAATTGGGGCGGCGAAGACAGCATCAGCGGCGGGACGGCGCAAGCGGATGTCCTGGGTATCTTTGGCCGGGAAGGGCTTGATCTGGCGACGCGCTGGACCGTTCCAGATCCGAACGGCGAGGCCTATCTTGCCTGCAAAATGTATCGGAACTACGACGGCAAGAAATCCACCTTCGGCGACATGAGTATCTCAGCCGGTGGAACCAACAACCCGGACACGGTCGCGGTCTTCGCGGCACAACGGAGTTCGGACGCCGCGTTGACGATCATGGTCGTCAGCAAGTATTTGACAGGTGTTGCGCCGCTCGTTTTGAACGTCGCCCATTTCACCAACAACGGGCCAGCGCAAGTGTGGCAACTGAAAGCCAACAACGTCATCGCGCAATTGCCGAACATCACGCCGACGAATGGCGTGTTGCGGACGACCGTTCCCGGCCAAAGCGTCACGCTGTTCGTCCTGCCGGCCAGTCACGTGATCACGTTTACTCCGGGAGCCGCGCGGACGGATGGGCAATTTGAATTCTGGGTCAATGGTCAGATGGGCGAAGGCTTTACCCGAATGGCACGAAGTTAACGTGTAACTTAGGCATCTAGAACTACTTGCGCTTTTGCACGCCTGGCAGTTTCTTGCAGATTCTTTCGAGTGTCATCTCCTGTAATTTTGCCACTGTATCCATGACTC
>JBKQWF010000203.1:0-5518 GCA_052139695.1 Limisphaerales bacterium
AACGGCACCTGCGCCAGCCCTATCCGCCTTTAATTGGTTCCCGAAAAAAAGCGCGTCAACAATTGAAAGTAACCCCGAATTGCGCCCACAAAAACTAGTGGCATTGGGCGAGACGCCCGCGATCCCCAATCCAACTTTGCGGATACGGATTAATTGGGAGCGAGATGTTGGGTGAAGTCTTTTTCGGGGTGCAATTCATCCAGGATGGGCTTTTCCAGGCCGGCAACAACGGGCTGCCGCGGCCCTAGAATATCGAGAATGACGATTTCGTTCTCCCCCGCATGCAACCAGCAGCCGGGCGCGTAGGCGGTCTGCGACGGCCCGATGTTCCAATAGCGGCCCAGGCAGCGGCCATTGACCCAGAGATCGCCTTTGCCCCACTCGCCCAAATCGAGAAAAGTGTCGCCCGGTTTCTTAAGGGTGAAACTGCCGCGCCAGAAGGCGGGCCCGCTGGCCGGACCAGGCTTGAATTTCAAGCCGCCCAGCATCGGGTCATTGAGGGGAAAATTGAAGACTTTCCAGTTTTCCAATGCTTTCTCGCCAAGGGTCACCGGAGCGATGAGGCCTTTGTGGTCGGCCATTTTCGGTCCGAAATTAATCCGGCCCATCGGCTCAACCAGAATGTCGAGACGAGCTTTATGCGAACGTTGGGGCAAAAGAATGGCCGCGTTGGTCGCGCGCCGGTCCAGCACCCCAACCGGCTGGCCATCGAGGAAAACAAAGCCGAAATCGCGGATGCCCGCCGCCTTGAGCGGGAGAATCCCGCCGGACGGCACGGTCGTGCGATAGAGAATGCAACCGTAGCCCTGGCCGTAAGCTTCCATGGGGCGGGGCGAGGTAACCTGGATTTCGGACGGCAGATTGTCGAAAAGCGGCGCGGTTTCTTTTAGCTCCACCGCCGGGAAGGAAATGACCGGATTGGGCGCGGGCGGCTCCGGCAACGTTTCACCGGGCAAAAGATATTTGGCGAAAAGCTCGCGCGTGCGGAAAAACTTGGGCGTGGCCCAGCCGGCTTCGCTAATGGGCGCGTCATAATCATAGGTCGAGGTGTCGGGTTTGAACGGTTGATCGCAACCGGACCAAAGGCCAAAGGTGGTCCCGCCGTGGGCCATGTAAATACTAAAGGAGGCGTCGTGGGAAAGCATGTATTCGAGATCGCCCAGGTAGGAATCCAATTTGCCGTAATGATGCGGCTGGCCCCAGGTATCGAACCAGCCGGGATAAAACTCGCTGCAAAACAGCGGCCCGGAGGATTGCAACTGGCGCAATGCCTGGAAATTCTTTTCCGGCTCGCTGCCAAAATTGGCCGCCTGAAACAGATTGGTGAGCAGGCCGTTCTTCATGTCCCCGGGCGGATTGCAGGCGAAGAGCGGCACATCAAATCCCGCCGCCTGCAAGGTCTTTCGGATCTCGTCCACGTACGCGGCGTCATGGCCAAAGGAGCCGTATTCGTTTTCCACCTGCGCCATGATGATCGGGCCGCCGTGCGTGATTTGCAGCGGTCCAAGGACGCGGCCCACTTCATGCAAATAGGATTTGACGGCGTCGAGGTAGCGCGGATCTCGCGTGCGCAATTGGATGTCGTCGTTGTTCAAAAGCCACCAGGGAGAGCCGCCCATTTCCCATTCCGCGCAGGAATAGGGGCCGGGCCGCAAGATCACCCACAGGCCCTCCTCCTGCGCGACGCGGCAGAACTCCGCGTCATCGGCCTGGCCGCTCCAGACAAATTTCCCCGGCTCCGGCTCATGCAGGTTCCAGAACAAATAAGCGCAGACTGTATTCAGACCCATGGCTTTGGCCATGCGCAGCCGCTGATGCCAATATTCCTTCGGCACGCGGGCGGCGTGGATTTCGCCGCAGCGGATTTGCAGGCGGTGTCCGTCAAGGAGAAAATCGTTTGTGCCGATGGCAAAGGCGTGCCGGCCAGTTTGCCCGCCAGCCGTCTCCGCTGGCAACGACTTGATATACTCGCTCCAAAGGTCCTGGACGGTCATCCCGGTGAATTCCTTCCACAATTCGGGGCTGTATCGGCCCTGGCGCAATGCCGCATTCATTCTCACGGCGAATTCATGGTCGTGGTTCTTCGCGACATATTCCAGGAAACCCGCGGTGGTTTTGTAACTGTCGGAATACTTGGCCCGGGCGGCTCTTTGTGGGGAGAGCTTGGGGCGATGCTCCAGCGGTTCATAGTGGAACCAGCGGAAGTAGTCGGCAATTCCTTCCACCAGCCAGCCCGGATTGCCTCGGCCTTTATACTGTTGCACGATATGCACCAGCTCGTGCATGACCGAGCCGACGGCCTCATTCCAGTCCGGCTTCTGAATCTGGCCCTTGATCCAGGATTCGCTCACCACCACGTCCGTATCGCTCGTGGCGGCCACGCCGCGCATCGGCTTGATGGTGATGGCGAATTTTTTTGGCGCGGTAAAGCCGTCGCTGGCCAGACAATCTTCCCAGATGGGATACCATTGGTCCACGGCGGGCGTCAGTTTCGTTTCCGCCCATTCCTTTAAATCTGGCGAGCGGGAAACATCCAGGGTCCATTCGAAGTCTTTGGCGCGAGTCTTGGCGCCCCCGCCGGCGGGCGTTTCTGTTTCAGAGGGCGTCACCGCGCGGACATCCATTTCACTGAAAAAAGTCTGGCCGAAGCCGTCGGTGTTTTCGGTTTTGAATACGTCAAAAAGAAAATATCGGAGCTTGCCCAAAGCGTCCGAATCATTCGAAATGCTCACGCCATATTGTCCGCCCGCGTCGCCAAACTTTTCCCGCGTGTCCACTTTGGCCAGGAGTTTCCAACCGCATTTGGCCGGGTCGGTCCCTCGTTTGGGCTCGGGATTGAAATCAGCCGCAGTCCCGTCGGCGGCGTAAAGATCATAGACCTGCGGGGCGCGGCTGGCGGGATGCCAGGAATAGGTATTGACCTGTTTGATGTCGATGACACTTCGCAGATCGAGCTGGAGCCGCCCCCCTTCGCTGCCGGCGGCAAAGAAAAAATTGCCGCCCGGGTCATCGGCTTCCTCCGGCAACCGGCCGTCGTTGAGCGCGCGCAGATTGCCGCCGTTCGGATCTCTTTCGCCGTCCACAATGGTAAAGCGGGCGTGGTCCCGGTCGGCGGCGTCATGGCTGACCGGCTGGGGGACGCCTTTGAATTTGAAATGGGGATCGCCCTCGGCATTACGTTCCATTAACACTTTGACTTCGGCCCGCGCCATAAGGCCCGGCAATAAAAGCAGGGCGACGACGATAATTGCTGTGCGAATGGTCCTCATAAAATGCTGCAACTTTCTTTTCCGTTGTGTCTGACAACCTCCATTTCAGCGGCCTGATGGGCAAAGTCAAGCCCGGCGGAGAAATGGGATGCGATTAAGCCTGTCCGCCGACAAAAAAAATCGGTGGGGCGGTGCTGCTGCCTGCATCTTACACGCATCTTGCTCGAGCGCGCACTGCTCAACGCCGTAGGCGTGGCACATTTGCAGGACCTCGATCCAACACAATGCAAAGCCCCAGCGGCCAGCGCGGCGGCCCCCCCCGGGGGGTGTTGGCGGCTCAATTTGGTTCAATTTAGCTCAATTAGGTTCGGGTTTGGGTGGAAGCAGGCTTTCCGGGGCGGCGCCAGGGGCCGTACGCCTCACCGATGCCCAGGATTTGACGGATGCGGTCCTGTTTCTCTTGGCCTGGGCTTCCGGCAGGCGGTTGAACCAGGAGAGGAGGTCCTGGGCCAGCTCGCCGTTTTGGAGGCGCTGGTTGAGTTGCTGACGGACGGCCAGGGGGAGCCGGGCGATTTTGCCGTTGCGCGTCATCGCGGTCCTCGAGAGCGTGGCATTGTTTTCATGCGGGGCAATGATAACAAGAATGCGTCAAGATTAAAATCCTACGGAAGGATTTTGAACTGGTTTTGCGCGTGGCTCATGAACTGAGCCGTATCCATGCGGTAACACTGGTGGAATTCAACGCAACGGCACAGCGCGGCGAGCCGCAACCCAAATTCCACCACGAAGACCACGAAGAAAAGGAGGTTTGGGTTTTTCTTTTCAAGACTTCGTGACGTTCGTGGTAGAGAAGTTTTCTCAGGAACGAGCCAGCCGTAGCGCGCAGAGACGCAGAGCGCGCGGAGAGAAAAAACATTGCCAAGAACGCGCAATTCTTCGGATTTGCACGGCGAAGACGACAAGGCGCAAAAGAAGAGACAGCCCCTGGCCATCCGGGTCACCAAACGGTGAGCCTTGGTCTGGGAACCATTTTCGCCTTGTTCCTCCGCGGCTTTTGCGGCTCCGCGCCTTTGCGTTAAACTCGATTGCATGGTTACGGCTGGGTGGCGCAAGAACTGGCGATGGGCCGCTGGGGTTACGTCGCGCAGCTGCTAAAAGGAAAAGCAAAAAGTGCAAATATCAAGGACTGACACGATTGGCGCTCGTCAGCGTGGCATTGTTTGCATGCCGGGCAATGATAACACGAATGCGTCAAGATTAAAATCCTACGGAAGGCTTTTGAAGAGGTTTTGCGCCTGGCTCAGGAATGGCGATTTTTTAGAAAACAGAGCACCGCTGAATACGCAGAATACGCGGAAGAAGAAATTTCGATTATATGAGCGTGAGCGCCGCGCTCCGCACCGCCTTAAACCACTGCCAAATAAATCTCAAAATGTAAAAATGTTTAGATTTGCCTCCAATGAGTAGTGCCATAAGTGTTGGCGTTTTGCGCTTTTCCATCTGTGAAATGTTTAAGTACAACCCCAACTTCACTCCGGGATATTGGAGCCTCAGCCATTCTCGCGGTCTGCCCTTGCGGGCAGTTTCATATCAATGAAAAAGTGGCAAAGCTAGGAACCCCAATTCCGACGACCCCAATTCCGACACAGATCCATGCGGATATGCTCCTCGCCGCCGCCAAAATCCCGGCGTCCTATTTGTAAATCCGTTATTTCTTGACGGCTCCTTAACCCGCTCAGGGTAGGGGCAAATAATGGACTGACCTGGGGCAGCCTCTCTGGAGGTCGGCGCAACCCCAGGCTGAATGATTTTCTCCCGTTGGGAGAATGAAAGCTGAATCTCCCCCACTCTTAATCGCACCCCACAAAACCGAGAGAACGGGGCGGGAATTAAAAAGGCCGAAATTAGGGCTGAGCGGCAGCTCAGCCCCACCCTCTGTTGCCTCTGTTCCCTCTTGTTCTGTTCTTGATCCGTAAAAAGTCACCCATTGGTATTGTCATATTTCACCGATTTTTGCCGGGCCGTTGGAGCCGCAGCATATTGGATTCTGAGCTTGCGTGCCTTGCCCGGCAGCCCGGCAAAGAGCGATGCCTCGTCAAGCATTATATTACAATACCATTAACTGACGCCCATTCTTTGATTAACTGACGCCCATTCTTTGAGGATTGAAATCACTCAGCCCAGGTTGCGAGGAACGTCCCCCTGTCACGGAGCGACCCCGGATACGTCCTGTTGTCGCGGAGCGACCTCGGATATTAGCCAGACACGCCAGTGTCTGGTGATATCCGCCAGAGTTTTTCCGTCCTGAA
>JBKQWF010000204.1:0-8457 GCA_052139695.1 Limisphaerales bacterium
GCTCTGCACCTGAATGCTTCGATAGGAATTGTATAGGACTTGAAACATGTGGTCGGCGAGACGCCGACCACAGCGACCGAGACGGTCGCGCTCCCCGGACCGTGAAATTCGTCGGCTTAGGCGAGGATTTGGGCCGGCGTTGACAACTGGCGGGGCTGGTCTATGCTGAAAGCGGACTAAATTTGTCCGATATGGATTCTACCACCGATACAATTGAGAGTTTCGTCAAATCCGAGTACAAATACGGGTTTGTCAGCGACTTTGAGTCCGATGTCTTTCCCCCCGGCTTGAGCGAGGATGTTGTGCGCCGGATTTGGGAGAAAAAGGGCGAGCCAGAGTTTATGCTTGAATGGCGGCTCAAGGCTTACCGGCATTGGCTGACCATGACCGAACCGCATTGGGCCAACGTGCAGTATCCGCCCATTGATTATCAGGCTTATATCTATTATTCCGCTCCCAAACCGAAGAAAAAGCTGGGCAGCCTGGACGAAGTCGATCCGGAGATGCGCAAGACTTTCGAGAAATTGGGCATTTCGCTCGACGAACAAAAACGTCTCTCCGGCGTGGCGGTCGATGCCGTCATG
Organism: Limisphaerales bacterium; assembly: GCA_052139695.1. Taxonomy (GTDB): domain Bacteria; phylum Verrucomicrobiota; class Verrucomicrobiia; order Limisphaerales; family Palsa-1400; genus PLGF01. The sequence goes on from JBKQWF010000204.1 coordinate 585, forward strand.
GATAGCGCTTCGGTGGCGACGACTTTCAAGGAAGAATTGGGCCGGCAGGGAATCATCTTTTGCTCCTTCAACGAAGCGGTCAAAAACCACCCGGATTTGGTGAAAAAGTACTTGGGCACGGTCGTTCCGCCGAATGATAATTATTTTGCCGCCTTGAATTCCGCCGTTTTTAGCGATGGTTCATTTTGTTACATTCCCAAAGGGGTGCGCTGCCCGATGGAACTCTCGACCTACTTCCGCATGAACACCGCCGGCGCCGGGCAGTTTGAGCGCACTTTGCTCATCGCGGACGAAGGCAGTTACGTGAGCTACCTGGAAGGTTGCACCGCGCCGATGCGCGACACCAACCAATTGCACGCGGCGGTCGTGGAGTTGATTGCTTTGGGCGATGCCGAGATTAAGTATTCGACCGTGCAAAACTGGTATCCGGGCGACGAGCAAGGCAAGGGCGGCATTTACAATTTCGTGACCAAACGCGGCAAGTGCGCGGGGGACGGCTCGAAAATCTCCTGGACGCAGGTTGAGACCGGCTCCGCCATCACTTGGAAATATCCCAGCGTCCTTTTGCTCGGCGATAATTCCGTGGGCGAATTTTATTCCGTCGCCCTGACCAATCATCGGCAGCAGGCGGACACCGGCACAAAAATGGTGCATGTCGGCAAGAACACCAGCAGCACGATTGTTTCCAAGGGCATTTCGGCCGGGCGCGGCCAGAACAGCTATCGCGGCCGGGTGAAGATCGCCAAAAGCGCCGACCACGCGCGCAATTATTCCCAGTGCGATTCCCTTTTGCTGGGCGACCGTTGCGGCGCGCACACCTTCCCCTACCTGGAGGTGCGCAACAGCACCGCCACCGTCGAGCACGAAGCCTCTACTTCAAAAATCGGCGAGGACCAGATTTTTTATTGCAATCAGCGGGGCATTTCCACCCAGGACGCCGTCAATATGATTGTCAATGGTTACTGCAAGGAAGTGTTCAACCATTTGCCGATGGAATTTGCCGTGGAAGCGCAAAAACTGCTCGGCGTCAGCCTCGAAGGCAGCGTCGGCTAAGTGACGAAGCCGCCGCCTCTCACAACAAAAGAAAGACGTGACCACCCAGATGCTTGAAATTCGCAATTTGTGCGCCGGCGTGACCGGCAAGGAAATCCTTAAAGGGCTGAGCCTTTCAGTCAAACCGGGCGAGGTCCACGCCATTATGGGCCCAAACGGCAGCGGCAAAAGCACCCTGGCCGGCGTGCTGGCCGGACGCTCCGAGTATGAAGTCACCGCAGGCGGCGTCACGTTCAACGGGGCCGACTTGTTGGAGATGAAGCCGGAAGATCGGGCGCGAGCGGGCCTGTTCCTGGCCTTCCAATATCCAGTGGAAATTCCCGGCGTGAACAGCACCTATTTTCTCAAGGCGGCGCTCAACGAATGCCGCAAGGCGCGCCACGAGGAGGAGTTGGACGCGGTCGATTTTCTGGCGCTGGTGAAAAGCAAGACCAGCCTGCTCGAGCTGGACCCCGCGCTGCTCAACCGCCCCGTCAATGCCGGCTTTTCCGGCGGCGAAAAAAAACGCAACGAGATTTTTCAAATGGCTGTTCTCGAACCCAAGCTGGCTATTCTTGACGAAACGGATTCCGGCCTGGATATCGACGCTTTGCGCGTCGTGGCCGGCGGCGTCACGAAGTTGCGCCGTCCGGACAATGCCACCCTGGTCATCACTCATTATCAACGACTGTTGAATTATATCGTCCCGGATTTTGTCCATGTGCTGGTCAACGGCCGCATCGTCAAGTCTGGCGGCAAGGAACTGGCCCTGGAATTGGAGAAGCGCGGCTACGATTGGATTTTGGAAGGCGCTGCTTCCGAGGGAAATGGGAAGGCGTGATGGATACGCTGGAAAAAGCCCCGGGCCGCGCGCCCGCCGCCGTTGAACCATTGGCTGCCGTTTTGGCTTCTCTTGGCTCCGTCCCCGTGAAGGCCAACCCGCCCTGGCTCAAGCCGATCCGCGCGCAGGCGCGCCAAAGTTTGGAGACGCTCGGTTTTCCCACCACCCGGCACGAGGAGTGGCGTTTCACCAACATCTCGCCTCTCCTGCAATTGCCGCTTCATCCCGCGGCTGCAAACGGGCGGCAATTGGCCGCTGGCGATCTTGCGCCGTTTCGCCTTGAGGCGGACGGCCCTTGCCTCGTTTTTGTTGATGGCTGGTATCGCGAGGATTTGTCCCGCGCGCCGAAGCAGAAAGGAGGGCTGCAGCTCGCCAGCTTGCGCGCGGGGTTGGCCGGCAATGCATCCGAGTTGGAGGCGCATTTGGGCCGGCACGCCGGTTACACGGAAAGTTTTTTCACCGCTCTCAACACCGCGTTCTTTCAGGATGGCGCTTTCGTATCCGTCCCCGCGGGACTGACGGTTGAACAACCCGTGCAGTTGCTCTACGTCTCCGCTGCCAGTCCGCCCGGCGCCGCGGTCCAGGCGCGCACACTTGTTCTGGCCGGCAAAGCCAGCAGCCTGAAAATCGTCGAGTCGTACGTTAGCGTGAGTGCCTCTCCGCATTTCACCAACGCTGTCACCGAATTGGTGCTGGAGGCGGACGCGCGGGTCGAACATTGCCGGCTGCAAAACGAAAACGACCGCGCCTTTCACGTCTCCACCGTGCAGGCGGTGCAAGCGCGCGGCAGCCATTGGATTTCCCATTCCATTGCCGCCGGGGCTCGCCTCGCCCGCAACCAGGTGCAGACGCTGCTGAGCGGCGAGGGCGCGGAAGCCATTCTTAACGGCCTCTACTTGGGACGCCACGAACAGTTGATCGATCACCACACCGTCGTGGACCACGCCCAGCCGCACTGCGAGAGCCACGAATTCTATCACGGCATCCTGGCCGATCGCTCCCACGGCGTTTTCAACGGAAAGATTTTTGTTCGCCAGGACGCGCAAAAGACCAACGCCAAGCAAACCAATCGCAACCTCCTTTTGTCGGCGGACGCGAGCGTCGATACCAAACCGCAATTGGAGATTTTCGCCGATGATGTCAAATGCACGCATGGAGCCACCGTCGGCCAATTGAACGACGAGGCGCTTTTTTACCTGCGCTCGCGCGGCATCGGCGCCGAGCAGGCCCGCCGCATGCTCATTCGCGCGTTTGCCAATGATGTCGTCGAGCGCGTGACCATTGCCCCGGCGCGGGAGCAACTGGACCGCCTGTTGCAAGATCGCTTCGCGGGCGCGGCCATCTGAAAGGCGCGCATGGCGAGCGAGTTGGAGCAACTTTATCAGGAAGTGATCCTCGATCACTGCCGCAAACCGCGCAATTTCCGGCTGCCCGCGGGCGCGTACCGCGCGACCAAGGGGTATAATCCGCTCTGCGGGGATAACTTCACGATTTATCTCCAATTGGAGGGCGATGTCATCCAGGACATTAGTTTCCAGGGTTCCGGTTGTTGCATTTCCAAGGCCTCGGCTTCGATGATGACCGGCCAGCTCAAGGGCAAAACCACGGCCCAGGCCCGCCAGTATTTCAGTCAATACCAAACCCTCGTCACCACCGGCCAGGCGGACGAGGCCGCGCTGGGGAAATTGTGCGCGTTTGCCGGTGTTCATCACTTCCCAATGCGCGTAAAATGCGCCATATTGCCGTGGCACGCCATGCTGGCCGGTTTAAATGGCGAAGATGCCGCGACCACTGAAGAGAAGCCATGAGCGAGGAAATCATTCTAAAGCGCGACTGCGAAGGAGTCCTTATTCCCGCCGGGACCAGGATCACTCTTCAAGCCGGCGAGCCGGTGACCATTACGCAGGCGCTGGGCGGCAGCTTTACCGTCCTGATCCACGGCAACATGGCCCGGATTGACGCCCGCGACGCCGATGCTTTGGGCCAGGACCTGGGCGCGGGCCAGACGTCCGTCACCCGGCCGGCTGAATCAGTCCCCGCCGCGGGAGAAGTGTCGGAGGACCAGGTCATGGAACAACTCCGCACCTGCTACGATCCGGAAATTCCGGTGAACATTGTCGATTTGGGCCTGATTTACGACATGCAAATCCAGCCGCTGCCCACCGGCGGTTCGCGCGTGGAAATTAAAATGACCCTGACGGCCCCCGGCTGCGGCATGGGGCCGGTCTTGCAACAGGACGTGGAATCGCGGGTTTCCAGCATTCCGGGAGTGAAGGAGGCAGCGGTGTTCCTGGTCTGGGACCCGCCCTGGAGCCGCGATATGCTGACCGACGCCGCCCGCCTCGAACTGGGATTAATGTGACAACCCCTTCTCCAAACTGGAAAGCATTGCGGGAAGATTTTCCCATCCTCGCCCAGGAGGTGCATGGGTTCCCGCTCATTTATCTGGACAATGCCGCCACCTCGCAAAAGCCGCGCGCCGTGCTTGAGGTCATGGACCATTTTTACCGCTACGACAACAGCAATGTGCATCGGGGCATCCACGAGTTAAGCCGCCGCGCCACGGAGGCGTTCGAGGCCGCGCGGGACCGCGTGGCGCGTTTTCTCAATGCGCGGGAGTCCGCGGAAATCGTTTTTACCCGGGGCACCACGGAAGGGATCAATCTCGTGGCCCGCGCGTGGGGCGATCAAAATCTCAAAGCCGGCGACACCGTTTTGCTGACCGAAATGGAGCACCATAGCAACATCGTCCCGTGGCAGTTGCTCGCCAAACGCACCGGCGCCAAATTGGCCTACGTCCCCATTTCCGGCGATGACGGTTTGCTGAATTTGAGCGGCTTGGAGAGGCACCTGGACAGCACTGTCAAACTATTTGCCTTCACGCACGTTTCGAACACGCTGGGGACGATCAATCCTGTGGCTGAGTTGTGCGCTCGCGCCCGCGAGCGGGGCATCGTCACGCTCGTCGATGCCGCGCAAAGCGTCGGCCATCGCCCGGTCGATGTGCGGGAAATCGGCTGCGATTTTTTGGTCTTCTCCGGGCACAAGCTGTGCGGCCCCACGGGGAGCGGCGCGCTTTACGGTCGGCGCGAACGACTCGAACAGATGCTTCCTTTTCACGGCGGCGGCGATATGATTTCCAACGTGGATTTTTTCCAAAGTTCGTGGAAGGAAATCCCCCACAAGTTCGAGGCCGGCACGCCTGATTTTGTCGCGGCCATCGGTCTGGCGGCGGCGTTGGATTACCTTAGCGCCATCGGCCTGGACCACATTGCGCGGCACGACGAGGAGTTGGCCGCCCACGCCTTGGAAAAGCTCGGCGCGCTACCCGGCGTCCGGCTTTTCGGGCCGCCGCGGCATCACGCCGGGGTGGTGAGTTTCTTGTTGCGCGACATTCATGCCCATGACGTCGTCACGGTGGCGGACCAACGGGGCGTCGCCCTGCGCGGCGGGCACCATTGCAACCAGCCTTTGATGAAACGGCTGGGGGTGGACTCGACGGCGCGCGCCAGTTTTTATTTTTACAACACTGCGGCGGAAGTGGACCGCCTGGCCGAAGTGATCGTCGAAATTCAAAAGTTTTTCGCCGCATGACCGAAACTCTCCAACCTTCGGCCACGATGAAGCGCGTGCTGGAACTGTTCCCCGGCGCGCAACGGGCCTTGTTTCGACGCTATCACATCGGCGGCTGCGCCAGTTGCGCTTTTCAGCCGGACGAAACGCTCGCCGGCCTTTGCGCGCGCAATAATTTGGACCCGGACGAAGTTTTGCGGCACATCCAGAGCAGCCATGAGCAGGACCAGGAATTGCTAATCGCGCCCGCGGAATTGGCGAAACTGCGTGAAGCGGGCAGCGTGCGGTTGGTGGATGTCCGCAGCCGGGAGGAGTTCGAGGCCGCGCGCATCGAGGGCGCTGTTCTCTTGTCACAGCCCGTCATGCAGGACATTCTGGGCCATTGGCCGCGCGAAGGCCTGATGGTCATTTACGACCATCGCGGACAGCAAAGTCTCGACGCCGCCGCCTATTTCACCGGCCAGGGATTCCGCCAGGTGCGTTGCCTGCGCGGCGGGATCGACGCCTGGTCCAAGGAGATTGATCCGAAAATCCCGCGTTACCGTTTGGAACTGACGACATGAACCCCGCCAACGATTATCAAGCGCGCATCGAAGAAGCCCTGCGCGACCCGAAAAACCTGGGCGAACTCGCCGGGGCCGACGCCGTGGGCACGGCGGGCAGCGCCGCCTGCGGCGACATGATCCGGCTCTGGATCAAATTCAAGGAACAGGCGGGCAAAAAAGTAATTGACAAAGCTACTTTCCAAAGTTTCGGCTGCGAGACGGCCATCGCCGTCGCCAGCCTCGCCACCGAAATGATCCGCGGCAAAACCGCCGAAGAAGTCCTGGCCCTTTCCGCCGAAGAACTGGCTCCCAGCCTCGGCCCCCTGCCCCCGGTCAAAATCCATTGCACCCAACTGGTGGAAAGCGCCCTCCATTCCGCCCTGCAATCCTCCTCCGCCCCACAGCCGCCGCCACCGTCCTCAATTCCCGCTCCCTCCGCGCCCAGCCTGGTCGATAAATTCGCCCAACCCGCCCACGCCCCCGGCAAGCTGAAAGTCATCCTGCTGGATAAAGGCGAAGCAGAAGCCTAGGAAATTGGTAATCCAATAACGCGTCGCCTTCCGAAAGCCTAAGCACTCCAAGAATTTGACACCCTAACGCCCTTAAAATCTTGCAGAACAATAATTGTTGCGCTAGCATTGAATACGTGAAAACCACTGCCCGCGCGAACCGTTTGAGCCCCGGGACCTCCCATGGCTTCACCTTGATTGAACTGCTCGTCGTCATTGCCATCATCGCCATTTTGGCGTCCATGTTGCTGCCCGCTTTGGTAAAGTCCCAACAGCAAGCCACCATGACCGCCTGCCTCAGCAACATGAAACAGCTTGGCTATGGGTGGGTGATGTATGCCGATGACTGCAATGACCTCTTGCTGAACTTGAGCACTTATTTCTCACCGAATGTCTCTACGACCCCATACGGCTGCCCGTGGCGGGTGGACCTTTACAACGATCAGCAACAACCGGCACCAGACAAAACCACTGAACAAGGCTGGATCTCCGGCATTCAACACGGGTATGTGCAACCTTTGCCAGCCATTTCCGGTTCGCTCTACCACTATGCTCCCAATGCCGACATTATGCACTGCCCTGGCGACAGACATAATTCTCAAAAATTCACCCCAGGCTCGGGCGGGCCATTTTGTTACGACAGCTATTCGGGTTCCGTGGGTTTAAACGGCGAGGGTCACGGGAGTACTACCCTGTCCAAGAAAAATCAGGTCCAACATCCGTCGGCCAGGTTCATTTGGATCGAAGCCACCGACGCCCGTGGCGAAAACGTTGGGTCTTGGGAGATGACAATTAGTGGCGACGTGGCCAACGGATTCAAAGGGTCCGCCTTCGCTGATGCCGATGATGCGCCGGCTGCTTTTCACGGCGATAACACGGCGGTCTTCAACTTTTGCGACGGGCATGCGGAACCCCATCGCTGGCAAAACTATCAAACCATCCAGTTTGCGTTGAATAACAATGGCACTGCAAACCCGCCACCGTCCAACGTTGATTCAGAGTGGGTCGCCCAGCGTTACGCGGGAACGGACAATCCGTAACAGTTGATTCAATCCGGCACTTTTCTTGACGTGGATGGCGGCATTTCGTTTTGATATTCTGGCTGGCTGGCGCGGAAACTTAGATTCCAATGGGCAGTCGAGGTTTTACGCGATGTGGTTGCGGTATCGGCAGGACAAGCGCCCTGGAATATGACAATACCACGAACCGACCCCAAAACGACGACGAACCCAAAATCAAACCGCTGCCTAGTGTAGTGTCCCTGAAATAGCTAGACATATGTCAACTTTCTGTTAAAATTCGCGGCATGGCTAAAATCGCTCCTGCCGTCACGCTATCGGAGCCTGATCGCGCCCAACTCCAGCAATGGGTTC
>JBKQWF010000205.1:0-19017 GCA_052139695.1 Limisphaerales bacterium
CGCGGAAATCGCGGTGGAACTGGGCCGTTTCCTGCTGGGGGAGCCCGTGCGGATGAAGCCTAAGTTGTACGACGATTTGCTGCGGCGCGGCATCAGCGACTATTCCCACCAGGCCCGCGCCTGGCAAAGCCAGAATATTATTTCCGTCGAAGAGCGCGATGCGCTTGAGACGATTCATCGCCGCTTATTGGCCGAGGAAGACCATTGGATCATTGACGCGCGCCGCATCACGCCGCTGCAAACCATTCTTTCCGCCGGCGCATGGCTGGCCGTCGTCGCCACCGTTTTGACAGTCTGGATGTTGCGCCAGGACCTAACTCCTCCCTGGCGCTGGATGGTCCCTTTCTTTTTCACCTCTGTGCTCCTGGCCGCTGGTTTTGCCGCCTACCGCGCCAAAGAAAAGCTGGCCGCGGCCAATTTTCTCGCCGGCGCCGCTTTGGCCATCGCTCCTTGCACGCTCTCATTGCTGGCGGAATTGGGCTGGATGGCGCAAGCGCCCCCGCAAATCTCCCAGCTTTTTCCCGGCAATTTCACCAACCAACAAGTCGCCGCCTCAGCCGCGACCGCACTGGTCCTTTCCGCTCTGGGCTTGTGGCGGCTCCGCATGACCGGGTTCGCCTGGACGTCGGCGGCTCTGGCCGAGGCGACGTATCTCAGCGTCCTGCTCCTTTTTGGCTGGTTGAGCCAGCCGCCGGAAATCAAAGCCCGCTGGTGTCTGCCCTTGGCCGCGGCCGAAATCGCCGCTCTCGTCCTGGAGCGGAAAGGACTCGTGCGGTGGACCCTGCCCTTTCATCTCGTCGCGCTGGTGGCATTGGTCGGATGCCTCGACGTCATCGCTTTGAACGGTCCCACGTTGAGCCTGCTCGGCGTCACCACCGACCGCTTTTCCTATTTTGACCACGACCGTCAACAAATGTTTTCGCTGGCATTGAACGGTTTGCTTTTTCTCCTTGTCATGCTCATCACGGAAAAGGCGGGCAGCCTGGACCTTCGACGCGCGAGCAAACTCTTCGAGATTTTCGCCTTGCTTCATGTCTTAAGCCCGCTCTTCCTCAACGCGATGTCGCACCGATCAGACCCGCTGGTGCGGACGGATGTTTGGATCTACTTGAGCGCGACGCTGCTTTTTGTCCTTCTCGCCTCTCTGCGCTCGAAATGGCGGCTTTTGGTCGGAGGACTGGCGGGCTGCGGCTTGGGAAGCTACCTGCTGGTTGATCTGGGACTCGTCGCGAAAAAACCCTTTATCATCGGGCTCGGCTTTTTAGGACTGCTGCTCGCCCTGAGCGCGCTCGCTTACGTCCGCTACAGCGCGTCCTGGCGGGATGCAAAGGTTTCGCAGCGCCGGAAACCTTGACCCTTCACTTCCGATTCATTTCGCGATAAAGCCAGGCGCGGGCGTAAGCCCAATAGCGTTTTGCCGTCGGCTCGGAAATCCCCAGGACTTTGGCCGCTTGATCGATGGACAGGCCGGCGAAAAACCGCAGTTTCACCAGCTCCGCCTTTTCCGCATCCACTTGCGCCAAATGCTCCAGCGCCTCGTGCAACGCCAGCAATTGCTCATCCTCCATCCCGCAGGAAATCTCCATGCCTTCCAATGGCACCTGTTCCATGCCCCCGCCATGCCGGACCGCTTTTTTGCGCCGCGCCTTGTCAATGAGAATGCGGCGCATGGCTTCGGCGGCCGCGCCAAAAAAGTGGGCTTTGTTTTGCCAGGCAGGCTGCCGGTCTCCCCCCAGGCGCAGCCACACCTCATGCACCAGGGCGGTGGCCTGGAGCGTTTGTCCTGGGGACTCTCGTGCCATCCGCTGCGCCGCCAGCCTGCGCAGTTCCTCATAGACCGTTGTCAATAAATCATTGGCGCTGCCGGAATCATCTTTTTTTTCTTCTTCCATCGGATGGTCTTTCGGTCAACGCAGCCGTTCTATTTTCACTTCGGCAACCACCGCCGCCAGCGGCGGCTTCGGTTTCGTCAGGCAGCCGCGCCAAAACCCCAAGCCGTACAAAATGTGGCTGCCAGCGATCAAACCACATATCCCCGGCAGCCAATGCAGTTTTCTTAGAGGGACAATGGCCAGCGCCTGAACCAAAACCGCCGCGCCATAAACAGCCAGCGCCCAGCGGGCGAGCGCTGGCAGGAAAGGCCACGCCACGAGGTATAAGCAAAACAGGGGCGGAACGAAATTCGGCGCCGAACCGAGCGTCGGATGCAGGCGGAATTGTTCGGCCCGTCCGCGTCCATAGTTCAAAAGCATTTTGCAGAAGGCGCGCAAGGTGGCCCGCGGACGGCGATAGGCCAGGAGCCGCGGATCATAAATCAACTTGCCGCCCCGCTTTTGCAATTCGTCCATCAGCGCATTTTCCTCGTTGGGATACAACGCCTCGTTAAATCCCCCCAGTTCCATCAAGGCGTCCCGCCGCGCCAGAAGATTGCAAAGAATCAACTCCTTCTCGCCCGTGGCGCGCGCCTGTCCAACGCTTCGATAACGCGCGCGACTGGTAAAAAAAGCCAGCCAGGCGCCCATTACCAGCGCGAAAGTCTGTTCCATAGCCGGCGCTTCTGGAGGGCAAATGCTCGGCCCACCCACCATTTTCACATCCGCTGAATCAAACAGATCCACCGCCCGCCGCAGGTTTTCCGGCAAAGGCAGGGAATCGTCGTCCAAAAAATAAATAAGCTCGCCCGTGGCCGCACGGATGGCCGCATTGCGTTGCACCGACGGCTGTTTCCCCCGCGCCAGCAGGATTTCCAGTTTCTCCGGCGGATAATCCAGTTGCTGGGTGGCCGCCACCGCGCGCACGGTGGTCTCATCCACGCGTGCCGCAATGATAATGGTTACTTTCGGCAAACGGTCATTCACCGGGAAAAGCTAAGGTCTTGCCGTCAAACCGCAATGCGGAAGAGTTCGCTGGCCTGGCTCGACAGGTGATGAGTGGCGGCGGACTTGGGAAAGGTAGGGTCGCCTTGCCGAGGCGACCGCGGACGGCTCGGAGAGCCGTCCCTACCATCTAGGACTACCCATCACCTCGCCAGTGAACATAGCCTTGCCCGGTCCTGGGTTTTTTCTTACTTTGCTGGCATGAAGACGAGGTTCGTCATCCTGCTGATGCTAACCAACATTGCGGTGTTGGCGGCGGGATTTGTCTATTTTGGCCAATACTCCGGCCAGCAAGCCGCGCGGGAGCGCGCTTCGGCCGAGGCGGAAGTGGCCGCCTGGAGGGCCAGGGCCACGGCGGCGACCACCCTGCCCCCGATGCCTCCCTCCACGGTCTATGTCTCCAACAACTTTAACTGGAGCCAGCTCGAATCGACTGATTACCGTCAATACATCGCCAATCTCCGCGCCATTGGGTGCCCCCAAGTCACCATTCAAGACATCATCCTGACGGACGTCATGCGCCTTTACGCCCAGCGCCGGGGACAGTATTATCAGAACGGCCGCGAGTTTAAATTCTGGGAAACCAACGAAAAGCGCAAACTCAAACAGCCCCAGCTCGAAGAACGCGAAAAGCAATTAGCCGCCATCAACAAGGAGCTGCCCGCCGTCCTGCGCGAATTGCTCGGCATCAACTACGAACGCGAACTCAACAAATATTTTGTCGATTCCGACGAAGACAATCGCCGCCTCGCCTTTCTAACGGAGGACAAACGCTCCCAGGTGCTGGCCTTGCGCGATCAATTCGAGGGTGAGCGCGAACGCGTTTTATACCTGGAGCAGGACGGCCAGCCGTCGCCGGGCGCGCTTGAGAAACTGCGCGACATCCAGCGCGAGCAGGACGCCGCCTTCCTGCGCGTTTTGACTCCGCGGGAAAAAGAGGAATACGATTTGACCATGTCGCCCACGGCCGACCGTTTGCGCGAACAACTGGTCGGCTTCAATCCCAGCGAGCAGGAGTTCCGCGACCTTTTCCGCCGCCAGCAAGCTATTGACCTCGCCTACCAATTCGAGAACACCAACGACGACGCGGTGCGCGCTGCCCAAGCCGCCGCCGAGCAGACGATGCTGGCGGAGTTCAAAGGAGACCTGGCGCCGGATCGCATTACCCAATTGGACCGCTCTCAAGACCCGGAATTTCAAAAGCTTTGCGTCCTGGCAGAGCGGTTCGATTTGCCCACCGAGGCCGCCCAAACCCTCGTCGATATGCGCCAAGCCGCGGAGGAGGAGAAACGCCAAGTCCTGTCAAACAAAGATATTCCCCCCGAACGGGTCGAAGTGGTCCTCAAAGCCATTCAGGCTGAAACCGAAAAAACCGCCCGCGCCACTCTCGGCGAAGACGCCTTTACCCAGTACGCGCCCAGCGCCGCCTGGATTCAGAAACTGGGCACCAATTAACAAGACGCACCTCCGCCGTCTTTTTGACTTTTCCTTCCCGTTCCCCTAGTGTCTCGCCCCATGAATGTGATTTCCTGGCGCGCCGCGGACTTCGCCGCGCAAGTCGAACGTCTGCTCGCGCCGTCCAGTTTATTTGATTCCGCGATAGAAGAGCAAACCCGAACCATCATCGAGGCTGTGCAAACGCGCGGCGATGCGGCCCTGACCGAGCTGACCGAGCGCTTTAACGGCGCGCGGCTGGAGCCGGAACAGTTTGCCGTCAGCCAGGCGGAACTGCTCACCGCCTCCTTGCAGGCTGACCGGGGCTTGCGCTCGGCCATCGCTGAGACCACCAGGAATGTCGAAGCCTTCGCCCGCCGCTCGCGCCGCAAGGATTGGTCCATGCGCAACAGCCACGGCGCTTTGGTCGGGGAGAAATTCGATCCCATCCGGCGCGTCGGCATTTACATTCCCGGCGGCGCGGCGCCGTTGGTCTCGACAGCGCTCATGACCGTGCCTCTCGCCCGCGCGGCAGGTTGCCGGGAAATTGTCGTTTGCACGCCCTGCGATCGGCAGGGCCAGGTCAATCCCGCCTTGCTCTTCACCGCCCGCTCGGCTGGGGCCACGGAGATTTACCGCCTCGGCGGCGCCCAGGCCATTGCCGCCCTCGCCCTCGGCACCGCGACCATCGCCAGAGTCAATAAAATTTTTGGCCCCGGCAACGCTTACGTCGTCGCGGCCAAGCGGCTCCTCTTTGGCCGGGCGGCCATGGATTCGCTCCCCGGCCCCAGCGAACTGTTGGTCCTGGCCGACGATACCGCCCCCGCTGAACTCGTCGCCGCCGATCTTCTGGCGCAAGCGGAACATGGTTCCGGCCACGAACGGGTTTGGTTCTTGACACCTTCGGCCAAACTCCTGGCCGCCGTGCAACGTGAAGTGACGCGCCAATTGCCATCCCTTTCCCGCCGCGAATTGATCGAGCGCGCACTCGGCCGCAACGGCTGGCTGGTGCAGGTCAAAGACATCCCGCAGGGAATCGAGCTGGCCAATCGCCTCGCCCCCGAGCACTTGGAGATCATGGCCCGGCAGCCAGCCCGCCTGGCCACTTTGCTGGAAACCGCCGGGGCCATCTTCCTCGGCAACGAATCTCCGGCGGTTTTGGGCGATTACGTCGCCGGACCGAGCCATACCTTGCCCGCGGGCGGCACTGGCGCCAGCTTCTCCGGCTTGACCGTGGACCAATTTCAGCGCCGCACCAGCATCATCGAATACAAGAAACAGTCGTTGCGAAAAGCCCTGCGCGCCGTGGAGAAATTTGCCGAAATGGAAGGACTCGACGCCCACGCTCGCTCCGCCAGCCGGCGCCTGCCCGGCGCGGAAAAACGCCGGGCGAAAAAATAGCAGTTACGCCAGCAATTGCCGGGCGTGTGCCAACAGTTCTTGCTCAATCCGGCTTTTGAACGGAAACGCCGCCAACGGCAGGTTCAGGTCAATGAGAACTGCCGTTGCCTGCACTTCCAGTTTCCCCGTGATGGAAAGGCCCCGCGCGCGAAACCTGACCGTATCGACGTAGCCACTCCAGGTTTCTTCCGCTTCACTGATTTGGTCCGCCGCTTTGGCGCGGCCTTCCGCGATCAGCCGGGAGACGCGCGCTTTGGCTTCGTCCTGGCTCAATTGGTGCGGAATAATCAAACTAATTTTCGGCATAAGAAACAAAAACATCTTCAACGCAATTTTCCGGGGACCGCGACCGTCCCGGTCGCCGCGTCAGGCGTCCCGCCTGAGGCTTCCCCATTTCCGATTCCATTTGCCCGTTCCCCCCTCGCGTGCGCCTCCCAAACTAACCGCAGCCCTTCCAAAGTAAGCATCGGTTCCACCGCCGTTATCTCCGGCAGTTTGGCTGCCATTAACCGGGCATACCCGCCCGTCGCCACCACGGGAAGACGCCGGCAGCGCAACTCCTTTTTCAACTCTGCCAGCAATTGGCGGATCAATCCGCGATACCCATGCACCGCCCCGATCAGCATGGCTTCCTCTGTATTCTTTCCGATGACCTTCGGCATTTCGCGAATCTCGACACGCGGCAACAACGCCGTTTTTTCGTGCAGATAATCGGTCATGACATTCAAGCCGGGCGCGATCACGCCTCCCACATAATTGCCGTGCCGGTCCACAATATCAAACGTCACCGCCGTGCCGAAATCCACCACCACCACGGGCGCTCCGAAATGGCGGCAAGCCGCCACGGCGTTGGCCAACCGATCCGGCCCAATCGTCTTTGGCCGGGGATAATCAATCCCCACGCCCCGCACGGTTTGGGCCGTCAGTTCGAGACAGGGCAGGTTCCAAGTCTTCTTTACAAAGGCGCAGACCCCAGGCGTCACCTTCGGCACAACGCTGCACAGAATAGCGCCCGTGACCGTAGTCTCGTTCTTTGTGTTCCTCGTCCGCTTCGGAGTGAGCAACCGCAGCGCCGCCGCCTGCGCCTCGCCCTTTGCCCAATCTTGCGTCCTCACATCCCCGTGGCACACGATTTTCCGCCCATCCGCCAACCCGACATGCGTATGGGTATTACCAATGTCAAACAATGCCATCATCCGCCCATCGTTCCTCAATTGCCTCGGAAAGTAAACTGTGCCGGAAGAGAGGGAAAAAAAGACTCTCTTTCCCGTTCTCCGTTCTCGGAGGCGGTGGCGTTGGCGGTGGCGGTGGCGCAGAAAACATGTTGGCCGGGTGGAGGGGCAGCAGGCGGATGGTTTCATCACACGAGGTGGGTTGGCGGCCCTCCTTAAGAGTCAAGACATATTTCCAATCGTGAAGTTGCCAGGCCGCGAACACGGCCTGGCAGCCATAAAGGGGCGTCGGCCACCCGGCAGATCGGCAGTTTGGGAAACTTCTTTTTCAGGCGCTGGCTCAGGCGGGCAAAACTTTGGAGTTCACAGCCGAAGAAAAAAACTCCCCAGCTCCATATCAGCAACAGGCTCCTCCCAGAAGTTCAGGACGAGGGCGCTTTAAGCCAGACCAGCCGTCGCCTTTACCCGAAAAATCACCTCTTCGAAGTCGAAACGGTCGTGCTCGATACCATTCTCGCTCGCCTTTCCGGCCACGTCGGCCCGTGCGTCAAAGCAAAAAGTCATCGTCAGGATAGACGTGCCCAGGATGACCCCAATGCTTTGGCTGCCAAATTTAGAGACTGCCGCTTGGCCCTTTGGTTGACGATCCTCTCGTGGCGAGGAAGGAGGGACACCGCGGATTAAGCCGATGGCGGTAGGGTTCATGCGATTGCAGCCTTACCCAGCCGTTGAGCGGTAAAATCGGTTTGCGAATTGATAGAGCGGCACGGCAAATCGCACTTCCACATGCCCCGTGACCCGGATTTGCCGCGCCTGGAATATCTTGGTCCTGAGCCTGGTTTGCTTGGACTTGGTCCGCGCTTTGAGTTGCGGGACCGCATTGCTGTTCGTTTGACAATAATGAGGAGGTTTGTGATTCATGAATATGCAGAGGTTCAATAGGGGAGATGAATTTAACATTAAATTCGTCTGAAATCTTTCAGCGGTTACGAAAAATCCCACCTGGCCATTGTCTGTCGAGGCTGGACAGCGACGGCAAGCTCTAATTAGTGTCTGGCAGGAAACTTTTCCGCCTTGATTGATTTGGAACCGCGCACACTTCCCTCCGCGTTGTTCGTACGTTTGCGTCACCCGCGCAGCCAGCCTATGAAAACAGTGTCGGTCAACGGGGAGAAATGGGCGGACTTCGACGCCGCCAAAGAATGGGTTCGAATTACCAGTCCAAGCAACGGTTTTTATAAGGTGGTGGCCCGATATTGACCACGCAAAATTTAAGAATAGACGATTCCTTGGCCGATTATTTCTCGGTTGGCAGGACGTCGCGCACGGCGCCGGCCAACTGTTTGGCGCTGGGCAACCGGCCTTTGAACTGGGGGGCAACTTGGGCTGGAGCCGGTATTCGGCCACCCCGATGGGATTGGTTTTCGTCTTGAGGGCGAATTCGACCTCCACGTCGTTCTTTTCCGCACAAAGGATGATGCCGATGGAAGGCTGATCGTCGGGGGCTCGCGTTCCTTCATCGCGCGACCCATGCCAAGAAATTCCAGATTGTAGCTGCTCTTGATCATTTCGTCGGCCTGTTCCGCCAGTTGTTCGGGCAGCGCGAGCGCGAAATTGTGAGTCTTCTTATTCTTTACTGCCCGTTCGTAAGCGCCGGCTTTGATTTGGTTGAACAACACACTCCGGCTCCAGCCAAGTTGAGCGGTGGCCTGGAGATAATAAAGGCGGGCGGCGGGATCGATGATTTTGTTCAGAATCAGTAAGTGTTGGCCCCACGGAATTTTCGCGACAAGCTGCTGGAGAAATTGAGCGCGACTGTTGACCGACTCCAATTTGGCTGCAGGTTGCAGCCAAAATGATGGATCTGAATAAGCGGAATAGAATTGTCTGATACTGCGCAGGTTTCGCGGCGAAAAACCGGATGCGCGCGGGAATGCTTTCTGCAGATCCCGGGAGATTTGGTCAATCACGGAATCGCCCCACCCCGCTGTCTGCTGTTTTTCGACAATCCTTGCCCGATGTCCCAGTAAAGATGGATCAATTCATTGTTTACCGCTCGGCCCGCCAAAATTCGAGCGCGGAGAACGCGTTCCTTCAGACTGGCAAGGAAGGCCAGATAAGCAGAATGTGACAATGGCGTTGGCATGGTGCTTCCTCGTCAGAATTTTGGATTCGTTTTCCAATTACGCAAGCATGGACTTAAATGTGGGGGATAAAAGATGGCGTGCGAATCCAACAATTCACGGGCCAGTTTGCTTTGCTCCGCCGTGCGCCGCACCGCGCCAACAGCGCGCTCAGCGCGGCGCGGTTCCAGCCAGTACATCAATCACTCCCAGCCCGGACCATTCGGGGCAGTGCTGGCAAACGAAATCATCCTTCGTCTGGATGTCAGGCTCGCCTTGGTGTTCGTCGAGATAAGACCATGCCATCAGCCCTTTTGGTGGTTCACTTCTTTGCGCCCTTTCTGCTTGGCCATTCGTGACACTCTTGCCCACCGAGCCTTCGCGGCTGCGACAAGCCGGGCGCGGATGGCCGGACTCAGCCGTCGATGGGCCTTTGGTTTCACGGAAGGCTTCCGCTTTGGTGCCCGGGTTGGAGCCACAATTGGAGGAGTCGCCGCAGGAAGTTCGACCGCAGGCACGGAAACTGCACTTGCTGGCGCCAATTCGATGCCAAACACATCAGCCACTTCAGCTTCGCTCATGGAAGGAGCGCCCGTGGTTGCAGCAGTCTGGCGCACGGCTTCGGCGGCGGAAGCTTTGCTGATCAGGTCGGCAGGGTCCACGCCCCGAAGCAGGAAGAGCAGGGCGGGATTTTGATCGAGTTTGGCGCCCACCCCGTAAAGGGACGCGGCGACATGTTTGCACAAATCAGCCCAGTCCGGGCAGGAACAATCCAAGTCGATTTCCTTCGGCGTCGGAAACAAGCCCTTTTGCGGGCGAGTCACGATCTGCATGACGGCACTGGAAAGTTTGCCCTGGAGTAATTCGATCAGTGAATCAATCTTGCCGGCGCACTCGGTCTGGATGGATTTCCAAAGAACTGGCGTCAGGGGTTTGATCTTGATCTGGATCCGGTAAAGCTCCGAGCCGGAGACCAGCGCGGACACGTTGCCTTTGCTGATTTGCAAATCAACCACCGAACCGTTGCGCACGTAAGTGCGTCCGCGCGGAAGGCGATTTTCGTAATCACTGTAGGCTTCGAGGTTGTCGCACCACGCCTTTCCCCAAAACGTCGTGGCGATCTTGCGACCGTCCAGCACCACCGGCGAAGCGGCCCTGCCGGTCTTCTTGGCTAGTTTTGCAGTTTCGCGCGCGGCTTTGGCCCGCCGTTCCGCGACAGACACGTAAGGATGCCATCCGTAAGACCAACTCATATTTCAGTTTGTTTGAAGTTTGAATGATTCTCGAAGCGATTAGTCTTCGCTGGTGGCGTTTATATCCAAGGCCACAAACCGCAGCAACTCGGAATTGTTCATTTCCGTCAACAACCGCTCGCCACCTTCCCCCAGCACGTCTTCGGCCAGGGCGCTTTTGCCGGCAATGACTTCGTGAATGCGCTCCTCCAGGGTGCCGCGGCAGGTGAATTTATGGACCGTGACGTTTCGCTTCTGGCCAATGCGGAACGCGCGGTCGGTCGCCTGATTTTCCACGGCCGGGTTCCACCATCGGTCAAAATGAATGACATGGGAAGCGGCTGTGAGGTTGAGGCCGGTGCCGCCGGCTTTGAGCGAAAGCACAAAAAACGGCGGACCACCGTCGCGTTGGAAGGCATCCACCAATTCCTTGCGTTTGCCGACGGGCACGCCGCCGTGGAGGACAAGGCCGGGCTGGCCGAACACTCCCGCCAGGTGCCGGGCCAGTGGGTCAGTCATTTCACGGTATTGCGTAAAGACCAGGACTTTCTCCTGGCGCGAAGCCACCTCCTCGCACAACTCCCGTAGCCGATTGAATTTGCCGCTGTCGGCGGGTGCATAATTCCCATCACCCAGCCATTGCGAAGGGTGATTGCAGATTTGTTTGAACCGGGTGAGAAACGCCAGGATGATGCCACGGCGCTGGATTCCTTCCACCTCCGGCGCCTCTAACCGTTCGGCCAGATCACTCACCGCTTGCTGATATAGCGCAGCCTGGCGCCGGGTTAGCGGACAGAAGGCCGTCATTTCCGTCTTGTCCGGCAAGTCGGTGATGATGCGTTTGTCCGTCTTCAACCGGCGAAGGATGTAAGGTCGCACCAAACGGCGTAGAGGCGCGAATTGATTCTGCTCGGTTTGTGAACGGTTCTTGATAAACGCGGCGAATTCTTTGGCGCCGCCCAGCAAGCCGGGGCAAAGAAAATCGAACAGCGACCACAAATCCGAAAGCCGATTCTCAATCGGCGTGCCGCTGAGGGCAATCCGCTGGCGGCTGTGGAATGCCTTCACGGCGCGGCTTTGGCGCGCGCCCGGATTCTTGATCGCCTGGGCTTCATCGAGGATGACCAGATTCCAATGGACTTCTTTGAGCCAAGCCAGTCGCATGGCCATCGAGTAGCTGGTGATGACGAGGTCTTTGCCTTCCAGTAATTTGGAGGGGGAATTGGAGGCGGCGGCGAGAACATCATTGGGCGCTTCCGCCGGATGGGCGTAAAAGACCGAAAGCGTAGGCGCAAATCTCTGGATTTCCGCTTTCCAATTGGCGATGAGCGAGGCCGGGACGATTAGCAGGCTGGGGCCGCCATCATCCGTGGAGGCTGTCTTTTGGCCGCGCCGGCGTTTGAGGACCAGCAGCAACGAAATCACCTGAATGGTTTTGCCCAGCCCCATGTCATCGGCCAGACAGGCCCCCAGTCCCAGCCGGTTCATGAACCAGAGCCAATGCGCGCCCTGACGCTGATACGGACGCAAAGTCGCGTGCAATTCCTGGCCGGGGTCCGATTCCGTAGAGACGTCCGGTTGCTGCATCTGCTCGAGCAGTTTTTTGAGCGCACCTCCCGCCACGACACTTGACCAGGCAGCGCGGGCTGCTTCCGTTTCTGGTTCGCCGGTCTGGCTGGCAGCAAAGCCCGAAAGCAACCGCAGACCTTCCAGCAACGGCAATCCTCCGGAGCCCGCATCGGCTTGCACTTTTTTCCAGTGGTCGAGGACTTCCTTGAGTTTGTCCCGGTCCACTTCGACCCACTTGCCTTTGAGCAAAACCAGGCCGCTGGCGGACTGCAGGATCGCTTTGATTTCCGATTCGGTGAGCGATTCGCCCTCCACTGATAACTGCACATCGAAATCCAAGAGACTGTCTTTGCCGAGCAGGTTTCCCTTGGCCTCGCCAATGCGCACGGTGACCTGGGGCCGGGGTGGACGGCCTGCCTTCCACCAGTCCGGAATCCGCACCACCAGGCCGCATTGCTCGAAGAGAGGGATGTTCTGCAAAAACGAAAAGGCCTGTTCGGGCCGCCAAACCTGGGGATGAAAAATGGCGCGCGAGTCCAATAATTCACGGGCTAGTTCGCTCTGCTCCGCCGCACGTTGCACTGGCGTCAACAGCGCGCCCAGCACGGTGCGGTTCTTGGCCCCGGCGTACTCCTCCAAGGCGCGGCCCAAGGGCAAATGCTGGGCCTTGCCTTGCTCGGAGACACCATGAGTATAGGTGGCCAGGAACGCGAACGGGTAAGCCGGGTTGCGTTTGTTTTCGGCGAGATGGAACGTGACGCGTCCCACAGTGTTCCAAACGGCGTTGCAACTCTTCAGATACGCGGCCGCCCCGCCGGAAGTTTGAGTCATGGCCGCGCGAACGTGCGCGTCCAACTGACCCCACAAACCTGCCAGCACGGCGCCATTCAAATATTCCAGGCCCTTCATCGGTGGCGCCGAGTCCGCCAGCGCTAACCATTCGGCTTCGGAAGGTTTGGGGATGGTTATCGTGGACGCGTTTTCCAGGTTCGGTTGATGGCAGAGCGCCGTGAACAACCTCTGGGCCAGCCCGCGCCAGAAAACGAACGGCGGTGGCAATGGTTCGTGCAGGAAGCCGGACGCCAGCATCTCCAAACCGCGGGCGGGCGACGCCGCGAAGCCTTCGGTCAGACGCGACGCTGCGGCCTGGCTGAGTTTCGGCTCAGCCTGTTCATCCGGCTCGACAAACAAATGTCCGCCAGGGGATAAAGCCAGCGTATGTGACATGGCGAGCGAAGAATACAGTCCCACCCTTCCAACGCGCCATCAGTTTCATCGCGAACGCATCAACTCGCCGGGTCATTCTTCATGAGGAGGTCAAAAAGCGTCCCGTCGGCCGTTGGCACGAATTCGTAGCCATGGGGGTGGTAGAAGAACCTGATGCCGTATTTGTCGAGGGCCTTGGCGGCGCGGTTAAAGACTTGGGCGGCTTCGAGGCAGTCCTTCACGGTGAACGATCCGGAATGGGGAATCCAGGGCAACCGGCGTATTCCACCACGGGTCGGCAACACAAACATGCACGAGCCACAATGATTCCCGATCGCGTATGCCGCCGAGCTTCTTCTGGTTCAGGATGGCGAATCCACCCTTTAAACTCGTCTCCGTCGAATTCGACGAGCAGGGAGCTGTAAGATGTGGTTGAGATCCCCTTCCGAGGCACTTGCTCGATGGCGGCTGAAGACGCTCTTCCCAGTCCAGGTCCTTGGCATGATCATCCCCGCGAATAAAATTGGGGACGCAGTCAAACTACGCTAGACAATATGAATTAGAAGGCGCAGTGTCTCTTCATGAAGCCACAGCGACCGTTCCTCCCTCCAGTCGGGAAGTTGATGCCGCCTGCCTTCACACTGATTGAGTTGCTTGTGGTTATCGCCATCATCGCCATACTGGCGGCCCTATTGTTACCGGCGCTGGCAAGAGCAAAACTGAGTGGGCAGAGGGTTTCGTGCCTGGATAATTTGCGGCAATTGTCCCTCTCGCGCCACATGTACACGGACGATAATCAAGGGAATTTGATCCTGTCCCTGGCCGACGAGGATAGCGTCGATCTTACCTTCGAGGCTGGCGATGCCAAGGTGCTGATTTGCCCTTCGACCCAAGTGCCCCGAGCCACGACCTCGGGGAGTGGATGGGGCACTGCCGGGACCGCGTATTTCGGATCGGGTTCGCAATCCGGCTCGACTTCCCAAGCGGCCAACATCCCTGGGAGCTACGCCATCAACGGCTGGCTTGCGGTGAATCACACGCCGGTGGATTCGTTGACTCATTTTTTCTATAACAAGGAGGCGCAGCTTACGGCGCCGGCCAAGACCCCGCTTTTTCAGGATTCTATCTGGTTTTACGTTTTCCCTTTGGAAACAGACCCCACCCTGCATCCTGCCAACCTTTACGACGGTTACTCCGGCAATCGCCCCAACTGCATCCATAGCATGGGCCTTTGTTTGATTGACCGGCACGACAATCTTCCCGCGGCCTCTGCGCCGAGAGCCGTTGAATCTTCCCGCGGCCAAGTGCTTCCCGGTGCGATCAACATGGTATTCGCCGACAATCATGTTGAACTCGTGAAGTTGAACAACCTCTGGAATTACACATGGCATCGCGGCTGGGTCACGCCGCTTCCCCATCCGTAAACATCCGTAAGAGCACTGCCTCTCAGGATGTTCGCTCCAAAAAGGAAATCATTTTCAAAGGCGGCGCTTGAATAGCGCGTAGCGCCAGCGTCTAATAAACTGCATGTTTCAGCCACGAATAGGCCCCCTTCGCCAGATGGCCCTATTGGCGGCCGCCGTCACTGGCCTTGGGGTTTCCTCACAAGCCCAGGAAGCCACGGAATTTAACTTCGACCAATCCGGCGGGCTTGCTGGTTGGACGGTGAACGGCGACGTTGCGCTTGACCCCTCGCGCGACCGGCAGGGTGCCGGCGGCTCGCTCAAGATTGGCCCGGGCGGCTCCGCCACGCTCGAGCTTCGCGCGCAAGACGGCTCAGGCAAAGTGGAACTTTGGGTCTATGACGATGGGTCGAAGCCGCAAAATCCCAAGGCCTCGCGCATTGGCCCACGCTGGGGTTTGGTGCAGAGCGATGGAAGAATCATGGCAGCAGGCGTTTTTTACGCCAGTTATTTGGGGGGTGACGAGGGCTATTCGGCCAGCGCAAACAACGGGAGCAATTGGTTTGGCCAGATGTTCTGGTTGGGAATCAACCGCGCGCCCAGCGGATGGCACAAATGGACCCTTGATCTTGATCCGGACATGGGCATGCGGATTTTTCACAATGACAAGGAGGTCACCGCATCGCTCGATCAGGCGAAACTCAAGGGCTTTGCCTCCTTGCAGATTTGGGGCGACACTGGCCAGGAAAATGGGCAAACCATTTGGGTGGACGACGTCTCGGTGGTGTTGGGCGGCCCGGCGCATTTGGTCGAGGCTATCGAAGCTGACCCTTACGACGAAAGAGCTGTGGCGGAGTTTGTTGCCTCCCGGCCCACGCCGGTGGTTTACTCCAAAGACAACGTCCCTGCGACACCCAAACTGGAAGATCTTTCGCTCAAGGACAGCGTGTCGGAGTACGGCATGACTTGGCATTTCGACCAGCCGGCGCGGGTCGGACAATTCGTCAATGGCGACTGGTATGTGGTCGAGCCCGTCACGGTGACCGCCATCGATCCCAAGCCCCTCTATGGCGCTGAAATACCACGGCGCGAAATTGATGCGGTGGACAAAGAGCGGCCGGGGGAACAAAGAGTGCGCAACGGTTTCATGGTCAATCCCCCCGCGCAGATGAGAGTGGCTTACGACAGCGGCGTGCGGAACTTCTTCGACCCGTCGCTGATCCAAAAACTGCCCGTGACGCTCAAGGCGGGTGACTCACTGGTGTCGGCCATTAGCATGCCCAAAGGTCTGGTCCTCAAACCCCAGTTGTGGGAGAAAGTCGAACGTGGTGTGGAGGACGGCAGCCCGGTCCGCGCTGCCGCTGTGCTGACCTGCGTCTCCGGCCAGTTGGCAGCGGATGCTTTCCGTCCGGGGTTCTGCGACCGGCAGGCCAGGATCTACTACTCGCGCAATCTGAGGAAGGGATTGCTGCCTGCCTTGGCCGCACCAAAGAGCCAGCTGGACGTCTGGCTGTACATCCGGTTCACCCACCGTCCCTGGGTGGGGACATGTTTCTTCGGGTTCGAGGGGCCGGTGGAGAACATGCCGCAATACGGGCGAGATTACGCGAGAGTAGTTGGGCTGGACGCATTGCTGCTCTGCACCGACCTTAGCCCGGAGCAGAAAGAGACACTGCTCGTGGACTTCGTCCAAGTGGGCATCGATTTGGGCAGCATGATCCG
Source organism: Limisphaerales bacterium (assembly GCA_052139695.1). Classification (GTDB taxonomy): domain Bacteria; phylum Verrucomicrobiota; class Verrucomicrobiia; order Limisphaerales; family Palsa-1400; genus PLGF01. Next base: position 16,139 of record JBKQWF010000205.1, read on the forward strand.
CTCTGGCCATCCAGGATGGGAAGGCTTTGGCGGGCACGGCAGCGGCCGCAAGCTGCCGATTGTCTTGGCCGGCTTGCTTCTGGGTGATGACCAACTGGCCAATATCAATCGCAGCTTCCCCAGGGCGCACTTTGGTGAGGATGAACAAACTGCTTACGGGGACGGATGGACTGGCGCCAAAGTGGTCTTTACTGGGCACCGTGCCATCGACGAGGCTGCCGGCATTGCCCGCCCAGGAACTGGGCCCTACGAGCAAACGCCACCTTCCACCTGGAGAGAAGGCCGCGAGAAGATGAGCGAATCCTATCGCCGTTGCTGCACGAGCGCGGCCTGGATTGCCCAGGCTCTGGTGCTGCATCTGCTCAAAGCCGAACCGCCGTGGGCGCACGACGCCTTTCTGGATTATTGCGATCGTTGGATGTATGAGGACGAAACTCAGGCCCTCAAAACTCTGAAACAAGACGCCAACATGGCTCAACCGGACTGGGCGCAGGAAGGCAAGGCCTGGGAACCGTTTGTTAATGAAATGTGGGCTCGCTACCGTACCGCCCCCGGCATGCCGCCGACCGATGGTTGGCGCAAGCCGCATGATGACGCTTATCTGCGTGCGGCGATCGAAAAGGCCAAGGCCGTGGCTAAATGAAGTAGGCGGGCCTGCTTCCTCGCTCTTGAAACCGGTCGTCGAAACCACGGCCGGCAAAGTGAGGGGCTATTCCTTGAATGGCACTGATATCTTCAAAGGCATGCCCTTCGGGGCGCCCACGGGCGGGACGCGTCGTGTTCTGGCGCCAATCAAGCCCCAACCCTGGCCGGGCGTGCGCAGTTGCTTGTCCTATGGCCACGCCTGCCCTCAGCTCTCGGGCGGTATTCCGGGCAGGGACAATCAAACACATGGGGATCCCGCAACATGCCGCCGAAGTTTTCTGCCGCCGTCGAGGCAATGGGACAGGGAGGGCAAAAGCGTGAGTAAGACGCTATGAAAGAAGTGACCTTGCCTTCTGGGGAACGCCTGCCGGCGTTCGGGATGGGGACGTGGCATATCGGAGATGATCCAACCATGCGGGTCGAAGAACTGGCCACGTTGCGCCTGGGTCTCGATCTCGGGGCCCGGCTCATTGACACCGCCGAAATGTATGGCGACGGGCGAACGGAGGCGCTGGTCGGCGAGGCGATCGCGGGCAGTCGCGATGAGCGCGGTTCAAGGTGGCCTGGCCATCAACGGGACAATGCTGCTCATCGGCGCGGCCCCGTCCAAGCAAGTCTCGCCGTTAGTAATGTCATGTGGAGCCAGCGCGCTGTGCCACAGGAGATTCTCCGCAATCCAACCGCCGACCGGACGCCCGAGCAACAGGCAACACTCGAAACAATGAACAAGCAATTCGACGAAGTAATTAAGCTGAACGCCGGAGATTGATCGCCATCGGGCCAAGGTTCATCCGCTCTGCCATTGCCTTGCGATGTTCGTTCGCGAGATGACCGTAAACCTTGCCGATCCAGACGCCGCCGTCCCGGTGGCCGACCCGCGCCGCAATCGTCATGAAGTCAACCCCTGACATGACCGCCATGCTGATAAAATGGTGGCGGCAATCGTGGAACGTGAAGCCCGGCATTCCGGCGTGTCGGCGCACCAGCTTGAGCGATTCTTGGAAAGTCCGGGCACCCAAGTCTTTTTGACCGCGTTGCGGCGAAGGGAAAAGCCAATCCGAGTCCGGCGCTTTCAGCCCCTCCATGTCCCGCAAATGCGCCCGCAGCTTTGGATTGAAATCCACAACCCGCGCCGTGCGGTTCTTGGTGTCCCCGCTTGCGCCGATGGTCAGTTGCCCATGCTCGAAATCCACGTCCGGCCAGCACAGTGCCAACGCCTCGTTGCGCCGGGCCCCTGAGAAAGCCAGCAGCTTGACGTAATCCACGAACTCTTGGGCATTCCTCGTCACCGGCAGAGCAACGCCGGCATCGTTCTTTTGCGTCTGGAACGCTGCAAAGCAGAGTTTTTCCAGTTCCTCAGTCCCGAACAAGGGACGCTTGCGTACTGTCGTCTTAAGCGGTCGCAGGCCCTCTGTCGGCAATCGCTGAATCAGGCCCTCATCAACCGCACGCTTCAAAACGTTTCGCAACGAGATAATGTCCAAGTTCGCCGTCCGAGGCGACAGGCCAGCTTTTAGCCGACGCTCGACAAAGCGGTTGACATGCACCCGCTTGACCTGGTCCACCCGCAGCCCGCGCAGGTGTTCTATCCACAGCGCAAGGGTGGACCGCTCTTTATCGACCGTTCCAGCCTTTTTTGTGCTCGCAATGAAATTGAGGTATCGCGTGGCGTAATCCGCAAACTTCGGTGTTCGCCCAACCGCGCCCAGGTCATTGTCGGCCCGCTTGGTTTGCAGGCGCTTCAATTCCGCGATGGCTTGCGCCGCGGTGCCCACGGGAAGGCCGTTCTTACCGACAACCGGCATCCGGCGCACCTTTTTTACGCCGGTGATCGGGTTTTCAACGGTCAGTTGCGCGTAGAACCGTCCATTGCGCTCCCACAATCCGCGCACAGGTTGCTTGCGCCCGTCCAGAACTTTTGAGAAGGTAGCCCCATGCGTTTGACGCCCGACATTTTGGTTTGTGCTAGTTGTGCTAGTCCCTGTGTTAGTTTTAGTGGTTTCATCTGGTTTCACGCCGTCATTCCAGCACAACTACCAGCACAACTACTAGCACAGGCGTCAAGCACCAAGTTCGAATCATTTGTAAGTGATTGCAATGCAACGGTTGCCGGAGTGGCGAAATGGCAGACGCACAGGACTTAAAATTCTCAAGAGTGTTTTGGACGTTTGTGGAACCACTTGGACTTCAAGGGCTTTGAATTCATCCAATACTTGACAAAATGGACCGTTTGG
>JBKQWF010000206.1:0-63963 GCA_052139695.1 Limisphaerales bacterium
TTCCAAATGGGACCCGCCCTCCTGCGAGAATATCGCGCCCAGCACCCTGCACGAACGGGTCCGGCGGTGCTGGCGAGACAATCGTCAACCCAAAAACCCCCGCCCAAAAACTAGTGGCATTGACCGAGACGGTCGCGCTCCCCGGACCGTGAAATTCGTCGGCTTAGGCGAGGATTTGGGCATTCCCAAACGTCTTGCGTCTTTGACCTTCATTGCGAATAATGCATCAGCCATGACCGCCAAAGAAATCCTGCAAGAGTTGAAACCGCTGGGGCGGGAGAGCTACAAGCGCCTGCTCATGGACAACCACGGCGTCAAGGAACCTTTCTTCGGCGTGCCCGTTAGCGAGTTGAAGAAGTTTCAGAAGCGCATTAAGAAGGATCACCAACTGGCGCTGGATCTTTACGACACCGGCAACTATGACGCGATGTATCTGGCGGGTTTGATCGCCGACGATGCGCGGATGACCAAAACGGACCTGCAGCACTGGGCAGAAAAGGCGTATGCCAGATCGCTGGCCGGCGCTACTGTGCCGTGGGTCGCTGCCGGGAGTCCGCATGGGAGGGAGATGGCTTTGAAGTGGATTGAGTCCGCGGAAAGCCTGGTGGCAGCGGCCGGCTGGGCGACATTGAGCAGTCTTGTGTCCATCAAGAACGACGCTGAACTCGATCTGGCGGAGTTGAAGCGCTTGATCCAGCGCGTGGAGCGGACGATCCATCAAGCGCCGGACGCCGTGCGCCGTCCGATGAACGGGTTCTTGATCGCGGTTGGCAGCTACGTGCCACCATTGACGGAATTTGCCCTCCAGACCGGCGAAAAAATCGGCCCAGTGACGGCGGACCTGGGAGACAACGATTGCCAGGTTCCGTTCGCCCCCGATTACATCCGCAAGGTGCAAATGCGCGGCGCGATTGGGAAGAAGCGCAAAACGGCAAAATGCTGAACGATAAATCAGACACGCATTTCCGACGAGCTCTCTGATGGATGCCCATCCGCCAGCCGTATAGTCGGAATATGCCGCCCCCCTTGGGGGGCTTTGTATCGTGTTGCATGGTAGTCCTACAAATAGGCCGCGCCTACGGCGCTGAACAGTGGCCCCGATTACCCTACGGCGTTATTTCTGAGGTGAATTTGTATGTTCCCGCGCCAACCTCAAGCCAGACTTTGTCGTTCTCTGTGCGCTGGTATTTCACCGCTTTGGCCTTCGCTATGTGCTTGCCGTTCACTCTGACTGTCTCTCCGTTGGTTGTCGGAACGGCGATCGATGCGCTGGTGTTGGCAGGAATGGTCACTTCAAACGTCAGGCGGTTGTTGGTTCGTTTCCAAGAGGTCGCGATGGGCCCATTGATCGAGTTGTAACTTGCCTTGGCCCAAGTCAGGCCGTCGCGGATGGTTGGATCAATGAGGATGGTTTTGAATCCAGGGCTGGCGGGGCGAATGCCACCGACGTAGCCGAAGAGATACTCCCCGCAGGAACCGAGCGAGTAATGGTTAAAGGAATTCATGCCCGGGTCCTGGAATCCCTTATCAGGAGTCCACCCGTCCCAGCGTTCCCAAATGGTGGTGGCGCCGTGTTTAACGGAGAATAACCATGAGGGGAAAGTATCCTGCAACAGAAGTTCGTAGGCCGTGTCGGCCTTGCCCATTTTGGTCAAAACCGGCAGCAGATAGCTGACGCCAATGAAGCCGGTCGAAAGATGGCCATTCTTCGCTTTAATGCCATCGACCAAATACTGCGCGGCCTTGGGACGCAAATCGTCCGGCAACAGGTCAAATTTCAGGGCCATGGCATAATCCGATTGCGTGTCGCCTTGGATATGCCCGTCTGGCGCGACGTAGCGCTTGAGGAAGGCCGCTTTGATGTCTTGGAACAATGCTTCATACTTGGCTGCGTCCTCCGCGCGTCCGAGCGCCTGGCAGGACTGCGCCAGCAAACGAGTGGAATAGGCGAAGAAGGCGGTGCCGATGAGGTCTTTAGGTGTATCCGCGCCAATAGAGAGCCAGTCGCCGTAATCGTTGCCCCGATCCCTTTCACGGATCAGGCCATTGCTGTGAGCGCGCAAGTATTCCACCCAATTGCTCATCGCGGGCAAATGCCGCTCCAAAATGCGCTTGTCGCCATAAACCTGGTATATGGTCCAAGGGCAAATGACTCCGGCATCTCCCCAAGCCGGGACGCCGTTCGCCCCCATGGTGTTCGGGCTGACATCGGCGAATGAACCTTGCGGTGTTTGGCCGTCATCGACATCGACGAGCCATTTGGTAAAGAACGCGGCAATATCGGCATTGTAGGAAGCCGTGCGAATAAAGACTTGGGCGTCGCCCATCCAGCCAAGGCGCTCGTCGCGCTGCGGGCAGTCCGTGGGCACGCTCAAATAGTTGCCGCGTTGGCCCCATTGAATATTGGATTGGAGCTGGTTAATGCGCGGGTCAGAGCAGGAAAACTGGCCGGCGGGGGTCGTATCTGAGGAAATAACGATGCCGGTGACCAGGCCCGATTGTGGCTGGCCCGTCAAACCGGTGATTTCAACGTAACGGAAACCATGAAAAGTGAACTGGGGCTGCCAGATTTCCTTACCGATGCCTTTGCAGACATATTGGTCCACGGAACGGGCGGCCCGCAGATTTTCGGTGTAGATCGTTCCGTCGGGATTGAGCATCTCGGCGTGGCGCAGCGTGACTTTTGTTCCAGCGGGCGCCGCCACCGCCAGCCGGACAAAGCCGACCATGTTTTGGCCAAGGTCATAAACCCAGCGTCCCTGTGTGTCGGCCCGGACGGATTTAGGCGTGATGGCGCGGACAACGCGAACGGGCTCCATGACTTGCGCTTCAAGCAGGAGCCCCGTTTCCGGGGACACCGTGGCCGGAGTCCACTGGCTATCGTCAAGGCCCGGCTTGTCCCAGCCGGCGATTTCAAGTCTGGCGTCGTAATCTTCGCCCAGCATGAAATCGGACGCAAGGATCGGGCTGCGATGCCACTTCCAGGAGGTATCGGTCCCGATTTGCTCGGTGGCGCCGTCCGCATAAGTGATTTCCAGTTGCGCCAAATACTCCGGTTCGTTGCCAAAGAAGCGAAATCCGCCATTGCCAATATGACCGCAGTACCAGCCATTGCCCAGGAGAGCGCCAATCGCGTTGTGATTTTTTTTCAGCAACGGACGAACGTCGTAAGCCTGGTAGCGGACCCGGTGGCGATAATCCGTCCAATCGGGAGCCAGGATGTGATCGCCGACGCGCTGTCCGTTGATGTGCGTTTCGTAAAGCCCGAGAGCGGTGGCATAAAGAATCGCCCGCTTGACGGGCCCTTTGAGTTCGAAGGATTTTCTCAAATAAGGCGGGGAGGAGACGGTTTGTTCGGGAATAGAAAGAGTTTCGTTCTCATCAATCACCGCCGTGCCGGGAACTCCTCCCAACTCGTATTCCACGCGCAAATGCTTTCTTTTGTTCAGAGACGGATCGCCGCCCAAATTCTCATTGTTGACGACTATGGAAAGGGTGTTGTCCTTCAAATGGGCGGCCAAGGCCGCGGTCACATCAGCGGAATTGCCCCCCTGAACCGGTTCATAAACCGCATGGCGGATGACCAACCGAGCGGCGGCAGGCGGTGGCGGCACGCGCGCCCCGATCCACTGGGCCGTCCAATCTCCGGCGTTGAGCAAACCCATTTGCCAGCGCGCGGCGGGACTCCAACCGCCGGGCTTGCCGGCGGCGTCCCAAACGCGCACTTTCCAGAAGCAATCCTCCCGCGAAACCAACGGCTGCCCGGCGTACTCCACCTGCGCGCTTTGATCGGTCTCGACCTTCCCGCTATCCCAGAGATCGCCTTTGTCCTGGCCCAGCAACTGTTCCGAGGAAGCCACCAGGATTTGATAGGCCGTCTGCTTTTCGCCGCGGCGGCCGGAATGGATGACCCAACTCAAGCGCGGGTGAGTGGCGTCGATTCCCAGAGGATTGACGAGGTATTCGCACCGGAGATTCTCGACGGCGCCGAAACAAACACTCGTGGTGAGGAAAACCCCGAAAGAGACGAGGTGGGTAAGCAATTTCATTGTTAAACTGAAGCCGTGTTTCAGTTCCGATTGGCTATTGGTTGCGCTGGTGTGCATTTGGGGAGGAATTAAAGTTGCATTTGTCAGAGCGGATTATATCGCGAGCACCAGAAGACCTGCAAATAGACAGATTGGCAATAAAGATATACGAAATGGCATTGGTGGGGGCGCACGACAAGATTCTTCCAGTCGAAAAGAGAGGAGCGAAGGCATTGCGGCGGGGTGCGCCCAGGGCGCGCCCCCCCGGGGGGGAGTAATAGTGGCTCAATTTACCTCAATTGGGTTCAATTTGGTTCGGGATGGCCTGGACTTCCGGCATCTGGTTGAGCCAGGAGAGGAGGTTCTGGGCCAGTTGGCGTTTGGGAGGCGCCGGTTAAGCTGCCGGCCGATGGGCCAGCGGGAGGCGGACGATTCTGCCGTTGCGCGCCAGCGCGGCCCTCGAAAGCGTTGCTTCGTTTCCATGCGCGGCAAGGATAGCGAGAATGAGTCGAGACTAAAATCCTACGGAAGGTTTTTGAACAGGTTTATTCCGCCCCAATGCAGGAAAGCTGTTTTACGGTCATTACGGGGTGCATGAAATTCGTTGGTGAGGGGAATATTAGGGCGGAGCGGCAGCTCCGCCCCACCGATGAATATGAATCTCACCCCTTTGGTTAGTGGTGGGGCGGCGCGGGCGGCGCTGCCGCGCCGCCCATTCTTTGGGCTTTTCATTTCACTTTGGCCTTTTCATTTCGGGTCGCCATCAACTATAAAATGAGCCCATGTCAAACGGCCCTCGGCTCAATCCGGAACGGGGCGCGCCCGCCAAAGGCGTCCATATCTTTTTGGGCCGGCCTAATTGGGTTTTCCTGACCGTTTGCACGGAGAAGCGATCACCCTGGCTGGCGCAGCCGGCGGCTCAGCGGGCCTTGCATCAGATTTGGCAAGATCAGGCGACCGCCTGGTTGGTAAGCGATTGAAAGTTGAAATGTTTCCTGGGCGGTTTTAGGCTGGTGGAAAGCAAGGCAACTTCGGTGAAAGACTATTTTGTTTATCTTCCCGCCCGAACGCCGGACTCGATTTGGGGTTGCGTGGCTACCTCGGTGGGGCGCGCGGACATTCCGCCTGACACGCCTTACCCGCCAATGTTGCATCCGGTGGACCACTGGTTCAAATGGAGTGAAGGCCGGGTCTTGCAACGCTATCAGATCCTCCTTATTTCTCAAGGCACCGGCACGTTTGAATGCGAGGCGATAGAGGGGAGCCAGATCGTGGAACGCGGGTCTGTTTTGCTGCTGTTTCCCGGGGTCTGGCACCGCTATCGACCCGCCGTTCATACCGGTTGGATTGAACACTGGATTGAATGTCATGGGCCGGTTTTTGACCGGGCGATGCAGTCTGGCCTGATCGAGCCCAAACGCAGCGTTCTCAAAGTGGCCCCAACCCACGATTTGTTCGAGTGCTTTGATCGCTGCCATTTTCTGGCGCAAAACGGCGCGCTGGCCAACCAGGACCTGCTCTCCACGATGGGCATCCACATTCTCTGCCTGCTGGGGCATATCGGGGATCCCGAGCGCGGCGCCAAGGGGTCGATCAACGAGTTTGTCGAACGGGCGCATTCGCTGATCGCCCAGGGATGCCAGAGGCCGCTGAACCTGCGGGCGTTGGCCGCGGAATTAGGGGTCGGCTATTCGCACCTCCGGCACAGCTTTACCGCCCGCGTCGGCATCAGTCCCCGTGAACATTATCTCACCACCCGCCTGCAAAAAGCGCAGGACCTGCTGATGAATACGACCAAATCGATCAAGGAAATAGCCGAAATCCTCGGTTTCGAGTCAGCCTATCATTTGTCAAAGCAATTCAAGGCGCGCCTGGGCGCTTCGCCCAAGCACTGGCGGACGAAAGTGGTGAAAGAGGCGCGGCGGTTTACGCCGCAATGAGAACCGCCTAAGGATCTGTGCAAAAACAACTTCCGGACAAAAGGCGCAATGCACAAACATAATGAAAAGAAGAGAGTTAGGCAGAAAAATGAGGGCAGAAAAATGAAAGTGGCCCGCTTCGCTCAAAGAAACGGGGGGCGGGGAGTCTTATATTTCTGCCACGGATTTTTCTGACATTCTCTTCAAGAAAAACCTGAACAGTCACTTCAATCCTTGGAAGGATTGCCTCTGACTGCCAACCCCAGTCCAATTCCAGCGGCGCGCACGGAGTGGCGCGCCCTACCATGGACCCCTTTGCTTTCACGACCCCTTTCCCCTTTGGCAGCCTCGGTTATAGCCCAACAAACCTGTCTCGCCGAGCGATGCCGGGCGTAGAAACAATCAGGGGTTCGGGAGAAAAACTGCGTTCTGCAGCCGGATGAGATCTATCAAGGTGTCGTCCACGCCACTAGCCGTAACGGGCGCATCGAGGCCTTGTTCGGTACTGAGCTTCCTAAACGACCAATGTTCGGAGTGGCCGTCGGCGAAGCCAAAAACAGTGCCTTTGAGATGCCGAACGGTAGGGGAGTTCTGCCATTCCGTTTGGACGGTTTGCATGGCGAAATAGCCGTCGTCGATTGTGTTCACGCTCTCATCGACAAAGTTGATCGCCTGGGTTGGGGCGGGTCTTAAAATATCCGACATCTTTGAGTATAAGGGATACGCGGCACCCAGCACATAGGTTGTGTCAGTATTTGGGTCGTTTTTGGCACCCATGCGTCCCTCGATGGAGTAATTGCGCACCATCGTGACATTACGGAGCACCCCGCTCTCCATGGAACTTCCACCGATGTTGGCGGGGCAACGATAAGTCTCGTAATTGGGACAGTACGGGTAAAGGAGGCCCAGCTTGATCGGCAAAAGGTTCGTCACTCCTCCCGCAGTGGAAACATCGCCGAAAACGCCATCGATCCAGGCATTAGGGGAGGACAGCCAGTTGGGAGGCATACGCTCTTTGTTATCAGACGCGTAGGAGAGCCAGCCCAGATCCAGTTGCTTTATATTGGTCATGCAAGAGGTGGACAATCCTTGGGATTTGGCCCTCGATAAGCCGGGCAGAAGCATTGCCGCCAGAATCGCGATGATGGCGATCACCACCAGCAGCTCGATCAAGGTGAAGCCGTTAAGCTTGCGGCACGATGGATCGCCCCATTTCTTTTCTTGCATGGCTTTCATAATATTCCGGTTTGAGTAGATTCTATCATTTAAACTTCTCTTTTGCAACAGCCCTGAGGCGGACGCACCTAAAGCTTAGGTGGGGTCGCCTCGCCGAGGCGACCACGGACGGCTCGGCGAGTCTCGGCGAGCCGTCCTTTTTCACAAATACCTCTATGGCGTACTGAGGCGGAAGAAGCGCGCCGACTCGGTTGTTTTGATCGGAATAGAGGTTGAAAAGTTGCCGCTGCTGTCAAAGGTGCCGGCACCGTCCTGAGTCCACGCCGGCAAGGGCGTCGTCAGGTTGGTGGCAGTCAACCACGCATAGGCGGCCCCAGGCGTGCCACCGCTGCCAGCCAGGATTAAATTGCCGCCCGAAACGGTGGTGGAGGAGATGGTCGGACCTTTTGGCCCAGTGGACTGCGAAGGGGTTCCGAACAACTGCAGTTCCGAATAACCCTGCCAGTTGTTTTCCTGGCCTGCCGGAAGGGTGAAGTTGAACTCCACTGCCGCGACATTGGAAGCTAATGGCCCGGCCCCCGCTGAGGTCCAAGTAATCCGGCTGGCATTCGGCGCCGCGCCAGGCCGCAGTTGCGGGAATTGATAGGCCGATTGTCCCAAGGTAATGAAGTTGGTTGGCTCGGCCACGGTCGAATAAAGGACGGTGTAGTACTGATAGTCCCGGCCATAGTCCGGCCAGCCACCGTAAGTGACAATGCTGTTGATATTGTACCCGGAAGCAGAGCCCTTCAGAGTATAAATGACGTACTGGCCGGTGCCGCTGGCCACATTGCCGCAGGTCGCATAATTGGGGACCTCGCCACCGGAAACCAACTCGCCAATCACTCCATCGGTCAAAACCGGCACGCCACCCGCGTCGGTTTGATCTTGAAAATTACCCGGCCCGACAGTGCTGGGAAGCTGGCCCGCGATCAAACTGCCGGTGGCGATGTTCCATGTGGGAAGGAACGCATCGGGAAGGAGGCCCAAACCTTCGTTCCCATCGATTTGAGCCGCGGCGGCATAAACAATCCCGTTCGAGGGGGCTGGCACCGGGTTAACAGTAAATTCGGCGGAGCTGGTGGTGATAACGCCGTCCAGGTTGGAGGCCGTCAAGAGATAGCTGCCGGTCATGTTCGTGTTCAAATCGGTCAAGGTCAGCGTTTCGTTTGTGGCTCCGGGAAGATTCGCAGGCTGCCCAGTAAGGGCCGAAGTAAACTGCCACTGATACGAAATAGGTGCCGAGCCGCTGATGTTGGCCGTGAATGTTACCGCGCTGCCAGCGACATCCGAACCGTAACCCGGCGCCACGTCCGTCACGACAATGGGTGCTTGCGGAATCACGGCCTGCGGAACAGAGGACTTTGTTCCGAACACCTGAAGTTCGTTGTAACCTTCCCAGCCGTTGAACACCGTCACATCAAAGACAAACTCCACTGCCACAACGTTGGTCGCCAGCGGCCCCCCTAAGCCTGAGGTCCAAATAACGCGGTTTGCATTTGGCTCGGCCACCGTAACTGGGGGGCTATAAGCCGGATTGATTGAGTCCAATTCTATAAAGTTATCCGGATCTGCCGCCGTGGCGTAGTAGAAGTCATATCCCTGGTTGTTGCGGCCGATGTCGCTCCAGCCGCCGTAAGTCTGGATGCTCGTGATATCCCACCCGTTGGAGGAAGCTGGAAGAGCGTAGTACAGATACTCGCCATCGCCAGGACCCATGCTTGCGCCGGTGAGGGTGTCGCCTTCGCCGACCGCGCCATATTGGCCGTCCGTCAACGTCGGAATGCCGCCTTCAGGCCGGCCATTGGCAGAATTCTGTGCTTGAAAATTCCCTGCGTAGAGGTAAGGCTCAAGCCCCGCCAGCAGGCTGTTGGTGGGGATGACCCAGGTGGGTGTCAAGAGGCCGCCTGGAACAGCCTGACCGGCTTCTAAAAAGTTAATCCCGTTTCCATCCGGGGTCGGTGCCGGGTTGACGGTGAAAGCACAGGGCTGGCTGGAGGACACGCCCAATTGATTGGAAGCCTGCAAGACGTATCCCGGGCTGACGGCAGTATCGGTCAACTGCAAGTTGGTCAGGGTCAGCGTCGAATTGGTTTGCCCGGGAATGGGGGTTCCGTCTTTCAGCCAGGTATAAGTGATGGGGTCGATACTGACAAAGCCGGCCTCGATGGTGACTGAGCTGCCCTCGACATCCCAGCCAGTGGCGGGAGTAATACTCTGGGTGACGGCTGGCGGGAAAGTGGTGGAGACGGCTCCGAACACCTGAAATTGGGCGTAGCCTTCCCAGCCGTTCTTGGGCGTTTGGCCAGCGGCCAAAGAATAAAAATTGATCTGCAAGGCCGCGACGTTCTTCGCCAAGACTCCGTTGGTCGGAATGATCGACATCTTGGTGGCAGTGGCTACTCCGTTGCCAGCGACGGCAGCCGGATAATCGGGCGGATTAAAGGCAGTCCACGGAAGCAAACTGAAGTTTGTCGGAGCCAAAGGACTGGAATAGGCGATCTGATAAGTCTGCTCCTCGCGACCAGAGTCAACCCAGCCGCCATAGGACGTAATGTTGGTAATGGTCCAACCGGTGTTCCCGGGTGTGGTCGGGAGAGTGTAGGTGATGGAGTAGCCAATGCCATTCGTCGTCGTGCCATCGCCGCAAGTCGCAAAACAAGCGGCGCCATTGGCGGGAGGCGCTATATCAGCAAAGCTGCCATCGGTCAGGGCCGACAGTCCGCCGCAACCTGCATCCGTGAAGATGCCAATGCTGCTGCTGGGCTGGAGCCCGGCAATCACACTGGTGGCGGGCAGAGTCCAGGTCGGATCAAACGGTTGATTATAGCCGAGGGTGCCAGAGAAAGGACCCCACTCCATGGCTTGGCTAACGACGATGCCATTGGTTGCGTCTGGCAATGCATTCACGGTAAAGGTTTGCGGAGTGCTGTTGTTGGTGCCGAAGGCATTGCTGGCGATCAGGCCGTAAGCGCCGCTTTGGTTGGTGTCCGTCAGGTTCAGGGTCAGCCATTCATTGGTCGCGCCTTGAATATTCTGCCCGTTGAGCTGCCATTGATAGGCAATCGGGCGGCTGCCATCGAAGATCGCGCTGAAGCCGACCGTGCTGCCGATGACATCAAAGGACCCCGAGGAGGGCAACGTGTCCCAGACCAGAATCGGTGCGTTTGTCAGGGTCGTCAGAGCCACTGGCGCGCTCGTGGAAACGCTGCTGGCCCCGGTCACGATCACTTCGTACTGCACCGGAGTGCCCGGCTTGATGCTGGAGGTGTCGGCTACGTAATTTGTGCCGTTTGCTCCCGCGATGGCGCTCCACGTTGCGCCTTTGCTGCCATTATCAGTCTGCCAGGCGTAGGTAAACGGCGGCACGCCGACGGGGTTTTCGCTCAGGGTGACTGGTGTGCCTTGGAACACGGTCGTGGTGTTGGAGCCGAGGTCGGTGGTGGCAGTGGGCTGAACAGCCGTAAAAGTGGCTGGAGTGGCGTCAAGGCGAATATTGTCGAGATCCACCGCGAAGCCGCCGGTTCCCCGGAACAGAATCGTCAGATCGCCATTGGCCATGTATCCGTTGGTAAAGACAAGAACGTTATCAACCCAGGACCCCAAAGCGTAGTTGGTATTCTGAATCGGGCGCGACGCGATAATGGCCCCCGGCGTGAAAATGTCATAATTCTGCGTGCCCTGAACCAGCGCCATCAGCGCGGTGCCGCCACCGTAGCCGGTGGTGCTGTCGGCCGGAAGGTAACCGTTCAAAAGGTCGATTCCCACCGCCACAGTCAGAGTATAGACGGTATTAGATTGGACCGGGCCGATGGCCTGCCAGACGTTCAAGTCGCCGCTGCCGCCCAGCACCAAATAATTTGTGCCGTCGCCCGGCGCGATGAGCGTGCCATCCGAATTGAGCGGAAAAAACTGCGTGCCGTTGGTGGAGGCGTTTTGCACATATTCCGTGGGATAGGATTCCACCTGGCCCAGGTTGTTGGTTTCGGTCGCGTCGGCCGCGCCTGTGGCCCACCAATCATAAACGGGAGTGAGCACGCCGTTGTTGTTGAAAGGGGTCCCCTGAGCGCCAGCCGCTATGGAGTTGGTGGCGTCGGGAAAAATGGACAGCTCAAAGGAGGCATCCGGGACGTTGACGGGCGCCGCGGTCAACGCCGCGTGCAGGCCAAGCCAAGCCACAAGCAAGGCCATAAGGCGCAAACAACGAGCAAACAGACCCGCGCTCCTGGTCAGAGTAAAGGATGCTTTCGTGGAGACTCGAATTGTAGGTGGTGTCTTCATGCTAATTGGGCTTGGGTGTTTTGGATTTTGGGTTTTACGGTGCGACGTTCATTGCTGGCCTTACTGTAACCGGTTTGGAACCAAAAAGACTTCTGGCAAAGAACATGTAATAGAATTTCTGCCTTGAACCGGGTTCATCAGGGACGTTTCTAATCCTCTTCTTAAAACCGTGCAATAGATGAACTGGCAATAAAGATGTACCAAATGGCTTTCGGTGCATTTCCTATTTCCATTTTTGTGAAGGCTGCTAAGGTAGCCCATACCTATGGCACAAACCTATAAATTCTGCTTCGGACCCTGGAACATAAGCGAAGGCACAGACCCTTACGGCCCCCCCACGCGGCCCGCGCAAACCTTTGATTGGAAGTTGGGGCAGATGAAGAAACTCGGCTTCGACGCCATGATGTTTCACGACGACGACGCCGTGCCGGAAATTGACGGGAAGTCGGCGGAGCAAGTCCGCCGGGAGGCCAAGGAACTCAAGAAGAAACTGGACGACGCCGGGTTGGCGGCGGAAATGGTGGCCCCGCGCCTGTGGTTTTCGCCCAAGACCATCGACGGCGCCTACACCAGCAACAACCCGGAACACCGCCATTACGCCATCGACCGCTCCCTGCGCTGCCTGGAAATCGCCGACATATTGGGAACTAATCTGATTGTGCTTTGGCTGGCGCGCGAGGGGACTTATATGCGCGAGGCCAAGAGCGGACGGCGCAGCTTCGAATTGCTGGTCGCGGCTTTTGACAAGATGCTGGCAGCGGACAAGAAAGTGCGGCTGGCGATCGAACCGAAGCCAAATGAGCCGATGGACCATGCTTATCTGCCGACGATTGGCCACGCCCTGGCCATCGCGCAGATCACCAGCGATCCGCCGCGAGTCGGCTGCCTGATTGAAAGCGCGCACGCCATTTTGGCCGGTCTTGATCCGGCGGATGAAATCGATTTCGCCATGAGCTTCGGCAAACTTTGGTCACTGCACTTGAACGACCAAAACGGGCTGAAATTTGACCAGGACAAGCCGTTTGGCAGCGCGAATCTGCGGGTGGCTTTCAACCAGGTCCGGGCGCTGGAGCGCAATCACTACGGCAGCAAAGGCGAGTTGGTCTGCTTCGATGTGCATCCATTCCGCACGACCAAGCCGGAACATTGGTTGAGCCACCTGGACAATAGCCGGCGCACCTTCTTGCGTTTGGTCGAAAAGTCGCGGAGCTTCGACGAGAAAAAAGCGCAGGCGCTGGTGGCCGATCTTGACTATCAAGGACTCGATCAATTGGTGATCGAACATCTGCTCGGTCGATAGTGGTAGATCATCCACCACTGCGAAGCAATTCCAGGGTAGGGCGCGCACTCCGTTGCGCGCCGCCCCCGGCGGCCCGCGGGGTGGCCGCCCAACCAAATCTTGGGTAGGGCGTTGCTGCGGCAACGCCTCAATTTCAAATATGTTTGGCACGGTTTTATGTATATTCCATCCCATTTTCGGGTCGATGACGCCGGGAAAATTGGCGCTTTCATCCGGCGCTATAGTTTCGCGACCTTCATCACGAACGATGGCGACGCTCCATTTGCCAGCCACCTCCCGATGCTTCTTGTCCCGGAAAGAGGCCAGCACGGCACGCTGCTCTCGCACATGGCGAGAGCCAATCCTCAATGGCGGCATTTTGCTTCCGGGCACGAGGCTTTGGCGGTTTTTCACGGGCCGAACAGTTATATATCGCCTTCCTGGTACGAAACCGACGTGGCTGTGCCGACGTGGAATTATGCGGTAGTCCATGCTCGCGGCGTCCCCCAGGTTTTCACCGAACCGGAACGAGTCACCGCGCTTTTGCGCGAAACCATCTCGGCATACGAATCCTCCTTTGCCCGGCCCTGGCCGGGAATTCTCCCCGACGATTACCGCGAAAAGATGATGCAGGGAATCGTCGCCTTCGAAATGCCGGTCAGCCGGGTGGAGGCCAAGTTCAAACTCGGCCAAAACCGGCCAACCGCCGACAGCGAGGGAGTGTTCGAGGCGCTTTCTCACGCGGACGATTCCGACAGCCGCGCGCTGGCGCAGTTGATGTTGGCAGAAGGTCTCGTCCAGGGAAAAGAGGGGGACGGAGTATAAAACCTCAGTTCAACGGCCCAGCCAGTGCGGCAGAAAAGTGGTGAGCGGGGGCAGATAAGTAATCAAGAGCACACCCACAATCAGAACGCATTGCAGGGGAATCACGGCCCGCGAAACCTGCAAGACAGGTTTTCCGAAACGATACGAAGAAAGGAAGATGTTCAGCCCGACCGTCGGAGTGAGCAGGCCCAATTCCATATTTGCCAGAAAAATAATCCCCAGATGCACTGGATCGATTCCATAAGCCAGGGCCAGTGGCACGAGCAAGGGCGCGACGACGATGATGGCGGAATAAATATCCATGACACAGCCCACGGCCAGCAGGCAGAGATTGAGGGCCAGCAAGAACGCATATTTTGAGGTCACAACGCGCGTGACCCATTCCACCGCGTGGCTGGGAACCTGGGCGTCCACCAAATAATTTGTAAAGCCCAGCGCCACCCCGAGAATCAAGAGCACGCCACCCACCAACAGACCGGCTTCAGCCATGACACGGGGAATGTCGCTGGGGTGTTTAAAATCCCGATAGACAAACGTTTCCACGATAAAGGCGTAGAGCGCCGTGACGGCTGCCGCCTCCACCGGCGTGGCCAAGCCCCCAAAGAGGGCGGCCAGCGCCACCACGGGCAGCAACAGCTCCCACTTTGCCCCCCAAACGGCACGCCACGCTTCCGCTCCGTTGAATTTCTTGTTCTCGGCCTTTTGCCGCGGTCCGAGCCAAATGCCAGTCAGTGATGCCATGACCACCAGGAGCAGGCCCGGTCCCAGGCCGCCCAGGAACATTCTCTCAATCGTCACCCCGCCGCTGCCCGCGTTGGCGTTGGCGACGACAGCGTAAAGAATCAAAGGGAGCGATGGCGGAAACAACAACCCCAGCCCGCCCGATCCCGTCACCAGTCCGAGTGCCGAGCGTTCCGAATATCCCGCTCCGAGCAAGACCGGCATGAGTAGCCCGCCAAGCGCAAGAATCGTCACCCCTGACGCTCCCGTAAACGAGGTGAAGAAAGCGCAAGCGATGACCGTGACAATCGCCGGCCCGCCGCGAAGCTGGCCCAAAAGCGCGTGAAAGACGCCAATCAAGCGTTTTGAGGCTCCGCCTTCGGCCAAGAAATACCCGGCCAGCGTAAATAGAGGGACCGTCGGGAGGGTTGGATTAGTGACCATCGAATAATGGGTCAGGGAAAGGGAGGCAATAGGCGTCCCTTCTCCCCAAAACAAAATCAGCGCGGCGCCGCCCAGCAGGGCAAAGATGGGCGCTCCCAGAACCACCGCCGCCAAAAGCGCGATGAGCCCCGGCACGACCAACCGGGCTGGGTCCACAAACGGATGAAGACCAATGACGGTCATGGCGGCCGTCAAGAGGAGCGCGACAAGCCGCCCAGCCCAGCGGTTCGAGGCGTTCCACAACAGCCGCGCGGCAATGGCGGCAAAGCCAATCGGCATGATCAGTTGCACGGCCCAGATCGGAATCTGATAGGCCAAGATCTGGCCGCTGTCCTTTTCCGAAACCACCAATTGCGCGGCGGCGACGCATAGGAAAACGCCGATTACGCCCGCGACGGCGCTGCTGTAAACCCGCGCCAAACTTTGCCAGCGCCCTTTGAGAAATTGGGTGAGAGTCGAAAGCGAAAGAAGGCGGCGGTCGCGCGCGGCCAGCATGCCTCCCAGCAGGCTGATGACCAGGGTCAGATGTTGCTCAATCGCCGTGGCGCCGCTGATGCCACTGTGGAAAAACCGGCGGAGGACGATTTCCAGCAAAGGCAAGATCGTGAGCGCACCCAACGCGAGCGTGACGAGCGAATCCTCACCGAGACGAAAGGTCCGCCGCCAACCAACGGCGGTCGGCAAATCCGCCTCTCCCCTGCCCTGCGCTTCACTCATTTAGCCGCCCGTCCGGCGCGGTAAATGGCCAACTGGTTCGTGACTTCGTCAAAAATATCGGCGGGGACAATTGCGCCCCGGATCTTGGGATTGATCAAATCAATCTCATGATGCCATTGCGCATCGGCCTCCGGCGTCAGGGCATTAACCGTCAAGCCCCGTTTGCGCATCGCTTCCACCGATTCCACGCTTTCGCGGCGGCCTTCCGCCTTGATCTTCGCCCCCGCCTCCAAAGCCGCCTGGCGCATGGCATCGCGGGTTTCTGGCGGGATGGAATCCCAGGTTTTCTTCGTGACAACAAGCGCTCCGACCAACGGGGTCCAGGCCAAATCGAGCATGTTTGGAGCGGATTGGTCCACCTGGCCCGCGAGAGCATAAGTCGGCGGCAGCGGAACGGCATTAATCAATCCTGTCTGCAAATTCGGCAAAATGTCCGTGGTTTCCAGCGGGACCGGGTTGATCCCGACGGAGCGATAAAGGTCCACTTGGGCGGGATTGCCGGCCCAGACAAACAGCTTGGTCTTTTTCAAATCGTCCGGACTGACAACCTTGTCCTTGGAGAAAAACCGGACCCATCCCGTATCGCTCCAAAACAAGGCCACAAAGCCCTTGCTCTCCAGGCGCTTTTCCAGCATTGGCTCCAGCTTCTGCCCGATGAAATCGACCTCGTCCAGGCTGCGAAAGGCCAGGGGCATCAACTGCAAACCGCCCACGGCGGGTTCGATGTCGGCCAACCCCACGGCGGTGAGCAAGCCAGCCTGCAATTGGCCCAGCCTCATGCGTTGCACCATGTCGGCTTCCCCTCCCATCGTCCCATCGGGGTAAATCGTCAGCAAAACGCCGCCATTGGAGACCTGCCGCCATTTCTCGCCCATGGCGGCCAATTCTTTGAAATAAGAGGAGCCTTTCGGCGCCAGTGTGCCGAGGCGGATTTTAACCGTCCCGGCAAAAGCAGTATTGCCCCCAGCCAGCAATCCCATTGCCGCCGCCAGCGCTGCCGGAACGAACATCCGTTTCGCGCATCGGCCCAACTTGTGAACTCTCGTTTGGATCGAATCAATGCATTTCATGGTGTGATTAAAAAAAGGTCTGACCTCCGCGACTGCAGCCAGCGGGCCCGGCGCTGCATGATCAAATTGACCAATCGCGTTTCAGGATGAGCATCCGGATTGATGGCCAACGCCTTTTGCAGGAGAGAATCAAATTCCTTTACGTCTTGTTTTTGGACATCTACGGCTTCGGCCATGTTCACCAGCGGCGCGGCATCGCTTCCGCCCGAGAGAAGCATGGCCCTTTCAAAATGGCGTCGCGCGCGCAGCGCAGGGTCGCCTGCCATGCCTTGCCGGCTCATTTCGTAAGTGATCATGAAATCATGAATAGCGCCGTGATCGAAGCTTTCGTCCAACTGCAAGGCGCGATCCATAAGCGCCTCCATCGCTGGTATTTGCGCGATCAATTCCGGGTCGTCTTTGGAAAGAGAAATCGCCGCCGCCCAGGCGCAACCGGTCCAATAAAGGAGCGGAACGTCTTTTTTCGATGCGGCCCGCACTGCCGCCTTGGGATGCGCCAAAAGCGCGCCCGAGAACCCCGGATGCCCGACGTCCAACCCCCTCAGCCCGTAGCGTTGCGCCCGCAGGTACATTCGCCTTGCCCGCGCCCGCAATGCCTCTGCCCCGGAAAAGTCACGCGCTTCTGTCTCGTCGGCCTCCTCCTGCACAAAGGCGAAAGCGTATTCGGTAAAGCCGCTCGTGCTCGCCAGGAGCAAACCCCGATGTCGCGGGTTGTTGCTCAGGAGGCTTTCCATAAGCTTGAGGCTGAATGGCGAAGCTGCCTTTATTAGATCAGGGTCATCGTCGCTGGCATAGACAGTCCCGCTTTGGCTGACGGCGTTGGAAACCTGGTTGATCGCATACTGGCGAACGGCGCATCCATCGCCGGCGAGCCATGCCAACAATGCCAGACACGGCAGGATGATCCGCCTGGAGAAGCGGTATCGGCCACGGTCTTTCCGTTTAACACTCAAAGATGATTCCTTTGTTCCTGTTAATAGGTAATGCGTAAAAAAAGTCCTGGGGGTAGCATTACTTTGCGTTTGGCAAAGGTCAATGCTGCTTACTGGGGGCGGATCATCTCGAGATTAAAGATGCTGAACGGAGCCCTGACGGCCGAATAGGGGGAGGTTTGGATGACCCTTTAAGAAGCCGACAGATCCTTAAAAACCGTCGGGTAGCGTCACAATCTTCCAGCGAATCAAGCGACGGTGAAAAAGAACCAGCCTGGCCGCGGACGCGGCCAAGCTGGTGAAAAGCCGATTAACGGCGTGAGAACTGACGGCGCTGTCCGCCGCCGCCGCCGCCGCCACCGCGACTAGGGGCACCGTCTTCACGTGGGCGGGCCTCATTGACCGTCAAGGCGCGGCCCTGCAATTCTTTTCCGGAAAGAGCTTGAACGGCAGCCTGGGCGGCTTCCGGTGTGGCCATGGTCACAAAAGCAAAGCCGCGGGAGCGGCCGCTCATGCGGTCGGTGATAAGATTCACCTCTGAAACAGGCCCGTGCTGTTGAAACAGATCCTGCAGATCATTCTCAGTCGTGTCGAAGGAAAGATTTCCCACGTACAGTTTTGTATTCATTTTATCTCTGATGGTTTTAGAGTCGCTGCTGCTTCCCGGAACTGTTCCCGGCTGTCGGGTTTCAAATCATCACTGAACCCAAGTTCACCTGAAGATTTACCATGTTGGAATTTGCACAACGCAATCTAAACTGAGACAACCTGCCCTTATTCCCGCCGTAACGCAAGTTTTTTTTACTTTTTCAGCAACCCCTGGAGATCAAGCCAGTCGGCGAAGCGCTCGATCCAATGGTCTGTTGGCAGATGCTGCCGGCGCATCCCGAAACCATGCCCGCCTTTGGAATAAAGGTGCAACTCGGCTGATTTCCCAGCCGCAATCCAATCCTGATAAATCGCGACACTTTGCGGGGCCAGTCCAAGAGGATCATCTGAGGCGGCCAGAATGAAGGCGGGCGGGGCATCCGCCGGAACGCCATTGCCCTTAACAGCCCAATTGTAGGCGGGATAGATGGGCGCGGCGAAATTCGGACGACTGGCAGCCGTGTAATTCATGGCGGCTGAGACCGCCACTGTCCCGCCAGCGGAAAAACCGATAATTCCGATGCGCTCCGGGTTAACGCCCAACTCCGCGGCATGCTGCCGGACGTAAGCAATCGCCGTGTTGGCGTCTGCCAGTGCCATCTTGACGACCGGAGCGACGATAGGTTCCAACGGTCCTCGCTCCATCACTTCACGGGTGGGGTCATCGGTTTTGCATTCGACCAGCCGGTATTTGAGCACAAAGCAAGTGACGCCCTTGTCATTGAGCCAGCGGGCGACATCGATTCCTTCGCTGTCAATGGATAAAGCGAAGAAAGCTCCGCCCGGACAGACAATGACCGCCGTGCCGTTGGCGTTGCCAGGAGAGGGTTGGAAGACGGTGAGAGTAGGGTCCGCGACGTTAAAAACGACGCGGGTCTGCCAGAGATTGGTCCGGCTTTCCTGCTCGTGTTGTTTCCAAGTCTCCGAGCCTGGGGCCGGTCCGTTATAAAGGTGAATGATTTTTTCCTGAGCCATGGCGTGAAGACAAAATAGCGAGAGCAAAACCGAGCAAGTTGCTTCTTTGATGGTCACGGTCGGAATGGTGCCTCAGCCACCTGGATTATCAAACCCTTTTCTGTTACAATGGATTGACTTCCCCGCGCGGATGGCTTTACTTGCGGTTCATTCAATCATGATGCGTTTATGAGTCATACCCCTTCAGAAGCGTCGCCGGCCGCCGGCATTGTTCGGTCTTCATTCGGAAGAACCGCGGACGGCACGACGGTGGACCTTTTCACATTGCGCAATGCCGACGGCTTGGAAGCGCGGATTAGCAATTATGGTGGAACGATTGTCTCGTTGACCGCGCCGGATCGCGAGGGGAGGATGGGCGATGTCGTGCTGGGCTTCGACACGCTCGATGGTTATGCAAAGCACCACAGTTACTTTGGGGCGCTGGTCGGGCGTTGCGGCAACCGGATCGCCAAAGGGAAGTTTACCCTGAACGGCGTCCAGTACTCCCTGGCCATTAATAATGGCCCCAATTCCATTCATGGCGGCCTCAAGGGATTTGACAAGGCCGTCTGGCAAGCGCAGCCCAAAAAGAGCGAAACGGGGCCGGCCTTGGAATTAACCTACTTGAGCCAGGATGGTGAGGAAGGGTATCCCGGCGCTTTGAGCGTCACCGCCGTCTATACCCTGACGTCCTCGAACGAACTGAGCCTGCGCTGCACGGCGACGACCGACCGCGATACTATCGTTAACTTGACACAGCACACCTATTTCAACCTGGCAGGGCAAGGAGACGTTTTGAGGCACCAGGTATATATCGACGCCGACCGGATCGTGGCGGTGGACAGCAACCTCATTCCGACGGACGAATTGCGGCCTGTCGCAGGAACACCTTTCGATCTCCGCCAACCCGCCTCCATTGGGGAGCGCATTGAGCAAAAAGACGAACAACTAAAGCTGGGCAACGGCTTCGATCACACTTTTGTGCTCAATCACCTGGCTGGACAGTTGGGCCTGGCGGTCCGCGTGACCGAGCCCGTCACGGGCCGCATTCTGGAAGTGCTGACGACCGAGCCAGGCGTGCAATTCTACACCGGCAATTTTCTGGACGGCTCGGCCAAGGGAAAGGGCGGGCGCGTCTATGAGCGACGGAACGGCTTTTGCCTCGAAGCACAACATTTTCCCGATTCCCCCAACCATCCGGAGTTTCCGAGCGTCGTGCTGAAACGGGGCGAGGTCTATCAGAATACGACTGTTTTCCGGCTTTCCGTTCAATAAACGGACAAACCCATCGAAGGAACATGGAGGAGACTGGCATCAAGCTGACCCGCGATTGCGCGGCGGTGCAAATCCCGTTGGGCGCCGCCGTCACGCTGCCCGCTGGAACGGTCGTGGACGTGGCGCAAACCCTGGGCGGCAATTATACCGTACGGACGATGCATGGTCTTTTTCGCATCGCGGCCAGCGACGCGGACGCGCTGGGAAACGCAGCCTCAACCAGCTTGATGGAGGAAGTGAGCAAGAGACCGGAAAGCGATGGACCCGTGGATGAGAAGCAGGTGTGGGACACGCTCAAGACCTGTTTCGACCCGGAGATTCCGGTCAACATTGTCGAACTGGGTTTGGTCTATGATTTGCTGATCGAGCCATTGCCGAGCGGAAAAAGCAAAGTTTGGGTCAAGATGACTTTGACGGCGCCGGGTTGCGGAATGGGAACCGTCATCGCCTCGGACGCCCAGCAAAAGCTGCTCTGTCTGCCCGGCGTGGAAGAAGCCGTGGTGGACATCGTCTGGGACCCGCCCTGGCATCAATCCATGATCACCGCGGAAGGGCGCCGGATTTTGGGTTTGGAGTGATTTGGGGGCTGCAACGCAAGCTATCAGTCATGCACCAAAGGATCTCAGGACCAATTGGTCGCGGCTGAATTCAGATGGGCCGCAACGTGGCCTTGATACTGGGTTCCAAGATGGTTAAACTACAGCGACAAGAACAATGAGTCAGAGCAGCCTCGATAGGACCGAGTGGATTGAAAAGCTCAAGGCCAGGGAAAACATGGTATATTTGAGCACCATGGGAAGCAACTAAATCGATCTCTCATGCCCCTGACCCCACGTCAAAAAGAACTCGTCGCCCGGCATCTCCTTGCGCACCAAGCAGAAATCCCGGCGTATCTCAAAGCGCGTCGGTGGGAGGAACTGGCGGCTTTAGTTGAATTCGCAAACAGCGACGCACCCCAATCATTGATCCCTACGGATCCGGCGCTTTACCAAACACTTCGCCAGCAGATCACGAAATATCGTCTGAGTGGCTGGTCGTGCCTTAACCTAAGGCGGTTGAGAGAACTTGCAACCAACCAAGCAAAGCCTGCAGTGGCAACCGTCGTTGGCTAACCTCAGGCTTGGAGGCGCCAACCTCCTCCGAGATGACAACTGTGCTAAACCGTTCGAGAATGCCCGTTCGCTTGAGCTTCTGGTGCTGCTGATCCGAGTTACCGTTCGAGATGATTCCCAACGGCATGGATGAAAGACGCTCTAAGCAAACAAGCACATCCGCAAACAGCGACCAGTGGGATTCGTAGCAACGCAAATAGACCCCGAAGCGGGCATCGGCCTCGCCATCCGAAAGAGTTTCCTGTGTGAAGAGCTCGCGGATGCGACAGCGCCGGTGCTCCTCGAATGAAATTTCACCTCGAACAAATCGAGCGAAATGACGGTGCAACAATTCCTCCCAAACAGAGACAAAGGCTGCTCCCGGGCAGTTCAGTTGTGACGAGAACGTCTTGAAGAACGCCATCGCTGCATGGGTTGTAGCCGACCTGTCGTCAAGGAGCGTGCCGTCGATGTCAAAAAACACGTTCATGAGTCCCTTATAGAACGCCTGGCGAGGTCTTTGAAGGTGAAAGGATCGGGGTATGTTTTCCCAAAGTAGGTGTCCGCGACATATTGTGATTGTATTCTCCGCGCCCCCTCTCAGGCATCACGCCTGACCTTCGTGGGCTCCAAAGAGGCGACCGGAACACCAGGCACGGCGACCGGGATAACCGTGTTTGGCAACGTGATCGTGAATTCGGAGCCCTGGCCAACAGTGCTGTTGACTGATGCCGTGCCGCCGTGCGCTTGCACCACAGCTTTGACAACACTTAAACCAAGGCCCAATCCGCGTTGTGACCGGCTTTTGTCGCCCCGGTAAAGGCGGTCCCAGATACGCGGTTGCTCGGCCGCCGGAATGCCGGGGCCTGTGTCGCGGAACCGGATGACCGCCTGTTTTTCCTCGCGTTGGGCGGCAATCGTCACTGCCCCGCCCTCGGGCGTGTATTTGAGAGCATTGTCCAGTATGTTTCCAAAGGCCTGCCGCATGCGCGTGGCATCGACCGATGCCAGACATGTGGTCGGCAGATCGGCGGTCACGGTGATTTTTTTCTCCTCCGCGACATATTCGTAAAGTTCGACCACCTCGCGGATGAGTTGGCAGAGATCGACGGAAACGCGTTCCAGCCGCATGGTCCCGGCCTCGGCTTCGGCAATGTCCATGAGAGTTTTGATCATGCTCAGGACGCGCTCGGATTCTTCGACACAATCGGCCAGGGCCTCGCGCAGGCTGGCCGCATCGGTACTTTGGCGCAGGGCAAGCTCAGCCGAGCCCTGCATGCGGGTCAGAGGCGTGCGCAAATCGTGCGCGACATTGTCCATCGATTCGCGCATGGCGCGGATGAGGGCCTGGTTTTTGTCGAGCATGGCGTTGAAAAGCCGCACCATTTCGTCCAATTCGTCGCTGGAGGGGCGCGTCGGCACTCTGGCGTCGAGATTACCGGTGGCGATGATGCCCCGAGCGGTGCTGACAATCTGGCGGACCGGCCCCAAAGCGCGATGGGCAAAGAACCAACCGAAAACCACCCCGAGGAGCGCGATAAGACCGATCGTCGGGAAGAAAGCGCCTTGCGCCGGCTGCCACAGCAGATCCCGTTTAACGATGCGCCCGACAAATAGCTTCCCACCATCCGGCAGTTCCGTATAGGAATAGACAAAGTCCGCTTTGGCGTTCTGAGGAATGCGATTAATCTCGAAGGGCGGGGTGGCGAGACGATTCGGCCAAATGATAACGCCTTGCGGCAGCACCAAGATTTCGGGACGTTTCGGCGGGATCAACTTGACCAAAAAGTGCCTCTCGTCAGCGGGGCTGTTTTCGGTCGTGGCAACCTGCGCGAACGCCTCATAACCGACGGTCAGATAGAGGGCCGCGTACTCACGGAGCCGGGCCTGGATAACCTCTTGCTCATTGCGTTGCAGGGCGTTGGCCAGCAAATAATAGACCAGCCCCAGCAGCAAACTGGCGCTGACCGCGAAGATCAGGGCATACCAAAGGCTGAGGCGGACGGCGAAACCGCGGAAAAACCTAAAGGGCGCGAAGGACATATCCAATTCCGCGGATGGTCTGGAGACGCGTTTTATCCGGATCCGCTTTGGCGCGCAAGCGGTGAACCAGCACATCGACGACGTTGGTTTGAGGATCAAAACTGTAGTCGAAGATGTGCTCGAGAATCATCGTCTTGGTCACGGTGCGATTGGCGTTGCGCATCAAATATTCCAGCAAAGCGAATTCCCGGCTTTGCAGTTCGACTTTCTCTCCCGCCCGCGCCACCTCGCGGGTATGAAGATCCAGCGTCAAGTCTCCGACGGTCAGGCGGCTCGGTTCAGCGGCATGGGTGGCGCGTCGAATCAGCGCCTGCAAGCGGGCGATCAATTCGGAAAAAGCAAAGGGTTTTGTCAAATAATCATCCCCGCCGGCTTGCAGGCCGCGCACGCGATCGTCCACCGAGGCCTTGGCGCTGAGGATAATGACCGGCACCTGGATTTTTTGGCTGCGCCAGCGCTGGATCACACTCAAGCCATCGAGCTTGGGCAGCATGACATCGACGACCGCGGCGTCATAAACGGTTGTCTCCGCCAGAACGAGGGCCTCCTCGCCGTCGGCGCATCGGTCCGCCGCAAACCCAGCCTGCTTGAGTCCTTTGACCACGAAGGAGGCGATCTTATTGTCATCCTCAACCACTAAAATGCGCATGGCTGATTGTTGGTTCGGAGGCCGCTAAATTCAAGCTGATCCTGCCGGAGCCTGCTTGAGTTCGACCCAGTAGCGCTGCCCTTGCATTCCTCGAAAAGCGTGGTGGAATCCGCTGACGCCTGATCAAATCGAAGCTCGTTCATGCAAGCCGGCTTTGCCAGCATGGCAGAAGTCCAGGGGCACAGACTCCGTCGCGCGTCGAAGGGACGGGCAGAGTGCTACCCGCCAAACCGCGGCCGTTGGCCGACGCTCTTCATCACGCGCTTACTTGACGGGCGGATTGCGTTTATGAATGCAAATGGTGTTGCCGTCCGGATCGAAAACCATGGCCATGCGGCAGGAAGGGTAATCCGCCGGTTCCATGCGGAACTTCACATCCTTGTCCCGCAATTGTTTGATGGCCGCGTCAAAATCCTCCACTTCGAGGGCGGCGGCGCAGCCATCAGGGCTGGGCTTAAATATTCCGGGCGCGCAGCCGATGGCCAGGGTGTAGGGACCGAATTCGTATTCCACCCAACCGCCTTCGATCACCATCGCTGGTTTCAATCCCAGGACTTCTTCGTAAAAAACTCTCGAGCGCGGAATGTCTGTGACAGCATAACAGCAAAATGCCAGTTCGATGACTTTGAGCATAATAAGGGTGAATCCAGTTACTTTGTTTTTGCCGGGCGCCGGCCGTTGTGGCAATCGCCACAGGCCACGAAATGAATGTTATGTTGGCTCGCGGGGGAAAGGAAAGAAGTATCCATCTTTTCAACATCCAAGCCGCAGTGGGAGTCTGACGGATGGCAGGTGGCGCAAGACGCTTTGGCGGAGTTGGAGTGGGAGGAATGGCAATCCAGGCAACTCAAGCCCTCATGGACCCCGCAGGGCGTGCGATCTTCGTCGGAACCGAGTTGGCGGAAGGCGTTGGGGGCGTGGCACTGCGCGCAGAGGCGCAGCCGCGGGTCCGTCGAGATTTTGACAGGGTGACCGCCCTGGGTGATAGGCGTCATGGGCAACCGGTCGGCGGGAAAAGAGGTCTGCTCATGCCGGACATACAGGGCGACGGATTGGAAGGCGGCGGCCTGGCTGTGAACTTGATGGCAAGCCAGGCACGGAATGGCCGGTTGGCTGGCCTTGGCGGCATCTTTGAGGGCCCACGGACCGGCGGTTGAAACGGGCGTGATGAGGTCTTCGATGTAACCGTCGAAGAACATTCCGTGGCAACGCAGGCAGTCAGACGCAAGCTGCTGCGTTCCGTTGTGCCGGGCGTCCAGAAACAGTCGCGCGTACGACGCGGAGTGGCGGCTGCTTTGCCAATCCGCGAAGCTCTGTGGGTGGCAGGTGCGGCACGCCTCCTGCAGGGCAAGAACGTCCCGCTCCGCGAGGCGGATGGGTTGGTCGGGCGAACGGCTGAAGTGCTGCACCACGCGGCGGACGTGAGCGCGCAGGGCGTGAACATCCAGCGTGAGCGAACCACCGTGGCAGTTGCGGCAGTGAAGGGTGCGATGAGACGAAACCGACCAGGCGGAATGGACGCCCGTCATCTCGTGACAGGACGCGCAGGTGTTTGTGGGATTGCCAAAGTGAAACCAAGCCAGGCTGCCAACGCCGCTGGCGAGCAGAAAGAGGCAGGGGAAAAGCGCGGAAACACAAACGAGTTTGAAGCGGCGGCTAAGGATCATCGAAACTGGCTTCCTTTCCAGCCGGTCTTGATCTGATCGGAAACCCAGTAGGCCAGGGCCATGATGGTCAGGACAGGGTTGAAGCCGCCATTGTTGACGTGCAGGCTGGCGTCGGCAATGAACAGGTTGTCAATCTCATGCACCTGGCCGAACCGGTTGGTGACGGACGTCTTGGGATCGTTGCCCATGCGGCAGGTGCCGGCTTGATGCTGGCCGCCGCTCAATCCGAGGTTCGGGCCGTTGCGCCAGACGCCGGTGGCGCCGGTTTCCTTGAGGATGGCCTCGGCTTTCCTGGACAAGAATTCACCCCCTTGGAGATCGTAAGGGTGTCGTGAACCGGAAAGGCGGCAGACGGGAATACCCCAAGCATCCTTTACCGCGGGGTCCACGCTGACGCGCGCGGAGAAATTGGGTATCTCCTGGACAGGCCCCATCACCCGGACCATGCGTTTGTAACAGTGGCGCTGGAAGTCCTTGTGGGCCTTTCCCCAGCGCGGGGCGCCGGGCGGGCGGATGTTGCAGAAGAGGTAGGGCAAGGCAATAAACTCGTTGGCCAGCATCCCGCCCCCAACCAGCCCTGGATTGCCATGATTAAAATCGCTGATGGCAACGCAGGCGCCGGGGCCGGCTTCCTCGTAAATCTCCTCCTCCAGCAGACCAAAGGCGCCAACGTAACAATGGCCCTGGAGATTACGGCCGACCCAGTCGTTGTTGTTGCCAGCGCCGTTGGGAAAAAGCTTCGACTTGGAGTTCAGCAGCAGCCGGGCGGTTTCAGTGGCCGAAGCCGAGACCACGACCAGGTCGGCCGTTTGCTCCTGGGCTTGGTTATGACCGTCAAAGTAGCGGACCCCGCGAGCGCGGCCCCGATCGTCCAGCATGATCTCGGACACGACGCAGCCTGGGCGAAGCTCGCAATTGCCGCTCGCCAAGGCAATTGGCAGGACGGTGTTCTGCGTGCCGGCTTTGGCATTGATCGGACAGGCGAAGCCACAACAGGAGCGCATGTGGATGCAAGCCGGCCGGCCATTGTACGGGATGGAATTGCGCAGCATGGGGATCGGAAAAGGGTGAAGGCCCATGCGCGCGGTGGTCTCCGCGATGAGCTGGCCTTCCCTATTGTAGGGGAAGGCGGGCATGGGAAAAGGCTTCTTGCGCGGGCCGCAAAAGGGGTTGTTGGTGTAATCCCCAGCGACGCCAATCTCATATTCCGCCTTCTCGTAAAACGGCTCCAAATCATCGTAAGAAATCGGCCAGTCCGACAGCGTGGAATCCTTGACCTCGCCATAGATGGACCGGAGACGGAAATCCTGCGGCATAAAGCGCCAAGCCATGGCGCCGTAGCTCACCGTGCCTCCGCCGACGCAGCCAGCGATGTTATTGTAGCTGCCCTCGCTCGGCAGGACCACGCGGGTGGAGCCCTTCCCATCGACCACGATACGGCGATACCGCTGGTCGTCCGGACCAAAAGGGTTGCCCAGGGCCGGAGTGCGCTGGGAATGCAGTTCGTCGTCGTTGTATTGGTCGTAATGCGCCCAGCCGCCGCGCTCAAGCAATACCACGCTCAGACCAGCCACTGCCAGTTCCTTGGCCACGATCCCGCCTCCGGCTCCGGCGCCGACAATGATCGCGTTAACTTTGGGCAATGACATGCGCGGTCCGGGTTAATGCGGCGGAGGCGAGGGCTGCCGGCCTGGAGGTTGGGGCCGGAAAAGCTCGGACACGCTGGGCCGGGAATCCGCGAGCAGGTTCGGATAGGCCAGGCCCATCATTTGGTAACTGGCATAATGGCGGTTGCCACCATGACGCGGGCTGCCGTAAAAGCCTTGCCGGGTGTGGTCGAGTACCAAGTCGAAGAAAGCTCCCTGTGCGGGGTCCGCCCAGAGTTCCTTCGGCGCATTGCTCGCCTCAATCAGGCGCCAAGCCTCGGTTTGCCGCTCAAAAGGAAGCTGTTCAAAAGGAACCTTGTAAACTTGCAGACAAGTCTTGCGAAAGGATTCCAGCCCCAGGCGGTAACTCTGCTGGTGACGGGCCAGAGGACCTGAGATCTGGCGGTCAATATAATAAATCACCCCCGCATCGGTGGCGCCGGCGGTGTCGTCGCCCGGAATGATTTGTTCACAGATCGCGATCAGCAGGCTGCCTTCGGATTCCGTGAAGAAAAGGTAGGGAGGTGGTGCCCCGTGCCGCCAATGTCCTATGCCGGCGGATGCGCCGAATCCGACAGCGGCGCCGAGGGCGCCTATCGCCGCCAGTTTCAACATCGTGCGGCGGGACACGCCCTCCGGCTCGGGCATGGAGGGCGTCTCTAAAGGGATTATTGACACTGCGCTGGGTGATAATTTTCGTTGTTTCGCTGGCGTGCGTTACATCATTTTCGCTTATGATATTTGCCTAAGGTACCGAAAGCAACTGCGAATTGTTTTGCGACTCCAACTGGGGCTGCTGTTGCAGCCCGGCTGACGTCAATATCGGTCTTGGCTTGTCCAAATCCCCGCAACCATCCTATTATCTGCCAGCCCAAAAAAGATGTGAATAATCGCCTTACTTATATTCGTTACGCCACGATTGCTTTCTTCCTGTTTCACGTGATTTCGAGTGAGGCGGTGGACCTCAGGAACGCGGTCATTGTCTATCCGGCGGCTTTTTCTGGGCCGGAGCAGAAGGCCGTGCAAATGCTGGCTGAGGAAGCCGAAAAGCGAACGAAAGTGCTGTGGCCGGCGACGACGGTCTGGCCTTGGTCAAATAACCCGGTCATTGCGGTATGCAGGAAGGCCTTGCTGGCAGATTTTGCTCCCGCTGACGCCAAGGAGAGGGTGGAATCTCCCAAAAGCAACGGGCCGGAAGGATTCCAAATCTCCGTCAAACGCCGCGCCGGCAACCCAGTGGTTTGGGTCGTCGGAAACGATCCGCGGGGCGTCCTCTTCGGTGTGGGCAAATTGCTGCGTGAAATGCATCTGCAACCAGGAAGAGCATCCGTGGCGGACAATTTGGACATCGCGACCGCGCCCAGGTATCCCTTGCGCGGCCATCAATTGGGTTACCGTCCGAAGTGCAATTCTTATGATGCCTGGGACCTGGCTGTCTGGGAGCAGTATTTTCGAGACCTGGCGGTCTTCGGTTGCAACAGCATTGAACTGATTCCGCCGCGGTCAGACGATGCGGCAACCAGCCCGCATTTTCCACGGCCTCCCATGGAGATGATGGCTGGCATGTCGCGCCTGGCCGATTCGTACGGGCTTGATGTGTGGGTTTGGTACGCGGCAATGGACAGCGATTATTCGGACCCAAAGACGGTGGCGTCCGCCCTCCATGAGTGGGGCGAGGTTTTCGCCAAGCTGCCGCGGATCGATGACGTCTTCGTTCCCGGCGGCGATCCGGGCCACACCCGCCCGAAGTACCTGATGGCGCTGTTGGAGAAGCAGAAGGAGAACCTCCATCGTTATCATCCCAACGCGCGCATGTGGGTTTCGCCGCAGGGCTTCAATCAAGCCTGGATGGATGAGTTTCTTGAAATACTGACCCGCGACCAACCTGCCTGGTTGAGCGGGATCGTCTTCGGACCGCAGGTTCGGATCTCATTGCCCCGGCTGCGTCAATTGGTGCCGCGCCAATATCCGATCCGCCATTACCCGGACATTACTCATTCCCGGCAGTGCCAGTTCCCGGTGCCGGATTGGGACGTGGCTTACGCTGTGACCGAGGGCCGCGAATGCATCAATCCGCGTCCGGAAGACGAAGCGATCATCTTTCGCAAAATGCAGCCCGGCGCGATCGGGTTTATCACCTATTCGGAAGGTTGCAATGACGACGTCAACAAAATGATTTGGAGCGGGCTCGGCTGGGACCCGGAACAGAAAGTGGCCGACATCCTGCGTGAATACAGCCGTTACTTCATCGGCGATCGGTTTACCGAAACATTCGCCGAAGGGCTGCTGGCGCTTGAAAATGACTGGCGGGGCCCGTTGCTCGCGAATGAAGGGGTGGAGAAAACCCTCGCCCACTTTCGCGCGCTCGAAAAGGAAGCTTTGCCCGCTGACTTGCGGAACTGGCGCTTTCAACAAGCTTTATTTCGTGCTTACTATGACGCCTCGGTTCGGGAGCGATTGATCGCGGAAACGCAGATCGAGGGCCAAGCCATGAACACCCTGCGGCGTCTGATGGACCAGGGCACCCTCGATGCCATGAGTCAGGCAGAGCAACAGTTGAAGGCGCAGGCGGTCAGTTCCAACGACACCCGAATACTTCTCTTGGGCGAGGCCTTGTTTCAGACGATTGGGATGCAATTGAGCGTCGAAAAGTACAAGGCCGAGGCGGTGGATCGCGGGGCCAGCCTGGACACGCTGGATTATCCGCTGAACAACCGGGACTGGTTGCGGGAGCGCTTCGCGAAGATTCGCCGATTGGGATCGGAAAATGAGCGGCGCGAAACCCTCGAGCGGATTTTGAATTGGACCAATGCGGGGCCAGGTGGATTCTACGATGATCTTGGCAATCCGGCCCGCCAACCGCATCTCGTGCGCGGTCCGGGCTTCCGGGAGGATCCCGCGGCCGTGGATTCGCCGCGGGCCGATTTTCAGGAGGATGAACCGGGAGAGGCGACCGGAGGGCCGCGCCGAATGTCCTGGAACGATCACGAGGAGTCGCTCTACGGCGCGCCTTTGCGCATGCGTTACACCGATCTGGACAACAAGGCGAGTTACAGAATCCGCGTGGTTTATGGCGGAGACGATTTTAGGCACAAGATTCGCCTGGTGGCCAACGAGGGCATCGAGATTCACCCCTTGATGGCCAAGCCGTACCCGATTGAACCGATCGAATTCGCCATTCCTTCGGGAGCCATCCCAAAAGGGGAATTGGTCTTGACCTGGTCGGGCGAAGCGGGCTTGGGGGGCAACGGCCGGAGCTGCCAGGTTTCGGAAGTCTGGTTGATTAGGGATGGACCTCAGGCTAAACCTTAGCCAAATATATTTGAAATTTGGGCGTTGCGGCAGCAACGCCCTACCCAAAAGATGGTGGGGCGACGCTGCCGCGCCGCCCAAATGTAAGAAAACGCACATGCGACCTAAACCCTGGAAAGCCAACAATCCGCGCCCCCTCCTCACGAACAGCGTCAAAGACAAACTCAGAAAGGGCGAGTCTGTCATTGGGCCGGTTATCTCCGTCAACAACGTGGAAGTTGCCGTCCGCGCGGCCAGCCTGGGCTTCGATTTTATCTGGCTGGAAATGGAGCACTGCCCCTTGTCGCTGGAGACGGTACGAAACATCGTTTTGGCGACACGCGGCTTGCCCGCGGTGCCGTTGGCCCGTCCGCCAACGAACGAACTTTGGACGGCCAAACGGCTGCTCGATGCCGGCGTCCTGGGCGTGATCTTCCCATTCACGCGCACTCCGGAACTCGCCCGCCAGGCGGTCGCCGCCTGCCGGTATCCGCCACATGGTTTGCGCGGGTCCGGGGCCGATCTGGCCGCCTTCCGATGGGCGGCGCCCGAAGGCTACTACGATTTTGCCGACGAAAACGTGCTGGTTGTGGCGGTGGTTGAGGATACATCCGCACTGGAGAAGATTGAGGAAATTGCCGCTACTCCGGGACTCGATGTGTTGTTCATCGGCACGAGCGATTTGTCATTTTCTCTCGGACTAAGAGGCGAACAGGACCATCCCGAACTGGATCGAGCGGTCGAAAAAATCGTCGCGGCGGGGAAAAAGCACGGGAAATTCCTGGGGCGGCCGGGACTTAATCCGGAAGGGATAAAGCGGTTCGAAAAGCAAGGTTTCCGGTTTTTCATGACCGGGACGGATTTGGATTTCATGGCGGCCGGCGCGGCGCAGTTGCTCGGCCCGTTGAAAGGGGGCAAATCACGTTCCAAGACGGACTTCGGAGGTCTCTGACTTAAGCCGTATCCATGCAGTAACGCTTGTGGATTTCAACGCAAAGGCGCGAAGACGCCAAGGTGCAAAGAAGAGATAGACCCTGACCATCCGAATCACCAAGCGGTGAGCGTCGGTCTGGGAACCATTTTCGCCTTCTTCCTTTGCAGTGCAATTTCAAAGAACTCGTCATTCTTGGCAAAGTTTTTTCCACCACAATTAGGGTGAGAGATTTTGACAGGATGAACAGGATGAACAGGATTCAGAAAAAGCAAACTGTGCGATCCTTATCCTGTAAATCCTGTTCATCCTGTCAAAAAGGCACGGCCCAATCAATTCGCCTTTTTCGCCGGGTGGGCCTCCAATTGGGCGGTCGCTTGCTTCAGCTTTTCCTGGCTGGCGCCATCTTCGGGCAGCGGCTGGGCTTGAAAGGCGGGAAGCAGTTTGTCCCAGATGGCGTTCAGTTCGCCTTGCATGTCGCCGGTAGCGGCCGTGATGGCAACGACCGCATCCTTGTCGGGAATTACGACACAGAGTTGACCGGCGGCGCCGTCGCCGCGAAAGGCGTTATGGGTGCAACGCCAGAATTGAAAGCCATAGCCTTGCTGCCAGTCTGGACCCATTTTGGCGTGGGATTCCTGGTCGTTCGGCACCTGCTTGCTCGTGGCCTGCTCGACCCATTTTTCCGGAATTAATTGTCTGCCGTTCCATTGTCCCTTTTGCAAGTAAAGCTGGCCCAACTTGGCGATGTCTTCCGTGCAAAGCCACAGGCCATAGCCGCCGAGCGAATTGCCTTCGGGACTGGCGGCCCATTGAGGATTCTCGATTCCGAGCGGCCCAAACAATCGCGGCTTCAGAAATTCCAGCGTGGTCTGGCCGGTCACTTTGGTGACGATGGCAGAGAGGGTGTAGGTGCCCATGGTATTGTATTGGAAATGCGTGCCGGGCTTGTGCGGAACGGGATGGGCCAAAAACTGTTTGACCGACGGTCCTCCATTGGCGGCTTTGGGCTCGGTGTCATGGCCGCCGGTCATGGTGAGCAGGTCGCGCACGGTCATCGCCTTAAGATTCTCTGATGGGTCGGACGGCGCGTCGGCGGGAAAGAATTTCAGCACGGGATCCTCCAGGCTCAATTTGCCGTCGGCGATCGCCAGTCCCACGGCAGTTGACGTAAAGCTCTTGCTGAGCGAGTTCAAAATGGGCGGTTTGTCGGCCGCCTCGGGTTTCCACCATCCTTCGGCGATGACCTGGCCGTGGCGGACAAGCATGAAGCTGTGCAGGGTGTTGATTTTGTCGGCCGCCGCGACAAAATCGCGAACGGCTTCGGACGAAATACCCTGGGACTCAGGTGTGCTCCGCGGCAGCGGCATGGCCGCGTGCGCGTGAGGGATTGCGGCAAGAAAAATCGCGATGGTCAAAGCTGAAAAGGGCGATCTGTTTTTCATGCCCCATGCTTATCCGGGGTGGCAAAGTTGTCAAACGCCGTGGAAGTTTTCCCCCATCGTCAGGGGATCGGGAGCGCGATCGTCCCCGCGCTCCTCAAGTGGTGAAATTCGTCGCGAGGCCCTGCCGAATGAAGAGTGGCCATGCGTGGGATGACGCATAGCCACTGGACGCGATCGAACTTGCTATAAATGACAAGGTTCGCGCAACGTGATCACCAATACCGCGAAGCTCGCGCCGCCAAAGGCAGCCGCGCGATCCCATACCCGGAAGAACTGTTCATCCTTCTCTTCAAGGGAGTTACTAGGCTAAAGCATCGGGCGCGCCATAAAGTCTCAATCACCTCAATGCTTCCTGAATAACTGACTATCAAATACTTACAAAGAGCGGAGAATGCCGCCGTTGCACTGGAGGTGTAAAGCGATCCGACGAAGAAAAGGGCACAACATTTAGTTTTTCCTAGGGGAATCCTCTGATAACAGGCTTTCGTAAGTACTTCCGACACTTTACGTTTGATGGCGATTCGATCCTACCCCAATTCCGCCTTGAGGGCTTGCGAAATAGCTTGGTTCCATTGGTTCAGGACGCCGGCATCGCGTCCCTCCAGCAACAGCCGCACTTTCGGCTCTGTCCCGGAATAGCGGAGCAAGACCCGTCCGCCGCCCGGCTTAAGATCGGCTTCGGCCTTGGCGAGGAGGGCTCCCACCCGTTCCAGCTTTTCCAACGGCTTCTTTTCGCGCACCACGATGTTGGTGAGTAATTGCGGGAATTTCGTCCAGCACCTGGCCAGTTCCGATAACGGTTTGCTGCGCGATTTCATCACCCGCAAGATTTGCAGGGCGGCGATCAAGCCGTCCCCCGTCGTGCTGAAATCGCGGAAAATAATGTGCCCGCTTTGTTCGCCGCCGAAATCCAGGCTCTCCTTCAACATCGCGGAGAGCACGTTCTGATCGCCCACGGCCGTGCGGATGATCTTGCCGCCGGCTGCCTTTACCGCCACGTCCAAGCCCGCGTTGCTCATCACCGTGGTCACGAGAGTTTTTCGCGCAAGCGACCCCTCCGCCAATTTTTCCAAAGTGATAATTGCCATGATGTCGTCACCATCGATCAAGTGTCCGTTTTCGTCGCAAAGGAGCACCCTGTCGGCGTCGCCGTCGTGGGCCAGTCCAAGATGGGCCTGGTGCTCGCGGACCATTTGACAGAGATGTTCGGGATGCATCGAACCACAGTTCTGATTGATGTTGACCCCGTCGGGTTGATTGCCAAAAACAGTGACTTGCGCCCCCAATTCGCGCAGCACGCAGGGCGTCGATTTGTAGGCCGCCCCGTGCGCGCAATCGACTACGATGCGCAACCCGTCCAGGGTGAGATGACGCGGAAAGGAGCTTTTGGCAAATTCAATGTAACGGCCCAACGCGTCGTCAATGCGCACGGCCTTGCCAATTTCGCCGGCGGAGGGACGAATCCTGGCAATTTCGCCGCTGAAGACCAATTCTTCAATGCGCTCTTCGATGTCGTCGTCCAGCTTATACCCGTCGGCATGGAAAAACTTGATGCCGTTGTCGTCGTAAGGATTATGCGACGCGGTGATCACAATGCCTGCGTCCGCCCGCAAGCTGCGGGTGACATAGGCTACACCCGGGGTCGGAAGAGGCCCGATAAAAAGAACATCGACTCCCATCGACAAGACGCCGGAAGAAAGCGCGTTTTCGAGCATGTAACCGGAAAGGCGGGTGTCTTTGCCGATGACGATCTTATGTTTGCCGCGCCCGCGGGATTCGGATTCGAGGCTTTTGAACACATACCCGGCGGCTTGTCCGAGCTTGAGAGCCGTTTCCGCCGTGACAGGCTCAATGTTGGCCCGTCCCCGAACGCCATCGGTGCCGAAGATTTTGTGCGGTCGCTTCATTTTCAATCTGCTGTTTGCGCCAGGAAAAAATGAGCAAAGAAACAAAAAATAACAAGGCCACAGCGCAGAATTGTTTTGCCGCGAAGCGTGCATCATACGCGGGAGGAATGGCTGGCTGGCCGTCCTCGGGTGTTTATTGCCGGAGCGGTCGCCTCGGCGAGGCGACCCTACCATTGTTTCTTTCTTGGTCGCGCCGCGGGGCGATGCTTTAATGAAAGGATGCGTGTCCTCATTATCGGCTGCGGTTATGTCGGGCTGCCCCTGGGAGCGGAGCTGGCGCGGCAGGGGCATGAGGTCTTTGGGGTGACCCGTTCCGGCAGCCGCGCGGCGGAGCTGCAAGCGAGCGGGCTGCAGCCGCTGACGGCGGACATGACCCGGGCCGAGGATTTGGGGCGGTTGCCGCGCGGGATGGATTGGGTTGTCAATACAATGTCGTCCAGCAGGGGCGGGTTGGAGGAATACAAGCAGGTTTATTTGCAAGGCACGCGGCACTTGCTCCAATGGCTGGAAGCCGGGCCGCCGCGCAAATTCGTTTACAGCAGCAGCACCAGTGTCTATGGGCAAACCGATGGCTCCCTGGTCAAAGAAACCAGCCCGGCCGAACCGGCCGAGGAACTGGGCCAGGTGCTGGCGCAGACCGAGCGCTTGCTCCTGGAGGCGGCGCGCGACCGGAAATTTCCCGCCATCGTCCTGCGAGTCGCCGGCATTTACGGACCGGGCCGCGGCCACCTCTTCTTGCAATATCTGAAGGACCAGGCGCGCATTCCGGGACGCGGGGAACGGTACATTAACATGATACATCGCGACGACGTCGTTGCCGCCCTGGCCGCCGCGCTGAAGAGCGGGCGGGTTGGCGAGATTTACAACGCCGTGGATGACGAACCGGTGCCGCAAATTCATTTCTTTCGCTGGCTCAGCGAAACCCTGGGCAAAAACATGCCGCCGTTTGCCACGGAGGAGGGGCCGCGCAAACGAGCCGTGACCAATAAAAAGGTGAGCAATCGCCGGCTGCGCATGGAATTGGGCTGCGCGTTGCGCTACCCCACTTTCCGGCAGGGTTACACGGCGGAAATCAAGCGTTTGCAGGACGCCGGGGAACTGTAATGTTTGAACTATTACTGACAGATTCCTCGTCCAAAGCCCGCCGCGGAAGGCTGACCACCCGACACGGCGTCATTGAAACGCCCGTTTTCATGCCGGTCGGCACCCAGGCCAGCGTCAAGGCTCTGGACCCGCGCGAGTTGCTGGAGATGGGCACGCAAATTCTTCTTGGCAACACTTACCATCTCAACATTCGTCCCGGGATGGAAATCATTCAGGCCGCCGGAGGCTTGCATCGCTTCATGAGTTGGGCCGGCCCGATTTTGACCGACAGCGGCGGTTTCCAGGTTTTCAGTCTTTCAGAAACGCGCAAAATCCGCCCGCACGGCGTCGAATTTCGCTCCTATCTCGACGGTTCTCCGCTCTTTCTCGGCCCCAAGGAAGTCATGGAAAAGCAACGAATCCTTGGGGCGGACATTGCCATGGTTTTTGACGAATGCCCGGCCCATGATTGTCCGCCGAAGGCCGCGCTGGAAGCCGTCGAGCGCACCCTGGCCTGGGCGGGCGAATGCCGCCTTCAACCCCACGCCGAGGGCCAGGCCGTCTTTGGCATTGTGCAAGGCGGAATTAATCCGGGATTGCGCGAACGTTGCGCGCGCGAGTTGGTGGCGATGGACTTTGACGGCTACGCCATCGGCGGGGTCAGCGTTGGCGAACCGGAACATGAGATGATGCAAGCCGTCGAGATGACTGAGCCGTTCCTGCCGGCCCACCTGCCCCGCTACGCCATGGGGCTGGGAACGCCCGCGCAACTGGTGGAATTGGTGGCGCGCGGGGTCGATATGTTTGACTGTGTTCTGCCAACGCGCGTGGCGCGCAACGGCACCGCCTTCACGCGCCACGGGACCATCAGCATCAAAGGCGGCGCTGTCAAAGCGGATTTCGGGCCGATTGAAAAGGAATGCGCCTGCTTTGCTTGCCAGAAGTTCAGCCGCGCTTATGTGCGCCACTTGCTCAACGTCGGTGAAATTCTAGGCTTGCGCCTGCTCAGCATTCACAATTCCCACCATTACCTCCAATTGATGCGCGACATCCGCTCTCATCTCGCCGCCGGCACTTTCGCGGAATTCCGCCGCCAATTCGCCGCCACCTACGTCCCCTCCCAAAAAATCCTCTCTTCCAGAGTCAAACAGACGCTGAAGGAGGAAGACCGCGGGTAATGATAATATTTAGGCAGCAGGACATACGCGTGAAACGGCCATAATTCTGGCCGTCGCGAAGAACCCCAACGACCTTTTGTTTCCCTCCAAATCCGGCCTGGCGTTTGCGGTGCATCTAAATGCTTCGAAGGAAATTGTATAGGACGGGTGGAAGCGGTCGGCGGGACGCCGACCGCAGCGACCGAGACGGTCGCGCTCCCCAAGCCATGAAGTTCGCTTGGGGAGGATTTGGGAGCCCGATTGCCGCTTTACTGACTGCCTTAGGTTTGTCAAGATCGTCCCTTGCAATGGCAAAACCGATCAATTTAAAAAAACTGAAAGTCTTTCCCCTCGCCCAGCGCAAGAGCCTGGCACGGCTGGAGGACATTTTGATTGCGCCCGATTCGACGCCGCCCCCCTGCCCTGAGTCGCAGTTGGCGGCAATTCGCCAATGCGCCCGCGCTATCCGGCAAGCGCGCAAGCGCGGGGCCGCCGTCATGCTCATCTACGGCGCGCATCTGATCAAGAATGGCGCGGCGGCCATCCTGATCCGCCTGCTGCAAGAGGGTTGGGTCAGTCATCTGGCCACCAATGGCGCCGGCTCGATCCACGATTGGGAGTTTTCCTTCGCCGGTGTCTCGACCGAAAGCGTCCGAGAAAATGTGGCCAGCGGAACTTTTGGCACGTGGGCTGAAACGGGCCGCAACATTCACTTGGCGGTGCTCGCCGGGGGCATCGCCGGCGAGGGCTTCGGCCGCGCTTTGGGCCGGTTCGTCAGGGAGGATGGAATCCGGCTGCCGTCCACCGAGGCGTTAGCGGACTTGCTCAAAGCAAAACCGGAGCACGCCCTGAGCGGGGCTCGGGCCGATCTGCTTCACGCCATGCGCCTCCATCGGCTCCCCGAGGGACGGAATGAAGTCATTCATCGCTGGAAGGAAAGCTGTGTCCTGGGGAAAGCTTTCGTCCACAACGTTCCATTGACCATCCATCCGGGGATTGGTTACGACATCATTTCCAACCATCCGATGTTCAATGGCGCGGCGCTTGGCCGGGCCGCCACCCTGGATTTTCGGCAGTTTGCCGGGGCGGTGGAGGAATTGGACGGCGGGGTCGTCCTGTCCATCGGTTCGGCCATCATGGGGCCGCAAGTCTTCGAGAAGACCCTCAGTTGTGTCAACAATTTAAGGAGACAAGCCGGACGGCGCACCGTGCGAGGGCATCGAATCTATGTCGTTGACTTGCAGGACGGCGGGAACTGGGACTGGAGCCGGGGGGAACCGCCGCGGGACAATCCCGCCTACTATCTGCGCTTTTGCAAGAGCTACTCCCGGATGGGCGGCACGATGACCAGCCTGCAAATCGACAACGCGGCCTTTCTCCACAATCTGCTGCGCGAGCTTAGCTGAAGCTTTTTCGACCGTGGAACATAGCCACAATTATGTTGGTGATTTTGGGGCGGCGGAGAAAAACACCCGCCGGGTGATTCTCCTCACCTCGTGCATGATGTGCTTCGAGATCGTGGCGGGGCTGAAACTGCATTCCATGGCCCTTTTTGCCGACGGCTGCCACATGAGCACGCACACCGCGGCGTTTGTCATCACGGCCTGGGCGTATGCCATGACGCGCAAACACGCGGAAAATCGCATTTACAGTTTCGGCACAGGCAAGATCGGCGTCTTGGCCGCTTACACCAGCGCCATCATTCTGGCGGGCATTGCCATTTTCATGCTGGTCGAATCCATTCAACGGCTCTTTCAGCCACTGACCATCCATTACAATGAGGCCATCGCCATCGCCGCCGCCGGGTTGGTTGTCAACCTGATCAGCGCCTTTCTTTTCAAAGAGGGCCACGGCCATGACCACTCCCATGGTTTGGACACTCCGCCGCATTCCCATGCGCGCGACCACGACATTAATTTAAAGTCCGCCTACATCCACGTCCTGGCGGACGCGGCCACGTCCGTCCTGGCGATCATTGCTTTGACGGCGGGAAAGTTATGGGGAGCCGCCTGGCTGGACCCGGCGATGGGGATTGTGGGGAGCGCGATCATTTCGCAATGGGCTTGGAGCCTCATCCAGCAGACGCAAGTCATCCTTCTGGACAAAGAACCGGTCGATACGGAGTTGCAAAACGCCATCCGCAAGTCCATTGAATCCGATGGCAGCGCCGTGATTACGGATTTGCACATCTGGCAACTCAGCTCAAAGAAATTCGCCGCCATTATCTCCCTGAACGCCAGTCAGGCAAAATCCCCCCAAGAGTACAAGGCCCTCCTTAAAGAACACGAAGAACTGGTCCACATCACCGTGGAAATCAACCAGGGCGAAATTCATCCTGGGGATTCTGTCAAAGCCCCGATGAAAGTTTAACGCCTCGATCGGCAAATTGCAGGAAGATGGGCCAAACTGGGCCATCCGCCGTCCGGGCGGAGCATCCGCCGGTAAATTATTCCACCGCAATGCCCTGCCCACCTCACCGCCCAGCCCTGTTCGGCACTTTTAATCGCGCTTGGCAGGTATGGGCCGTTCCCGGTTGCCGGTGGATGGCATAGCGGTTGCTACTTCTCAACATGACGGTTGCCAAAGAGCAATCCGTGAACGCACTAGTTCTAATATTAACCCGCTCTTTGGCTGTGTTCACGCCGTCTCAGTAGAAAGCGTATTATGAAAAGAACAAATTCAAAAAAACTGGGCTTTACGTTAGTAGAAATCATGATCGTGGTCGCGATTATCGGCTTGCTGGCGGCGATCGCCATTCCGAACTTCATCCGGGCGCGCACCACTTCGCAACAGAACGCGTGCATCAATAACTTGCGCCTGATCGATTCCTCCAAGCAGCAATGGGCATTGGAGCAGCGCAAGCAGAGCAGCGACACTCCGCAATCCTCTGATCTGCAACCCTACTTGGGTCGCGGCATCAACGGCGAATTGCCGACCTGCCCGGTCGATACCACCTATACCTTCACCACGAGCTATGCTCCGGGTAACGTCGCGTCGAAGCCTACCTGCAGCCTCGTTTCGAGCACTCACATTCTCCCATAACGGGTAGCTGATTCTACTGAATTGTCATGACTGGCTTGGGTCGTCCCCAAGCCAGTATTTTTTTGCCTTTAATCCTTCGAACCCATGGCGCCAACTTCCTGCCCCGCTGCTTCCTGGCTCCCCCGCCGCCGCAGCTTAACTTGTCTTCTTCTCGCCCCGACAATGTCCCATTCTGAGACAAATTCTCAAGAATGATCGAGCGCGGGCACGGATCAAAAGTTCAGCCCTTCTCGATGGAAGCATAGGCATTGTGGCTATGGATGCTTTCAAAATTCTCAGCCTCGATCTTGTACCAGGTGACATCCGGATGGGCATTGAGACGCACCGCGACATTGCGCACGAGGTCTTCGACAAAGACCGGATTCTCAAAGGCCCGTTCCGTCACGGCCTTTTCGTCGCGGCGTTTGAGCAATGAATACAGTTCGGAACTGGCCGAACTTTCCACCAACGCGATCAAGTCCTCGATCCAAATCGCCTTGCGCGAGCGCACCTGCACCGTCACCAAACCCCGCTGATTATGCGCGCCAAAGCGGCTGATCGCCTTCGAGCATGGGCAAAGGGTGGTCACCCCGGCCTTCACTGTCAAAACGAAATCTATTTCCTTGCCCCTGGCCGTGGCATCGAACCGCGCCGTGTAATCCATCACGCTTTCCAACCCCGAAACCGGGGCCTTTTTCACCATGAAATAAGGAAACTCAACCTCCAAATGCGCCACGTGCGACTTTAACTTGGCCTGCATCGCGTAAAGGATTTCCGTGATATTGTCCACGTGAATGACGTGGCCGTGGGAATTGAGCACCTCAATGAAGCGGCTCATGTGGGTGCCTTTGAACTCGTGGGGCAGATCGACAAACATCCCGATGGTCGCCACCGTATTCTGCAACGCCCGCTCCTTGTCCAGCACTTGAATGGGGAACCGCAACCCGCGCACCCCCACCTTGTCGATCCGCAACCTGCGGTGGTCTGGCTCGCTCTGCTTGTCATGCATCACGTCAAGCGTTGGGGTCCCGTTCTTAAAATGACTTTTCATTGTCCTTTGAGCGCCAACATACCAGCCTCCCCCGCCCTTGCCAATCCCGCGCTCGGAGTTAGACTGTCCTTCCGGTGGTGACTCGAACGACGCGCTGAACTCGTTCATAAACAGAAGGCTCAAACGCGATCCAACCCCAGACAAGAGAGAGGCAAACTGCGAATTGCTGGTCAGCGGCAGCACGAACTTCGACGCGATCAATGGAAGATGCGTTCGGCGGGACGCCGACCGCGGCGACCGGGACGGTCGCGGTCCCCAAGCCTGAAATTCGCTCGCGTTAGGCGACACCCGAGGACTTGGAGACTTGGAGCGCTGACCTTGCTTTGATCCCGCGCCAACGTTAGCTTTAACAAGCTGTGAGAGCATCAGACCACCAAGATTGAATGGCTCGCTGGAGTACCACTGTCGCCGGACGAACGCACTGCTTCAAGTCGCTGGTTGAAGTGATGGCCAAAGCCACTCCGCGGCGTTCCGGCGATGAACTGGCCGGCGTGGCGGCAGCCACGGCGGAAGAGCGGGTGGCGGCGCAACTTTGCCTGGCAGAG
Source organism: Limisphaerales bacterium (assembly GCA_052139695.1). GTDB lineage: Bacteria > Verrucomicrobiota > Verrucomicrobiia > Limisphaerales > Palsa-1400 > PLGF01. The sequence continues at coordinate 41,835 of JBKQWF010000206.1, forward strand.
GTGCCGCTGCGGCAGTTTCTTGAGGAACCGCTGGTCCCATACGAAATGGATGAAGTCACCAGGCTGATCATTGACACGCATGATTCGGCGGCCTTCACCCCTGTCGCTTCTCTGACGGTGGGACAGTTTCGCGAATGGCTGCTCCGTTACGAGACGGATGCCCACGCGCTCGCCGCCCTGGCGCCCGGCCTCATCCCGGAAATGGCGGCGGCAGTTTCCAAGCTGATGAGCAACCAGGACTTGATCCTTTGCGCGCAAAAATGCCGCGTTGTCACCGCCTTTCGCTCGACCATCGGCTTGCCGGGCAGACTCTCCGTCCGCCTCCAGCCCAATCATCCGACCGACAGCCCTCACGGCATCACCGCCTCGATCATCGACGGATTGCTCTACGGATGCGGTGACGCTGTCATTGGCGTGAATCCCGCGACCGACAGCGTAGATTCCGTCATGACCCTGCTGCGAATGATTGACGAAATGGTGAGGGCCTACCAGATTCCCACACAATCGTGCGTGCTGGCCCATCTTACCACGCAGTTGGAGGCGTTGCGGCACGGCGCGCCGGTGGATCTGCTCTTCCAATCCATCGCCGGAACCGAAGCCGCCAACAGGAGCTTTGGCATCAATCTCGCCCTGCTCGCTGAAGCCCAGCAGGCCGCGCTCTCGCTGGATCGTGGCACGGTGGGAAAAAACGTCATGTACTTTGAGACTGGGCAAGGGTCCGCGTTGTCCGCCAACGCCCATCATGGTTTGGATCAGCAGACCTGCGAAGCTCGCGCTTACGCGGTCGCGCGGCGATTCCAGCCGCTGCTGGTCAACACCGTCGTGGGGTTTATCGGACCGGAGTATCTTTACGACGGCAAACAGATCATCCGCGCCGGGCTGGAAGACCATTTTTGCGGCAAGCTGCTCGGATTGCCGATGGGCGTGGATGTGTGCTACACAAACCACGCCGAAGCTGATCAAGATGACATGGACACGCTGCTCACGCTGCTCGGTGTCGCCGGATGCAACTACATCATGGGCGTGCCGGGGGCCGATGACATCATGCTCGGCTATCAGTCCACGTCGTTTCATGACAGCCATTACCTGCGGCAGGTGCTCGGCTTGCGTCCCGCGCCGGAGTTTGAAACCTGGCTGGAGAGAATGCGCATTACCGAGCGCGGCCGGCCACTGCCCATCAATTCCGCCCACGCGCTTCTTGCTCATGTCCCAGCTTGAACCAGCCGGGTCGCGCATGCCCGGAGGCGTGTCAGCGGCGGACAGTTGGAGCGTATTGCGCAAATTTACCAGCGCCCGAATCGGTTTGGGGCGCACTGGCGGCAGTTGGCGCACGGAAACGCTGCTGCGCTTCCGCCTCGATCATGCCCGCGCCCGCGACGCGGTCCTGAAGAGTTTTGATTGGCAGTCGGTGGAGGAACGACTGCGGCGGGCTTCCCTTGAAACCTTTCGGCTGGAGACGGAAGCCAATGACCGGCGGTCGTTCTTGCAAAACCCCGATCTGGGACGGCGTTTGTCCCCTGCCTCGCGAAAACTCCTCCAGGAAAAAGGCCGTTTTTGGGGCAAACGCGATCTGGCCATTCTCGTTTCGGATGGACTCTCGGCGCTGGCGGCGGAAAGGCAGATCGTGCCCACCGTCCTCCACCTTATGCCGATTATGCAAGAGGCCGGGTGGAGCATCTTCCCCATTCTCATTGCTCCTTTTGCGCGAGTGAAATTGCAGGATGAAGCAGGCGCGCTGCTGGAGGCGCGGCAATCCTTGATCCTCCTGGGCGAACGGCCTGGATTGGGTTCGCCAGACAGCCTCGGCGCTTACTTTACTTTCCAGCCTGGGCCGGACAAGACCGATGCGGAACGCAATTGCATATCCAATATCCGGCCTGAAGGATTGTCCCCGCCGGCGGCGGCTGAAAAACTCGGCGGCCTCCTGCTTGCCTCGGCGCGGCTCCGCATCAGCGGCGTGGCGCTGAAAGAGACAGCCGTCTTTCCGCATCGGCGGCTAATCCAGCCGTAGCGCCGCTAGCAGATTCTCGGCAATTGTTCGCCAGCGAGCATGTCCACGACCCGATTGCCACCGACCCGGGTTTTCATGGTGACGAAGCCGGGATGATCTTGCACGACCTCTCCAATAACCGCCGCTTCCTTGCCCAGGAAATGGCAGCGCATCGCTTGCAAAACCGCTGCCGCGCCTTCTGGCGGCACGATCGCCAGCACTTTGCCTTCGTTCGCCACGTAAAGCGGGTCCAATCCCAGGATTTCGCACGCTCCTTTCACTTCTTCATTAATGGGGATGGAAGCCTCGTCAAGATGAATGCCAGCCTTGGCCTGTTCCGCTATTTCCGCGAGGGCGCTGGCCACTCCGCCGCGAGTGGGGTCGCGCAGCACGTGAACGTCCGGGCAGGCCCGTAATACCGCCGCCACCAAGCCGTTGAGCGCGGCGCAATCGCTGAGGATTTTCGTCTCAAAACTGAGGTTCTCGCGCACGGACATAATCGCAATGCCGTGGGTCGCAATGGGACCGTTGATGATGACTTTGTCGCCGGCACGCGCGCGGTTCGGATGGATGCGGACGCCAGGTTCCACCGCGCCAATCCCGGATGTATTAATAAATATTTTGTCGGCTTTGCCTCGATCAACCACCTTGGTATCGCCCGTGACCAGCAGGACATTAGCTTCGGCGGCGGCCTCTTGCATCGAGTGAACGATGCGGCAAAAGTCGTCCATCGGCAGCCCTTCCTCGAGAATGAACGCGGCAGAAAGGTAGAGGGGCCGCGCCCCGCACATCGCCAGATCGTTGACCGTGCCGCAGACGGCCAATTTGCCAATATCCCCTCCAGGGAAAAAAATGGGAGCGACCACGAACGAATCGGTGCTAAAAGCCAGTTTCACGCCGTCGATCTCGAAGATCGCTCCATCGTGCAACGGTTCGAGTAATTCATTGCGGAAATATGGGAGGACGAAATTCCGAATCAATTGATGCGACAATTTGCCTCCGCTGCCGTGACCCAGGACAATTTCCTTGTGATCGGAAATGGGCAGCGGACAGGAAGCGCCGGGCAATTCTTCCGATTCAGTGGTCACGCCAGCAAACACCCTTTCATGCCACCGCCTCCTGTTTGCCGGGTTTCTGAGCCGGCTGCATGGACTGCAGATGCCGCCCATAAGCATAGTAAGCGGCGCAGGCGCCTTCGGCAGAAACCATGGTGGCGCCCAAGGGGCGTTCCGGCACGCATTGTTTGCCAAAAGCCGGGCAGTCGTGCGGCTTTTTCACTCCGCTTAAGATCAAACCGCTGATGCAAACAGACGATTCCTGTGTGTTAATTTGTTTGACGTCGAACAACCGTTCCGCGTCATGCCCGGCAAACTCCTCACGCAGCTTGTAACCGCTGGCGGGGATCACGCCCACGCCGCGCCATTTGCGGTCGCACACTTCAAACACTTTATTGACAAGGTCCTGCGCGACGCGATTGCCTTCCCGCTTCACGACACGCGGATATTGGTTTTCCACTTCCGCCCTGCCTTGCTCCAGTTGGCGCACGGTCATCAACGTCCCTTGCAGCAAATCCAGCGGCTCAAAACCAGTAATGACAATTGGGACATGAAACCGCGCCGCAATCGGTTCATACTCACTATAGCCCATCACGGTACAAACGTGGCCTGGACCGAGAAAGCCCCGCACCCGATTCAGCGGCGATTGGAGAAGATGGGCCATGGCCGGCGGCACCAGGACATGCGAGACCAGAATAGAATAATTGGCGATCCCTTGCTGCCGCGCCTGCCAGACGGACATGGCGTTGGCCGGGGCGGTCGTTTCAAAACCGATGGCGAAGAAAACGACCTTTTTGTCCGGATGCGCCCGGGCAATTTTGAGGCAATCGAGGGGCGAATAGACGATGCGAATGTCCGCCCCGCGCGACTTAAGGATGAGCAAATCCGCTTCCGAGCCGGGGACGCGCAGCATGTCGCCAAAAGAGCAAAAAACGACGTCCTCCCGGCGCGCGATCGCGTGCGCCTTGTCAATCATTTCCAGCGAAGTGACACAGACAGGGCATCCAGGACCATGCACCAGTTCCAAGCCTTCGGGAAGAAGGCGGTCGATACCGTATTTGACAATGGAATGGGTTTGTCCGCCGCAGACTTCCATCAGAACCCAGGGGCGGGTCACGGTGCGGCGAATTTCCTCCACCAGCGTTTTCGCCAGCGCTTCATTGCGGTATTCGTCAAGGTACTTCATACAGGCCTCAGCCGGGAGGATGAAAGGGTTCCGCGTCAGGCATGTCCAGTTCCCCCAGTTGTTTAATTTCTTCCAAGAGGCGGTAGGTCCGCGCCGCCTCCTCTTCATCGACCTTGCTGAGGGCAAAACCGACATGGACGAGCACGTAGTCGCCGGCCACCACTTCGGGAGTGTATTCGAGACAAACTTGTTTGACGATTCCGCCGAAGTTGGCGCGTGCCATGCGCACGCCTTCGCCGTTGGTTTCAATCTCAAGAACTTTTCCTGGAATGGCAAGGCACATATTGTTCAAGCGTAACTCACCGCTGGCGATTCGTGGCGCAGCCGGATCGCGCGGGCCGCGGCCATTATCTGGCCCAAGGCTATGCCGCCGTCGTTTGGCGGAACGCGCTGATGCCAGGAGGGCTGGAAACCCTCTTCCCCGAGCCGGCGCACCGCCCTCTCCAGAAGATATTTGTTCTGGAAACAGCCACCAGTCAAGACTACTTGCCGGATGCCCGCCCGCCGGGCCACCGCGATCATCATTTCGGCCAGTGTATTATGAAAGGCCGCGGCCATTTGCCCGACAGGTTCGCCGGATTGCGTCTCCTTCAGCAGTTGCAGGACCATCGGCTGCCAATCGATTGTCCCATCTTGCGCGATAGCGAATGGATAGGACGCTTCCACTCCGGGCTGGACAACAAACTCCAGCCCCATCGCCGCCTGGCCTTCAAACTGGGTCCGTTGCCGCACGCCGACGAGGGACGCGACCGCATCGAACAATCGGCCCGCGCTCGAGGTCAAAGGCGAGTTGACTCCGCGGGCCAGCATTTGCCGAATCATGTTCGATTCCGCCTCGGAGAAGAACTGGCGCACGGCCAGGGTGTCCGCGCGGTCGAATAATTGTTCGCCGAAAACCTCCCAAAGCAATCCCAGGGCGGCGCGACGGGGTTGCCTGATGGCCGCTTCACCGCCCGGCAACCGGAAATTCCGCAAATGGGCGACGCGAACAAAAGGACTTCGATTTGGTTCCGCCGGATCGATGAGGAGGAATTCGCCACCCCAGATGGTTCCGTCCACTCCCAATCCGGTGCCGTCCCAGGAGACACCGAGGACGGGACCTTCCAGCTCATTTTCCGCCATGCAGGCCAGGACGTGCGCGTAATGGTGTTGCACCTGGAGGAGAGGTTTCGCCAAAGTCCTGGCGTGTTTGGTCGATAAATATTCCTCGTGCAAATCACACGCCACAGTTTCGGGGGTGAACTCATAGAACCTTTGCAAGTCCGTGAGCACACGGCGAAAAGCCAGCCACGCTTCCGGCGTTTCCAGGTCGCCGATATGCTGGCTGAGAAAAACCTCGTTTCCGATGCCGAGCGCGACGGTGTTTTTCAAATGTGGCCCAACCGCGAGCACAGCAGACAGCGGAGAGCGGACATGAATCGGCAGGGGCGCGTAACCGCGAGCCCGGCGCAATATCATCTCCCGGCCCAAGAGGACCCGCGCCACTGAATCATCCACTTGCCGCACGATGGAGCGGTTATGGACCAGGAAGAAATCGGCGATGTTCCCCAGCCGTTTCAACGCTTCGGACTCGTCCACGCAAATAGGCTCCTCGCTCAGATTTCCGCTGGTGGCAACGACCGGAAAGGCCACTTCGCGCAGCAAAACATGGTGCAATGGCGAACCAGGCAACATCGCGCCGAGATTCGGATTGCCCGGCGCGACCGCGGGCGCGGTCCGCGCCGCCCCTTCCTTGCGCCGCAGCAAAACGATCGGCGCTTCCGGCGAAGCCAGAAGCCGCGCTTCAAAGTCATCAATCAAGGTGTCTTCCCGCAACATTGCGAGGCTGGGATACATCAGCGCAAACGGCTTTTCCTCGCGGCACTTGCCCGCGCGCAGCCGGCGCACGGCTTCCTCATGGCGAGAGTCAACCATTAATTGAAAACCGCCGACGCCTTTCAGGGCGAGGATTCTTCCATCGCGAATGGCCGCGGCCGCGGCCAAGAGGGCATCGTGCCGATTGGCCAGGATCCGTCCCATGCGGTCCCAGAGCTGCAATTGCGGACCGCACGTTGGGCAGGCGTTGGGCTGGGCATGAAAACGGCGGTCCGTGGGGTCGTGATATTCGCGTGCGCACTCGGCGCACATCGGGAAGTCCTTCATGGACGTATTGGGCCGGTCGTATGGCAACGCCTCAATGATGCTGAAACGAGGACCGCAGTGGGTACAATTTGTGAACGGGTAAAGATAACGGCGGTTGTTCGGATTAAACAGCTCGAACAGGCAATCGGCGCAGATCGCGATATCCGGCAAAACGAAGGCGGTCCTTTTGCCGCAGTCATCGCTGGGCCGAATTTCAAAGCCAGCGTAGCCGCAGGCTTCCAGGAAAGAAAATTCCAGGCTTTGAACGATCGCCCGCGCCGGCTTTTCTTTTGCAAGTCGAAGCAGAAAGTCATTGAGCAGGTTGTGCGGACCTTCGACCTCAATGAAAACTCCCTGCACCGTATTGGAAACCCAGCCAGAAAGACCCAGGTTCGTGGCTAATCCATAGATGAAGGGCCGGAAACCCACACCCTGCACCGCGCCACGAACCACCGCTTTGAGTCGTTCCGCATTCACGCTATCGCACGGATACTCTGATCTTTCCGTCCTCTATTGGCAACGGAAATGGTCCGATATTCATGCGGAGGCCTTCTTCAGCGGTTCAATCTCGCCCAAGCCATAGAAGAAACGATGGCCTGGCTGGCGCGCCAGTCCCAGGTCAATGCCCGGATCCTCATCGACCACCAACCCCAGGTGAATCCTGCCCTCCGCGTCCTGTTCGATGGCCTCGATGGTTGCGGTTTTTCCCGCCAGCATCATATTGATCGCGTCCGCGCGGTTTTTCGGACGGATCCTGACAGCATCCCCGGCGCGCAGCTCCCGCCCTTGCGCGAAGACATTCGCCAATGAGGTGACTGATTTGAATAAATCTTCCTCCGCTTTCACTTCGCGCATGGTCCCATGCAATTTCAGCAGATATTGCGCCGGGATGACGGGCGTGTGATTTAAGATCCGCACCGTCAGTTTGAAAATGTCCGAAGACAGCGCTTCGGCTTCCATTTCCACCAAGCCCGCGGCCGGTTCCCGGCGCCGGCGGAAGGCAGCGTGGCTCGAAACATCCCCCAGCGTTTCCAACGTTTGAAACTCGGGGAACGAAAACGGCAAACGAATCTCTTGAGGTTCGGAGGAGCGCAACGGACCGAGAGTCACCGTGACGGTCCTTTCCGTTGCCTCCTGCCAGGTGTGATAAAGTTTGCCCGCCGCCCGCAATTGCGGAACGACTTCAAAGGCCGCGCCGTCGGAGACAAAACCGACCTCGCGCCAGATGGGTTGAAGAAAACGCACCGTGACCTCCACCGTGGGTGGTTTTGCCAGCGCTTGCAGAAGGCATTCCGTCTGTTTCAGGCAAGGTTCCGCGCCTTGCCGGGACTCGCCATAGTCTTTTGGATAAACGTGTCCAAAGGTGAAGCGGTCCCGCCGGTTTTTGCGCGACGCGGACCGGTAAGGGTAAAGCATGCGCCCCTCATACAAGACCGCGTTAACAATCTCCTCCAACAGCGGCGGCGTCATAAGACAGCTCATCCCAAGCCCGTGGGTTGACTTTTTCCCATGTGGTGAGATTACACATTGGAGGGGCGCAGCCAATCAGGCAGCGCCCTGGTTTATTGCTCAGGCGAAGCCTAGCTCAGGTTTTGACTTACCAAAGCTACCGGTGAGTCCCTTCGGGCTGCTACGACTATCCTGTAGCCGATGTCGCGGCGGGCGCCTGATTGTCCTCTTCCAGCAACCTGCTAAAACTGAGCGCAGCTAAGACTATATACTATGAAAAAAATCTCTGTGTTACTGGTAGATGATCACACGGTGGTGAGACAAGGGTTGCGCGCGCTGTTGAGCCAAGAAGGCGACATCGAGGTCGTCGGTGAGGCAGAGAATGGGCGCCAAGCCGTAGCCATGGCGGCGAAAACCACCCCGGACGTCATTTTGATGGACGTGGTCATGCCGCTGATGAATGGCCTGGAAGGAACACGGCAAGTGCTCAAGAGCGTTCCTTCCGCCAAGGTGCTGGTGCTGAGTTCTTACAGCGACGACGACTATGTGCAGCAATTAACGGAAGTGGGCGCTTCAGGTTATTTGACGAAACAAACGGCCTCGGACGATTTGTTGCTGGCGATTCGCGAAGTGCAGCGCGGCAACGCCTTTTTCAGCCCGGCCATCGCCAAACGGCTGCGAGACCGGTGCCGCCAGGCTTTCGCCGACGGCCAACCGCTGAAGCGAAACGTCGAACTGACTTCCCGCGAGTCGGAGGTGCTGCAACTGATTGCCGAGGGCCTGCCGAACAAGCAGATTGCGGGCGAACTGGGAATCAGCATTAAGACGGTGGAAAAGCATCGCCAGCAGGTGATGAACAAACTGAATATTCACGACGTGGCGGGGCTGACTCGCTATGCGATCTCAAAGGGAGTGGTGGAACGGGCGGTCCCGGTGCAAACGCCCATGGCTGCTCCGGCGCAAGCCCATTCAGTTTGAAATCGAGGACGAGGAAGAGGCGGGGAGCGAACAAATAAGCACCGCCCCTTCCGTTTCTCCGGGTCTGATCTCCAGGGAGGCGCCAATCAAGTGGGCGCGGTAGCTCATGATGCGCAGGCCGAGGCCATCATTGGCTTTGACCACGGAGGGAAAAAGCGCACCGTCGTTGCGAATGGAGAAGAGCAGCCGGTCCCCGCCATTGGAGAGGCGGATCTCCACATTCCTGGCGTGGGCGTGTTTAATCGCGTTGGTCACGGCTTCCTGCGTGATTTTATAGAGTTGACTTATGGAAGCGGGTTCCAGGAAGCGAGCTTTGGTTTCGCACTCGAAGCGGCAGGCAATGTTGAAGGTGCGTTTGACATGCGCGACCATTCGCTCCATGGCGGCGGACAAGTCCTTCTCTTCCAGGTCGAGGGTGACCAAATCATGCGAGAGCTCGCGGGTTTGGTTCAGGGTTTCCTGAATGAGCGCGTGAACGCGCGCGGCTTCGGAGGCGCCCTCGCCATTGCCGCGGGCCAGTTGCACGTGCAGCCCTTTGCACATTAACGCGATCCCCGTGAGCTTTTGGCCGAGGTCATCGTGCAGGTTCAGGCCAATGCGGCGCCGTTCCTTTTCCGTGATTTCCAGCAGCTCATGCTCCAGCCGGCGCCGCTCGGCCATGGCCGCCTGGAGGGCGGTGTTCGCCGCCGAGAGATCCGCCGTGCGCTGGCGAACTCGCAGTTCCAGTTCCTCATGGGAACGGCGCAACGCGTCTTCGGCCTGCTTGCGCTGGGTAATGTCCGTCACGGAACTCAGCCATCCCGTGACGTTGTCAAACGCATCCCTCAGCGGCGTCATGAGCAGGAGAGTGTCAAACCGTTCGCCATTTTTCCGGCGCAGCCGCAATTCCAGCCCGCCCGCCGGTATTTCCCCTGCCGCCACCTTGGCCAGAGCGTCCGCGATGTGATCGCCCTCTTCCGGCGGCCAGTAATCGAAAGGCGGCTTGCGGTCGATTAATTCAGCTTCGGTCCATCCGACCATCCGGCAAAAGGCGGGATTGACATAGGATTGCCGCCCGTCCAAATCGACCGCGGCAATGCCGGAGGGGATGGAAGTTTCGATGGCGGATCGAAAGGCCTGCTCCTCCCACAACTCATTTTCGGAAGCGCGCTGGTCCCTTCTGACCTGGGCATCCCGCATTTCTCGCGCGATCGCTGGAACCAAGCGGGCCAGCTTGTCCTTCATCACGTAATCGTGGGCCCCCGCCTTCATCGCCGCCACCGCCGTATCTTCCGTGATGTGGCCGGAGACGATGATAAAAGGCACGTCCAGGCCCCGTTCCTTGACCAAGGCGAGGGCGGCTAATCCGTCGAAATGCGGCAAGACGTAATCAGCGATGATGACATCCCAATCCTGCGCCTCAAGGGCGGCGGACATTTCCGCGGCCGTTTCCACACGGCGGCAGACGCATTTAGCGCCGGAGCGCTGAATCGCTATCTCCAGCAGGAGGGCGTCATTTTCCGAATCCTCCACCAGGAGGATTTGCAACGGGCGGCTGAGGTTTTTCATGAAGTCGGCAATGGGCTGTTGGTTTCGGCAGGACGGGCGGGCAGAGTAAAATAAAAGCTGGCGCCTTGATCGACGGCCCCCGTGGCCCAGGCGCGTCCGCCATGACGGTTCACAATGCGTTGCACCGTGGCCAGGCCCAGGCCGGTGCCGGGAAACTCCGTCGCGGCATGCAGCCGCTGAAACACTCCGAAAAGCCTCTGGGAATAGGCCATGTCAAACCCCGCGCCGTTGTCCCGCACAAAGAAGGCGAATTCATCGCCACCCACCCGGCCAAATTCGATGCGCGCATCCGGCCGCTTCCCGCTGAATTTCCAGGCATTGCGCAGAAGATTGTCCAAGGCAAGGCGGACCAGGCGGGGGTCGCCGGGCGCGGAACAGTTCTGAGCAATGACGAAGTGGACCTGGCGCGAGGAATCGCTGTTGGCCAATTCCGCGGCAATTTCCGCGGCCAGGGAACTGAGATTGGTTTGCTCAATCTGCAATTCGGCGCGCGAGACTTGGGCCAGTTTCAAGAGATCTTCGATCAGCCGTTCCATTTGGAAGCTAGCCGCAAAAGCGCGGCGCAAATAGTCCTGCCCGCGACTGTCAAGTTGAGACGCATGGCATTCCAACAAGACTTCCGTAAAGCCGCGCAACGCGCGCAACGGGGCGCGCAGGTCGTGGGAAACGGAGTAACTGAAGGATTCCATTTCCTTGTTTGTGGCCTCCAACTGCGCCGTCCGTTGCTGCACCCGCTGCTCCAATTCCTGATTCAAACGATGAATCTCCTCCTCCGCGCGCCGCTGGCCGGTAATGTCCTGCGTAAAAAGCCGGGCCCGCAGAAAACGGTCCTCTTCAAAATCCGAGGTCGAACTCAGCAGAATATCGAGCAGCGAACCGTCGCGCGCGCGCAGCCGGGTTTGATACCCGCGCAGAATGTCGCGCCGCGCCAAGCGCGCCAAAACCTCCCGTCCGTCCGAGTCATCGGCGAAGAATTGCGGGGCTTCCTTGCCGACAAACTCGTCGTGGGAGTAACCGAGCAGTTCCAACTCCGCGAGGTTGGCCCACTCGATCATCCCCTCGGCATCCACTTGCAGCAGGCCGACCGGGGCCTTTTCCGCGATCTCGGAACGCATCTTATCGTGGGAAAGAATGGCCGGGGAATTCTTGACTTCAAAAGTATTCATGAAAACGGCCATTACTATTGGGGCGGGAGAGGGTTGGCGGTATGGGGTTAAAAACCCATTTATTCCACCAAACGGTGCTGAATTGCATAGTGCATGAGCTCGGCGTTGTTCTTCATCCCCATTTTCTCCAGGAGCCGGGAGCGGTAGGTGCTAATAGTTTTGACGCTCAACGACAATTCCCGGGCAATATCCGCCACCATTTTGCCCGAGGCGATCAGCCGCAGGACTTGGAACGAAACCCGGCAGCGGATGCCGGTGCGCGATTGAAATTCCTGCGCCTGCCATTCCAGCGCCGCGGCCAATCCGAGGTGATCCAGAATGCCGGGACGCAATTCGGTGGCAATGCGGCGGACCGTTTGAATGGTGGAATCAATGTCGCTGGAAAGCTTCTCGGCTTTTTCCGCCAAGTCCGTTTGGTTGCGAGGCAAATGATGCGCCAGCCAAGAGCGAGCGACCCTGTGACAAAGATAAAGGGGACATCCGGGCATTGCCCGCAGGCCAGGGCGAGGGCGGAAAACCCGTCAAAGGAGCAAAGCCCATGATCGGAAAGAATGACGGTGGGCTGGAAGTCTTTCAGTTCCTTTGAGGAACGCGTCTTCCGAATCGACCACGCGAAAAACGAATTCAAAACCGCTTTTGCGCAAGACGTGCTCGGCGAGTTGAGCGTCGCCGCTCTCATCCTCCACCATTAAAATTCGCGGCTTGTCTTTAATAAGCCAAAACCTTCCCTCACAAATCAAGCAGAAGGTTAGCGAGAGCGACATGGGGTGACAACCGGTGGGATGGATGATTGGGACCACGGGGGAAACACCCTATGGGAAAAACAGGCTTGGTGGGGAAGAGTGAACCCACGTGCCAGCCCGGGGAGGGACATGGCAAAGGAAAAAAACGAACACCAATCGGAAAGGAGAGAGGTTCGATGAAAAAATACGTCTGCGTGCATGGCCATTTCTACCAGCCGCCGCGGGAAAACCCCTGGTTGGAAGCGGTGGAATTGCAGGACTCGGCCCGTCCTTATCATGATTGGAACGAGCGAGTCACGGCCGAATGTTACGCGCCCAACGCCCATTCCCGCGGCCTCGACGCCAGCGGACGTTTGGAGCGTATCGTCAATAATTATTCGCAAATCAGTTTCAATTTCGGCCCCACCTTGCAGTTATGGATGCAGCAGCAGGCGCCTGACATCCTCAAGGCCATTGTGAACGCGGACAAAGAGAGCCAGCGGCGCTTTTCCGGCCATGGTTCCGCTATCGCGCAATGCTACAATCATGCCATCATGCCGCTGGCCAACGCGCGGGACAAACAGACCCAGGTGGCTTGGGGAGCGCGCGACTTCGAGACCCGGTATGGGCGGGTCCCGGAAGGCATGTGGTTGCCAGAATGCGCGGCGGACCTGGAATCGCTCGAGGCATTAGCGCAATTTGGCATCCAATTCACCGTTCTTTCTCCGTTTCAAGCCAGCCGGGTGCGAACTCTCGACGGCAACGACTGGCAGGATGTCAACGGGGGCAAGGTGGACCCGTCGATGGCTTACCGGGTCAACTTGCCTTCGGGCAAATCCATCGCGGCATTCTTTTATGACGCGCCCGTGGCGCAAGCAGTGGCCTTTGACCGTTTGTTAACCGACGGCGGACGCCTGGCGGAGCGTTTGATGGGCGCTTTTAACGATTGCCGGACGTGGGACCAGTTGGCGCATATCGCGACCGACGGTGAATCTTATGGCCACCATTTTACCTCCGGCGACATGGCCCTGGCTTACGCGCTCAAAGAGATCGAGATGAAGCCGGATGTGCGTTTGACAATCTATGGCGAATTCCTTGAAATGCACCCCCCCACGCACGAGGCGGAAATTCACCAACCGAGCGCCTGGAGTTGTCCGCATGGCGTGGACAGGTGGCGCCGCGATTGCGGCTGCAATTCCGGCGGGCATGGCGGATGGAACCAGGCGTGGCGCGAGCCATTGCGCAACGCCCTGGACTGGCTGCGGGACCAGCTTGCTCCCCGCTACGAAGAACGGGCTGGGCAATTGCTCAAAGACCCCTGGGCGGCGCGGGACGATTACATCAATGTCATCTTGGATCGATCAACGGACAACATCCGCAACTTCTTGAGCCGTCACGCCGCCCGCCCATTGAGCCAGGAGGAACAGGTCGTGGCGATGGGAATGCTGGAGCTGCAGCGGCACGCCATGCTGATGTACACCAGTTGCGGCTGGTTCTTTGACGAAATCTCCGGGTTGGAATCCGTCCAGGTGCTCCAATATGCGGCCCGGGCCGTGCAATTGGCGCGGGAAATGTGGAAGGAAGATCTGGAAAGCGGCTTTCTCGAGATGCTGGCCAAAGCGAAAAGCAATGTGCCCGAAAACGGTGACGGCCGACGGGTTTATGAAAAGTTTGTCAAGCCGGCGATCATCACCCCGGATTTGGTCGGGGCGCATTACGCCATCAGTTCCGTTTTCGAATCGTATCCAGAGCAGGCGCATTTGTATGCCTTTTCCTTTCATCAGGAAGAACGGCGGCTCTTCACTTCCGGCGCGGCACGGCTGGCGATAGGCAATGCGCGGGTGACCTTTGAAGTGACGAAAGCCTCCGATCTTTTGACCTACGCCGTTCTTTACATGGGCAGTCACAACCTAAACTGCTGGGTCCACGTCAACGGCCATCTCCCCGATCACACCAAGCTGGCGGAAACAGCCCGCGAAGCGTTCGAGCGCGGCGATTTTTCCGAAATCATCCGGCTGATGGATCATGAATTTGGGCCCATCCATTATTCCTTGAAGAGCCTCTTTCGCGACGAACAGCGCAAGGTCCTGAACCAGATACTTTCGGCTACTCGCGAGGAGATTTATTCGGCTTACAAATTGATCGCCGACCGTCACGCGCCGTTGTTGCGCGTGCTGGCTGATCTAAATGCCCCCACTCTGGATGGTTTGAAGATCGCGGTGGAGGTCGTGCTCAATAGTGAAATCCGCGCCCAATTCGAGAGCGAAAACATGGACCCGGAGCGGGTCAGAAGTCTGCTCGCGGAAATTCAGGGCACCAAAGTGGCCTTGGACAGTGAAATCCTCGCTTACGCGTGCAAGAGGCACTTTGACCGGTTGAGCGAGCGATTAATCAGCGCGCCAGAGGATGGCGAAATCTTGAAGCGTTTCATTCAAGCGGCCAAGTTGGTGCGTCAACTCCCCTTTGGCGTCAACCTCTGGAAACCGCAAAACGTGTATTATGAGACCTCACGGAGCTTGTCCTCGGAATTGTCGAGGCGCCTGCAGAAGGGAGACGAAACGGCCCAACAACTGGAATCATTGTATAACGAACTCGGGGAAGCTCTGGGATTCTCTTCCGCCATGAAGTTTGACGCGAAACCTCAAGTCGATCTTCCCGCCTCACAGCCAGCCGAGCCCGCGCTGGCGAGCGCGGCGGCATAGGGCTGTCTTCCATGCCGTTAACTGTCGAAGAGGACACAGTCTCGGCGCCCGCCACCGGCTTGCCGGCTTGGCCCGGAGCGAAACAAGTGCCCGCGGCGACGTATCGGCTCCAGTTCAACAGTGACTTCACCTTGGCCCACGCCCGGGAGTTAGTTCCCTATCTCCACGAGCTGGGCATCAGCCACATCTACGCTTCGCCGCTACTCAAAGCCGTTCGAGGAAGCAGGCACGGCTACGACATTTGTGATTTTAACGAACTGAATCCAGAAGTGGGAACGCCGGACGATTTGGCCAGGTTGCACGAAGAACTGGCGCGGCATCAGATGGGACTTGTCCTGGATGTCGTTCCCAACCACATGGGAATTGAGATCGGGCAAAACCGCTGGTGGCGCGACGTGTTGACTTGCGGACGCGGCAGCCGCTTTGCCGGGTGCTTCGACATCGATTGGGAAACGGCGGACCCGAGGCTTCACGGCAAGGTGGCGCTGCCCATTTTGACGGAGCGCTATGACCAGGCGTTGCGTCATGGAGCATTCCGCGTGACCCGGACAGAAAGCGCCTTTGCGCTGGAATGCAACGGTCAGACCCTTCCAGTCTCGCCCGAAAGTGCCGCCGTGCTGTGGCAACGGGCGGCAGATGAAGGCAAAACGTTGCCGGCCTTGCTGGCGGAGATGAATGGCAACGTTGAAGAGTTGAATGCCTTCGTGCAAAAGCAGAATTACCGGCCGATGTTTTGGCGCAATGGAGATGCCGCCCTCAACTACCGGCGGTTCTTCACCATCTCCAGCCTGGCCGGAATCCGAATCGAAGATGAATCCGTGTTTGAACAAGCTTTTGCGCTCGTCAAGCAATGGCTGGATCGTGGCTGGGTGCAAGGGCTGCGGGTGGACCATGTCGATGGCTTGCGTGACCCGGAGGGGTTCTTGCGACGATTGCGGAAAATGGCCCCGAAAGCCTGGATTGTCCTGGAAAAGATTCTCGAACCGGAAGAGCCTCTAAGTCCGGTTTGGCCGGTCCATGGCACGACGGGTTACGATTTCCTGGTCAATCTCGACGGCGTGTTCATTGATCCGCAAGGAGAGAAACCTCTATCCGACTTTTACGCCGAGTTCACCGGCGAGAGCCTGGATTATCCCGCTCTGGTGCGGGAGAAAAAGCGGAGGCTGATTCATGGCCAGTTAGCGGCGGAAACCGGCCGGCTCACGGACAGGTTGGTGCAAATCTCGACTCGGCATTGGGAGTGTCAGGATTATACCAGGGCGGAACTGCGTGATGCCTGGACCGAACTGGCCGTCTGTCTTCCCGTGTATCGAACTTACGCCGTGCCCAGCGACCACCGTGAGGTCAGCCAGGAAGACGCCAGCGTGATTGGCGCCGCCGCCAAGGCGGCACATCGGCTCCGCCCAGACCTGCCCCCAGAATTGTTCAATTTTCTGGAAGAATTGTTGCTGCTCCGCCGGCGGGGGGATTTGGAGGACGATTTTGCCTTACGCTTCCAGCAATTGACCGGGCCCGTGATGGCCAAATCGGTCGAAGACACGGCTTTCTTTTGTTACCCCCGTTTCGCGGCCTTGAACGAAGTGGGCGGCGACCCATCCAGGTTCGGCCTGAGCCTGGAGGGATTTCATCGATTCTGCCAGCGTCAGCAGAACCTTTGGCCCGGCAGCATGGCCGCTACCTCCACCCATGACACCAAGTGGGGCGGAGACGTTCGGGCAAGGCTCGCTCTTTTGTCGGAGCGGCCCCAGGAATGGATGGATGCGGTCCGCCGCTGGTCGAAATTGAATGAAGCAAAACGTCGCAATAATTGGCCGGACCGAAAAACAGAATACCTCTTTTATCAGGTGATAACCGGGGCGTGGCCTTTAACGTCCGAGCGCGCCCTGAGTTTCATGCAAAAAGCCGCACGGGAGGCGAAGGAACACACCCAGTGGCAGCAACCCGCTCCTGAATATGAGGAAGCGTTGCAAAACTTCGTCAAGAGGGCGTTGGACGATTTGCGGTTCGTCGCCGAAGTGAAGGAATTTGTCAGCCGCCTTGCTGACCTGGGTTGGATCAATTCCCTGGCCCAAACACTGGTGAAATTGACTGCTACGGGCGTGCCCGACATTTATCAAGGAGCAGAATTGTGGGACTTGAATTTGACCGATCCAGATAATCGATGTCCGGTGGACTTTGCTTTGCGCCGGGAATATTTGGCGCAGACCAAGAGTCTTTCGGCCGCGGATGCCTGGGGCCGGCGTGAGTCCGGGCTTGCGAAATTGTGGCTCATTCAGAAAGTTCTGGCCCTGCGCCGCACCCAGCCAGACCTTTTTGCGATTTCCAACTCCTATGAACCGCTGGCCGCGTCCGGTGGACAGGCGTTGCATGTCCTGGCTTTCGCGCGTGGCAAAAGGGCCGTAACCATCGTCCCGCGGCTGGTAGCCGGGTTTGATGCCGGCTGGGGGCATACGCGGGTAGCAATACCGCCAGGCCGGTGGCACAATATCTTGACGGGTAAAACTGTGGAAAATGTTTTAATGGCTGAGTTGACTGCTGAGTTTCCGGTGGCCTTGCTCGTAAGAAAAGAGGCAGCTAGCCTTTAAGATTTGAAATGCAAACGATTCGCGTCTGGGCGCCCACCCCCAAAAAGGTGGAGCTGGTTGTGCCGCCAAAAACCGTCTCCATGAGCCGCAATTCCGAGGGATGGTGGACTGTCGAGGTGCCGTCCCTGGACGCAGGCCAGGATTACGGCTTTATGCTGGATGGAGGCGGCCCCTATCCCGACCCGCGCTCACCCCATCAGCCAAACGGCGTGGAGTGTCTCTCCCGGCCCATCGCGCACCAGAATTTTGCCTGGGCTGACACGGACTGGCAGGCGCCTCCTTTGGCCGCCGCGGTGATTTATGAACTGCATATTGGCACCTTCACGCCCAAAGGAACGTTCGAGGCGGCGATAGAGAAACTGGACCACCTCACAAATTTGGGAGTCACTCATGTTGAATTGATGCCGGTAAATGAGTTTTCCGGCGACCACGGTTGGGGATACGATGGCGTGGACTTGTTTGCCCCGCACCATGCTTACGGCACACCTGAATCATTGAAACGGTTAGTCGAGGCGTGCCATCTGCGCCACCTGGCGGTCATCCTCGACGTTGTTTACAATCATTTCGGCCCCGTCGGAAACTATTGGACCAAGTTCGGCCCCTACCAGAGCAAGCATTATTCCACGCCTTGGGGACCGGCGATCAATTTCGACGAAGCTTACTGCGATGAGGTGCGCCGTTTCTTTTGTGACAATGCCGTGATGTGGCTGCGAGACTACCATTTTGACGGGCTGCGCCTCGATGCCCTGCACGCGATCGTGGACAGTTCGGCCGAGCCCTTCATCGAGCAACTGGCGGCGGAGGTCAAAAAACTGGAAGCGCAACTGGGCAGACACTTGGTTCTCATCGCGGAGAGCGATCGCAATGATCCCCGGTTGCTATGGTCTCGCGGGCGCGGAGGCTTCGCCTTGCACGCCCATTGGAACGACGATTTTCATCACGCGTTACATGCCGTGCTAACCGGCGAAACAACAGGTTATTACTGTGATTTCGGAACGCTCGCGGACCTGGGCAAAGCCATGCGGGACGCGTACGTTTACGATGGCCGGTATTCAACGTTTCGCAAGCGGCGGCACGGGCGGGCGCCAGCGGGGTTGGACGGTTCGCGTTTTCTCGCCTATCTTCAAAATCACGATCAAGTCGGCAATCGCGCCCTTGGGGAGCGCAGCAGCCGATTGCTGAGCGCAGGCCGTTTAAAAGCCGCGGCAGCGCTCGTTTTTACCTCACCGTTCCTGCCCATGCTCTTTCAAGGTGAGGAATGGGGAGCATCCACTCCTTTTCTTTATTTTTCTGATCATCGTGATCCCGATCTCGCCGTGGCGGTGCGGGAAGGAAGACGCCGGGAGTTCCCGGCCTTCGCCGGTCATGCTGAAGAGATTCCCGATCCCCAAGCCCCGGAAACCTTTGCTCGCTGCAAACTCGCATGGGATGAACTTTCCCAGCCGCGGCACGCGGAGCTACTCGAATGGCATAGAACGCTTATTCGCCTCAGGCGTTCCGCACCCGGCCTGAGCAACGGACGAATGGAGGACGTTGTTACTCGCTATGACGAGGCCAAACGCTGGTTTGTGGTGGAACGAGGCCCTTGGAGCACCGTATGCAATCTAGGCGCGGAGTCTGTCCAGGTCGATCTAAGCATGGAGAAACACGAATTTGTCGCGACCTCGGAAGCGGGCCTTCTCTTCGCCGGCAACTTAGTCACTCTACCCCCGGATTCTGTCGCCATTTTAAAAAACCTGGCGGCGGATTGAGTGCATTTTGCACTGTCTTTTTCTAGCAACAATTTTCGACAAATCAGTGAATATGGGATAAGGTACTTCGTCGGATTAAGCAATTAATGGAGGTATCGAATGACGCTAATTCCGAGAAGATTATCCTTTAAAAGCTTGGTGGTTGCGGTTCTCTTCGCCTTCGCCTATCCCGCGGTCGTTTTAGCCGCCGCGGTCACGGTCGCACCCGCCGCTGGCGGCGCGGGAATTCAAGCGGCCTTCAATCGCCTGGGAGTTGGAGGTGAAGTGAATCTTGGGGCGGGGATTTATCTGGTCCGCCAACCCGTCATTTTGCGGCAGGACAGTCAGATTCTGCGTGGCAGCGGGTCCGCGACGGTCCTTTATTTGGTGGATGGCGCAAATTGTCCCGTCGTCGTGTTAGGTTCGCCTTCAGACGGAGCCAAGGTCCCTGTAAAAGACCTGCGCCTGGAAGATTTGTCCATCGACGGCAACCGGACCAACCAGCAAAAGGAGACCTGGCGCTTTCTGCGGGACGGCGGACTCTACAACAACGGCGTCGATATATGGCGCGTCGATGGGGCCGCCGTAGAACATGTGGTTTGCTGCCATTGCCGTTCGGGGGGCATGGTCACTGCGGCCCAGACGCGTCACCTCACGGTGGCGGACTTTGCCGCTTACGATAATCAGTTTGATGGCTTGGCCTGCTACTTCACGGAAGATAGCGATTTCAGCAAGCTGAATCTGCACGATAATCTTTCGGCCGGAATTTCCCTGGATTTAAACTTCAATCATAATGTCATCCACGATTCCGTCATGACGGGTAATGATTTGGGCATCTTTATGCGCCAGTCCAGAGACAATGTGTTTCGCGGGCTAACAATCCAGAAAAGCCGGCACCACGGGGTTTTTATGGCCCAGACTTTTACCGGCACGGCGACAGGCTGGCAGCCCTGCCCTGGCAGCGAATGCGCTGGCAATACCTTTGACAATCTCCTCGTCTCCCATTGCGGCGGCAAAGGCTTCCTCGTCAATGACATTACCTGCACCAACAACGTCATTTGTGGCGGGCGGTTTACGGACGATACCCAAGGGGGCTTGGCTGAAGCGGCTCCAAACTTAATCAGTCTGAAACTGCTGGCCGCTCCTCCTAGCGCGGTTCTTCTGGCGCCACTTCAAGCAGCCGCACCAGTGATTCCACAAAAATCTGAGCATGCTGTTGTGGCGCAAGCTTCGCCTAAAGCCCTCTGATTTCGTTTAGTTAATCACGGCCTGAACAGCCACAGGGCTAACTGCTGGAACAGTCCCCTTCGCCTCGCTAGCCGGCGCCGTTTGATCTTTCGCAGGCCTTCCCTTCGCTCGACGCCCGGAAGCTGGACTGGGAGCAAAAACGCTGTCTAAGTAAACGGGAAGACTTTCACGGTAGCGGAAAAATGAGGCCATTCGCCACGAACAGCCAAAATCATTCGCCACCTTATCGGCAATATCTTCCAAGGTGCCGTCGGAAGCGATGACCGGATGAGAATCAGCGCGATGGTTGTAATCCAGAAACCCACCTGCTTCTTTAACGTAACAAACGACGTGCGTTTGTAGAGGCATCATCACAACAACCAATTTCGTGGTGTAGCCCCGGTGGTCCAGAACGGTAGAGGCCAGATTGGAAAAATCCGCGCAATCCCCCTTTTTGCGTTGCAAAAAAGTCCGCGGATCTTGCACCCGCGGACTCAGATCAAACTCGAATCCGGCAAAAATGCGGGCTAAACCCTCAGGGGTGAGGTTCTTTTGGATGAGCAAGTCATTCAGGTCGGCCGCACCGGCAATTCTAGCGCCGCAAAAACCGGTGAGCAGAACAACGCACACTACGGCCCGCAACGTGGGCAAACTTGCCAGCCCAAAAGCAGGGCGCCACCCCATTGCGAGAATAGCCCTCGAGAGTAGATAGTAGGGTCGTAAGAAAGAAGGAGGTTCCGGGGAGGCACCCGGAGGCGACCCTAAGGGTTGCAGGCAAACACTCAACAGCATAAACAAGTACAAGAGAATAGGTAAAAAGTATGAAAAGAGCAATAAAATTCGATGCAAAAGTGGCGTTGGCGACGGTCTGCGTGGCGGCAGCCGGTCTGCTCGCGGCGCAAGCCCAGGACAGCACTGCTACCGGCAATGGCGCTTCTACTGGGACCGGCAGTTCCAGCATTACTGAGAATAGGAACAACCCGGGGATGGACCAGACGGGGACAAGTTCCTCAGCGACATCCGACGGTATCATGAAAATGAACAAGTGCAGCAAACTGATCGGCACAGACGTTCAGAACCAGCAAGGGGATAAGTTGGGGAAGATCGAAGACGTGGTGGTCGATCTGAACAATGGCAAGGTTTCTTATTGTGTCCTGGAGGTTGAGCACAGCCTCTTTTCGACACCTAAGTATCTGGCGGTGCCTCTGTCGGCCTTTCAGCCGAGCGCTAGCGGTTCGGACCTGATCCTCAATGCGGACAAGGACAAAGTCGCGCAGGCCCAGGGTTTCGACCGTAATAATTGGCCCTCGCCCAACAGTCCAAGCTGGGGCGCCCAGCCGTTCTGGCAGCAGCCGTCCTCGAGATCAACATCGGGAGGCTACAACAGCCAATACCATAACAGTCAAAATAACAGCAGCAGCACCGGCGCTCCCGCGCCCACGGGACGCTAATCTTCTCAGTTATCGAGTGGCTTTCAGCCTGATGGAACTCGGTGTTCCACCGGGCTGTCATATATTTAAAGCCAGGGACGCCTCGGCGAGGCGTCCCTAGTGTGCTTGGCAGGTGTTGTGAACTATCGGGATGAAAGGAACCCGACGGAGGCGATGACGCCAACCGTAGCGGAAGGTTAGGCCGAGGCCGCAAGGCGCAGGTCGAAAGAACCGGAAGCG
>JBKQWF010000207.1:0-6809 GCA_052139695.1 Limisphaerales bacterium
CAGAAAAAGTGAACTGTGCGATCCTTATCCTGTAAATCCTGTTCATCCTGTCAAAAAGGCCTTTTTGGTTGCGGCTCGCCGCGCCGCGGCTTTGCGGCTCCGCGCCTTTGCGTTAAACTCTATTGCATGGTTACGGCTTAGAGATGTGCTCCCAAGCGCGCGATAGACCGTTCGGGAATATGGACGAGGTTGCGGTGAGCATGGGGGGGGTGCCGGCCAGGGCCAAAAAGCAGCCCGCCCTAAACCAGGCCCTCCAGAGCTGCCGCGAAAAGCTGCAAGTGTTAGACGTTTAACTGCGTCCCCCAATGTAAACCTGGCCGAGCTTCAAGCCCTCGCCACCCAAGAAATCAGTGGATGAATACCAACTTCCTAGGACCCCTTTTTCTTTTTGCGCCAGCATCCCGAAACCGCCGACTCCTAAGACCAGCTTAATCCCGCCCAGCCGCCGCCATTACAAACTGGGGCCAAATTTATACAATACAAAAGACAAAAGCCGACTAAATACGAGTTAGCCATGCACACTGATGCTTTTTCCGCGAGAAAGATGGATCGAAAGCGTATTGTGCAACTTGCGCTCGTGCTCGTCGTTGCGGCCTATGCTCACAACCTGTTTCACGAGTTCGGCCACTGGCTCGTGGGGACAATCCTTGGCAATCAGATGAGCATGAGCTTGGACGGCACTTGGCCGACCAGTGGC
Source organism: Limisphaerales bacterium (assembly GCA_052139695.1). Classification (GTDB taxonomy): domain Bacteria; phylum Verrucomicrobiota; class Verrucomicrobiia; order Limisphaerales; family Palsa-1400; genus PLGF01. Next base: position 698 of record JBKQWF010000207.1, read on the forward strand.
GGCTATCATCGGGAATGGCACTCGCCTGCCGTCGGAATCGGAGGCCCCGCTTTTTCGATCCTGATGGCCTTGATTGCCTTAATCTTCGTTGAAAAGCGTAGGACAGTCTTTGCTTTTCCCTTCCTGTTCTTCCCCCTCTTTGCGCGTTTGTTCGCATTGACCCTCGGGGGATTTGCGGCTCAGGACGAAGCAGGAATATCCGCATCGCTGGGATTGGGAAAGTATACTGTCGCGATCATCGTTTGCTCAACCTTGCTTGTGCTAGTTTGGAAAGGCAGCCTCAAGCTCAAATTTGGTTTCATCGCTCTTAACGGCTGGATACTCGGCAGCACCGTTTGCATGCTGATGGTGATAAATACCCACAAACTATTCTGCCGATGACAGGAATGGTCGCCTCACTCGGAACACCTTTCTTTATGGGGTCCAACCCTAAAGCAAAAAAAGTAAAAAAAGGGTCAGGGCCTAGGAAGTTGGTATTCATCCACTGGTTTCTTGGGTGGCGAGGGCTTGAAGCTTGGCCAGGGCTTGGTCATAGCGCCGCCGTTGCGCGGCGTTCCAGCGGCGGGGCCCCCGCCCGGCGTTGGTGTAATGACCCAGCTCCAAGCGGGCGGCCAGCCAGCGCAACGAAACGGTGGTGCGCTCCCGCAACCAAGCCGCCAGCGCCGCTTTCTCCGCCGTGACTTTGGGCCGCCGTGCCAGATCATCCGGCTCCAGTGACAGCGCTGCCAGGCCTTCTTCGAGCAGCCGCCCGGCGGCTCCTTCGCTGTGGCCTGCCTTGGCCGCCCCGCTGTGCGACTCTTTCCGCCGGCCCGCCAACGCCCGTTCGAGGTGACGGCGCATCCTTTCGCCGAACCGCTCGCCGCCCACATACCAGCCGCGCCGCAATTCCTTCCATTGCTCTTCCAATTCCCCCCGGCCTCGCTGCAGACCAATCTCCAAAACACGCCTTTCCAAGTAAGCTTCATAGCCCCGCCCGTCGTCCGGTTGGAGACGCAAAGCTCCCAGAACGCGCGCCCGTTCCAACCAGGCCGGACCGGAGCGGCCCGCTCGCGCATAAGCGCCAAAGCTGCTCCAGGGGTAACTTTTGAGCTTCTCCCGTCCGATCTGGATCAGCCCGGCGCGCGCGGGATTGAGGTGAATATAACTGCTGACGGCCTCCAGATAACCGGCGTTGCCCGCCTCCACCGGCACGGCTTTGTAGCGACCCTGAAACAAATGCCCGGTGACCTCATGCCGCCGGTTGTAGCGTTGGGTGTAGGTTCCTTGCAGCCATTGCATTCCCGCCACCAGGTTGGCTTCGGGCGTCTCCACCAGCAAGTGGTAATGGTTGCCCATCAGCACCCAGGCGTGGATGCGCCAGCCGCTCTTGGCGCACGCCTCCCCCAACGTCTCCAGAAAGCGCCGCCGGTCCCGGTCGTCCGCGAAAATGGGGCGTCCCTGATTGCCCCGGGCCATCGCGTGATAGGTGGCCCCGGGATATTCGATTCGCAACGGTCTCGCCATGCCGCCAGCCTCCGCCTTTCCCCCGCCGCCGTCAAGCCCGCAATTACCAACTTCCTAGGACTGACCCCTGAGTCGCATGTTATGGGGTCCAACCCTAAAGTAAAAAAAGGGTCAGGGCCTAGGAAGTTGGTATTCATCCGCTGATTTCTTGGGTGGCGAGGGCTTGAAGCTTGGCCGGGGCTTGGTCATAGCGCCGCCGTGGCGCGGCGTTCCAGCGGCGGGGCCCCCGCCCGGCGTTGGTGTGATGGCCCAACCGCAGTTGGAAATGTGTAAAGTCGAAGGATTGTTCGGCGGCGATCGCTGATGCCGGCAAATAGCGTATCTACGGAGTGTTTCGGATGGCCGCCAATTGTTGGTCCAGGCGTTTCGGTGAAATCGGGGCCGAAGTGCCCAGTTCCTGGGCGAAGAGCGAGACCTTGAATTCTTCAAGCATCCAGCGAAATTTCTCCACCTGCGCTTTTGCTTCCGCCGAGTTTCCGGGCTGCGCCCACATTTTTTGTAATTCCGCCGAATACGGCGCCAACTGCCGCAGTCGCTCCTGGTGCTTCGCCGGGTTCATGGCCGCGCGCTCGATGCGGAGAAGCAACGCTTTCAGATAGCGCGGAATCTCCGGCAACCGGTCGTAATTGAGTCTTTCCAAAAAGCGGGAAGAGACAAGATTCGTTAGCTCGCCGCTTAACGGATGAACAGCCGCCGCGGCAGGAGGTGCGGCAAGCTGGCCGAGTGAGGATAAAGTCCGGCTCTTTGGCGCCGCGGAGCTTGCTCCTTCGAGGCGTTGCCGCACCTGCTGGCGCAATTGCAGAATCAATTGGAGGCGATCCATGAATGCCGTCGCCAGCCCGGGAAATCGTTGTTTTGCCTCGGCCACCGCGGCGTCGAAATTCGCGCGGGTCAGGGCGGTGAAAGGTTCGCGCCAAAGGATGTAACGCTTCAGATGCTCGAAGGACGTTTCGCGCAATTCGGCGCAATCGCCAACGGGCGCGTACAGCGCCTCCAGCCGGCTCAAGGCCCGCAAATCCTTTTCCAGCCACGCCAGGTCTTTTTGGACAGCCAGCTCGATCAATCGCCGCACCCCAGCGTGGGAGGCCGCCCGCGCCGACTCCCGACCGCGGAACAATCGAACATTGACGTTTCCTTCGCCAAACTCAATCCCAGGCCAGGCATAAACCGGGAGGCCGGACCCTTCAGCGATCGTGAGGCGCTCAGGCAAATCGCCGAAGGTCCAGTCAACGACACCGAAGCGCTCCCATTTTTCCGCTGCCCGTCTCCACTCGGCGCTGTCGGGTTCGGCGGCAGGCGCCGGTTTCTCTTGTTTTAACCTTTGCTGTAGCTGCGCCAGGTCGCGACCGACGCCCAGCGTCTTGCCATGGTCTGTAATCGCGATGCGTGGGCGCAAATGCGCGGGCAAAGCATCCGCCGGCCAATCGGACGCTTCAACCTCGACGCCATAGCGGCGTCTTAGGAAGCCGGCAAATTCCCGCAGGAACGATGCCCCGGACGGCTGAAATTCCCGGACGATCTCCGGTACCTTGGGAGGAAACGGCATCAAATCGCGGCGAATGGATTTCGGCAAAGCGCGCAACAATTGGTTGACCATCTCTTCGCGAAGTCCAGGCACAGCCCATTCCAAGAGCGCGGACGGAGCGGATTGCGCGATGGCTGAAGGGAGCTCGATGGTCACGCCGTCGTGCTCTTCGCCCGGCGCGTAAGCGTAGGCCAGACCAACACGCTGACCGGAGACCGCCACCGTGTCCGGGAAGGCTGCCGCATCGTATCCCGTCGCTTCTCCTCCCGCCAATTCCGCTTCCGTTATGCAGAGCCGATCCACCATTCCCGCTTCGCCCAGGAGCCGATTCAACTCGTGCAACGACGAAACATTCTTGACGTGCTGCCCGTAGAATTTTGCCAGCGCGTCATCGAGATCCAAGCCATGATGGCGAACGCGGGTCCGCCAATTCTCGATCTTGTCCCGAACGCGGCGATTATGTTCCAAGAATCGATGCAAGGGCGGCAGCTTGGGCTTCGATGGCGGCGGGGCGCTTAAGACCCGCACCTCGTCGCGATCCACTTCGCCGTCGTCAAGGCCGGAGTTGGACCCGGGAGCCAGGTTCTCCTCGACCAGGGCGGAACGAATGAAGATCGTCGTCGCCTCCCGCGGATTGATGTTGCCATACGCCGCCTTGCGGCGCTGCACTTCCAACCCATGCAGGGTGATGATTTCGTCCACGAGCACGTTGCCGGCCGCCGGACTCCAGCGCGGATTCTGATGCGTCACTTTGCAGCAATGCGGCGCCAGGCGGAAAATCCATTGCGGATCGATCCCGGCCAGTGTCCGCGCGAACAATTGCGACGTCTCCACGATTTCACCCGCCACGATCCATTCCGGTTGAACGGTCTTGGGTTTAGGCGGCGGCTTGTTTCCTTTCAAATGCGGCTGGCGCGGCGGTTCTCCTCGCGCGTGCAGCGCCGAACCCGGAAAGACTAAGACGATCCGGTTGCCGGCCATTTTATAACTGTTCCGTTCTTCGAAATGCGCCACGTGGCCGATCAAGCCCGCGAGGATGGACCTGTGAATAGCGTCGTAGGCCGCGTTGCTTTCGTTGAGCTTGAGACCGCCCAGGTCGTCGAGAGCGTCGTGCAATTGACTGTAAACGTCCTGCCATTCGCGCATGCGGATGTAGGAAAGGAACCGCTGTTTGCAGAATTTGCGGCGCTGACTTTGCGTCCGCAAGTGGTCCCACTCATCATGCACGGCGTTCCAAATATTCAGCAGCGTCAGGAAATCGGATTGGGGATCAGAAAATTGCTTATGAGCGGCGGCAGCGGCGTCCTTCTGGTCGAGGGGGCGTTCGCGCGGGTCTTGAATGCTCAATCCCGCCGCGATAATCAGCAGTTCGGCCGTGGCGTGCTCGCGTTGAGACTGGAGCAACATGCGTCCCAGCGTCGGATCAATCGGCAACCGCGCCAGATCGTGGCCCAGTTGGGTGAGCGCGCGCTGCTCATCCAGGGCGCCCAGTTCCTGGAGCAGCGCGTATCCGTTCGCGATCGCCGCCGGGGCCGGCGGCTGGACAAATGGAAACGTCTCCACGTCGCCCAACTGGAAGGCCTTCATCCGCAGAATGACTTCCGCGAGGTTGGCGCGCTGGATTTCCGGCTGCGTGAACAAGGGGTGCTCTTGAAAATCCTCCTCAGAAAAAAGCCGGATGCAGACGCCGGCCTCGACTCGCCCGGCGCGGCCCTTGCGCTGGTTGGCGCTGCTCTGCGAAATCGCCTCGACCGGCAGGCGCTTGATGCGCGTGCGCGGATTGTAGCGGCTCATTCTGGCCAGGCCGGAGTCAATCACATATCGAATTCCCGGGATGGTCAACGAAGTCTCGGCGATATTTGTCGCCACGACGATCTTGCGGCGGGCCGATGGCGCGAAGACCCGTTGCTGTTCTCCGGCGGTGAGCCGTCCAAACAGGGGAATGACCTCGGCTTCACCGCTGAAACGTCCGTCCAGTTGGTCGCCCGTTTCGCGGATGTCGCGCTCGCCAGGCATAAAGATGAGCAAATCGCCGGCGTTTGTGTCGTAAATAATCCGTTCGGCGGCCTGGACCGCGGCATCGACATAGCTGATTTCCCCCTGTTCTTCCGAGTCGGCGTCGAGCGGTTGATAGATAACCTCGACCGGATACAATCGGCCAGAGACTTCAATAATGGGAGCGTCGCCGAAGTGCCGCGAGAAGGCCTGGGTGTCAATCGTCGCCGACGTAATGATCAATTTCAGGTCCGTCCGCCGAGTGAGCAACCCTTTCAGGTGACCGAGGAGAAAGTCAATGTTCAGGCTGCGTTCGTGCGCCTCGTCGATGATGATGGCGTTGTATTCTGAAAGATTGGGGTCGCCTTGCGTTTCCGCCAGCAAAATCCCGTCGGTCATCATTTTGATGTAGGTGTGCGCGCTCGAATGATCGTCAAACCGGATTTTGCAGCCGACCTCTCTGCCCCACGTGACGTTGAGCTCGTCGGCCATGCGGCGGGAGATGGAAAGCGCGGCGACGCGCCTTGGCTGGGTGCAGCCGATTTTGGCTTGGATTCCCAGGCCCGCCTCCAGACACATTTTCGGCAGTTGCGTGGTTTTGCCGGAGCCGGTTTCGCCCGCGATCACGACGACTTGGTGATTCCGGATTGCCTGGACGATTTCATCTTTGCGAGCCGTGATCGGCAGTTCTGGCGGATAAGCGGGGCACGGCACCTGCGCTTGGCGTTCTTGGCGCAAGGCCACGGACAGAAGCACTTCCTGGTGCAACCGCTCCAGCAAGGCTTGCCGTTGTGCTGGATGATTCTGATCGCGCAACAGCCTGGCCAAGCGCCGTCCCAGTCGCACCCAATCGTGCAACAGGCATTGCGGCAGCAGGGTCGTCAATTCTTCAATGCGCGCGTCACTCATGAAAAAAGGCACGATAACAGGAATTGACCGGGCGCGAAAGCCACCGATCCCAACCCAAATCCTCGCCTAATGTTCGCTCTGCACCTGAATGCTTCGATAGGAATTGTATAGGACTGGAAACATGTGGTCGGCGAGACGCCGACCACAGCGACCGAGACGGTCGCGCTCCCCGGACCGTGA
>JBKQWF010000208.1:0-14235 GCA_052139695.1 Limisphaerales bacterium
CGGAAGATCGTTTGACGGCGCTGGCTGAGGATGTTTACAGCCAACCTGGAAAAACCTTCGAAGCTGGCGTCGCCCACGCGATGGTGGCGGTGCTGGCCTCGCCGCGCTTTTTGTTTCTGCTGGAGCAGCCGGAACGCGCCAGCTCTTCCGCCGCCACCGCCAACGTGGACGAATACTCTCTGGCCTCGCGCCTCTCCTATTTCCTCTGGTCCACCATGCCCGACGATGAATTGATCACGCTGGCCGGGCGTGGAGAGTTGCGGCATAACCTCGCGGCTCAGGTCAAACGGATGCTGGCCGATCCGCGTTCGGAGAAAATGGTTCAGAATTTCACCGGCCAGTGGCTGCAGACGCGCGATGTGGAGGGGATTTCCATTGATGCGCGCACCGTCTTGGCGCGCGACAGCGGCCAGGAACGCCAATTGCGCGAGCAACAGGCCGCCCTGCGCGCGAGGTTTGCACAGAACGCCAGCAATAAGCCAGCTTCCACCAATTCGCCGGCGCCTGGACTGACGAATTTATTAACTGCGGGCCTCACAAACCAAACGGCGCAAACCAACCTTGTAGCACAGGGGAAGACTCCCCCGAAACGCCGCGACCCAGGCAAGGATTTTTTCAAGAAGCCCCGCTTTGAACTGGACACCGAAACTCGGGACGCGATGCGGCGCGAGACCGAGATGTTTGTCTCCAGCATTGTCCATGAAGATCGGCCCATCACCGAACTCATCGAGAGCGACTATACGTTCCTCAACGAGAAGTTGGCCAAACTTTATGGGATCACCAACGTGACCGGAACAGACATGCGGCGGGTGACTTTGGAGGCCGAAAGTGCGCGTGGCGGCGTGCTTACCGCCGGCAGCACGCTGGTCGTTACGTCGAACCCCGACCGGACTTCCCCGGTAAAACGTGGGCTCTTTATCCTGGAGAACTTCCTGGGGACACCTCCTCCGCCGCCGCCGCCCAACATCCCCGCGCTGGAAGCGGCCGAAAAAGAAATCAAGGATCACGAGCCGACGTTGCGAGAAGCGCTGCAACAGCATCGAGACAAACCGTTGTGTGCGTCCTGCCACGAGCGCATGGACCCGATCGGTTTGGCTTTCGAGAATTTCAACGCTATGGGCATGTGGCGCGAGAAGGAGCGCAACCAGACCATCGATGCCGCGGGCAAACTCATTACCGGCGAGTCCTTCCAAAGCGTGCGGGAGTTGAAGCATATTCTGGCTCATGAGCACCGGGAGGACTTCTACCGCTGTCTGACCGAAAAACTTCTGACGTACGCGCTCGGCCGCGGCACGGAGTATTACGACGTCGAAACCATCGATCAAGTCGTTCAGCGCCTGGATCAAGCCGACGGCCATTTTTCCGCTCTGCTCACGGGCGTCATCGAATCCGCGCCGTTTCAAAAGATGCGGTTGCAGGCGACACCGGCGGCGACCGCTTCGGTTCAAGAATCAAAGGATGGCGCCGCTTCCAACTCTATTGCGCAAAACGAAAGGTAAACATGAATACGAACCCGTTGTTAAATCGCAATCTGGCAGCCGAACGCCAGGACAGTCTGAGCAGGCGGCGTTTTCTGCGCGGCCTGGGTGTGTGCATGGCGCTGCCCGCGTTTGAATCCCTGATGCCCGCCGGACTCTTCGCCGCGCCAGCTGCGGCTTCCCAAGGAGCGGCAAAGGCCGCTCCCGTGCGAATGGCTTTTGTCTATGTGCCCAATGGCGCCATCCCGGCGGCCTGGTGGCCGGAAGGGGATGGGGGCAAAGACTTTGTCCTTTCCCGCACGTTGCAGCCGCTGGACAAAGTCCGGTCGCATCTGCAGATCATCTCCGGATTGGAAGATCGTAGCGCCGATCCGGGGCCGGACGGCGGCGGAGATCACGCGCGCGCGGGCGGCACATTTCTGACGGGTGTTCGCATCAAGAAAACATCCGGCTCCGACATTTAAGCGGGCACCTCGATTGATCAGGTCGTGGCCTCTCAAATTGGCCACCTCACCCGGTTCCCTTCGCTCGAACTGACTTGCGACGCGGTGCGCAAGGCCGGCAATTGCGATACCGGTTACTCCTGCGTCTATGAGTACAATTTGGCCTGGCGCTCACCCATCCAGCCATTGTCGCCCGAGCCCAATCCGCGGCTGGTCTTTGAGCGGCTCTTCGGCGCGGGTCCCCCTGGCCAGCGCACGGCAAACCTCAAGCGCCGGCAACAAGAGCAACACTCCATTCTTGATTTTGTCATGGACGACGCCAGCGCTATCGAACGAAGCCTGAATGGACGGGACCGGCAGAAATTGGACCAGTACTTGACCAGCGTGCGCGAGATCGAGGAGCGCATCGAGCGAGCCGAACGCATGCCGGTGGCCAATCCCGCCGTCGATGCCCCAGCCGGCATTCCGGCCAATTCCGAGGAGCACATCGCGCTGATGTTTGACATGCTGACGCTCGCGTTTCAGACCGATTCCACACGGGTAGCCACCTTGTTGCTGGCGGGTGAAGGCAGCAACCGCACTTTCACCGAGATTGGCCTTTCTGAAGGCCATCATAATCTGACCCACCATCGCAACGTCCAGGAAACGATCGATAAAGTCAAAGAGATCGACCTTTGGTACGTGAAGCAACTGGCCAAGTTTTTGGAGAAGATGGAGCAGACAAAGGACATGGACGGCCAATCGCTGCTGCACAATTCGATGATCGTTTACGGTTCGGGAAACGCCGATGGCAACCGGCACACGCACACCAATCTGCCGATCCTGCTGGCGGGCGCGGGCGGGGGCGGCTTCAAGCCCGGACGCTACTTGAAAACGAACTCAGCGCCGCTCACGAACTTGTTCCTGAGCATGGCGGACCGCATGGGGGCCCAGGGCCTCGAGAAACACGGCGATTCGACCGGGCGTCTGGAAGACATCAGTTGAACCTGTGGTCGGCACGGCGCGTGAGCCTTCGCTGGCTTAATCGCAGCGAATACCGCCGCGCATTGATTTGTCGGAAACGGGGCGATCCTGCCAGCTGGCTGCCGAGCCTCTCGGACGGCTTAATGACATTTAAATCCAGAATGACGTTGTCGCTATGAAGTTTTTGCTCTTTTGCATCCTCGGATTGTATTTGACTGTAATCAGCGCCTCCGGCGCCGCAACGGATGACGTTTACCTGCTGGGTCCCGATTCAGCGCCCCATCCCGGAGTGCCCCAAGGCAAAGTCATCGGCCCGGCCACGCTGCCGAGCGCTGTTTTTACCAATACCACCCGCAATTACTGGATCTACGTCCCGGCACAATATGATCCGGCCAAGCACGCCTGCCTGATGGTCTTTGAGGATGGCCACGCCTATGTCAGCTTGACCGGCGATTACCGCATACCGTACGTCTTTGACAACCTGATTTACCGGCGCGAAATGCCCGTAACGATCGCCGTCTTTGTCAACCCTGGCCACCATCCAGGCGAGCCGGAACCAACGGACTCAGAATGGGGCGACCGCACTGGCAATCGCCGGCTGGAATACAATGCCCTCGATGACAAGTACGCCCGGCTGACAATAGATGAATTGATGCCGGTTATCTCCAAGCAATACAACATTTCGCCGGACCCTGAAAACCACGCCATTGCCGGGGCCAGTTCCGGGGCGATTTGCGCCTTTACGGTGGCTTGGCAACGACCGGACCAGTTTCGCAAGGTCATTAGTTGCATCGGCAGCTTTACTGCCATCATGGGCGGCGATGCCTATCCCGATTTGATCCGAACTAACGACGCCAAACCCATTCGTATTTTCCTCCAGGACGGACTGAACGACAACCGGGGAATCGGCCGTGCCGGAGGCGCTTATAACCCGGCCCGTGACTGGCATGGACAGAATATCAGGATGGTGGAGGCCTTGACGGCGAAGAAGTATGACGTGAACTATGCTTGGGGCATCGGCACCCACTCCAACAAGCAGGGTGGAGCGATCATGCCTGAAATGCTGCGCTGGCTTTGGCGGGATTATCCGCGCAACGACGATCCCAAGGATGGAAGCAATCGTTCCCTTTTTGTTCCGGCAGACATGCAGGCCTCCACCACAAATGCTGCAGCGGCCAGTCCCCAACGATAGAAGACCTGTTAATCTCGCTCAAACACCGTTTCGGCGAGACGATAGTCTCCGCGCAAGGCGATATCCTGGGAAGAACCCCCGACCAGAATTCTGAAGCCGCCTTTTTCGGCTACCCATCCTTTTTTGTCAGGGTCATAAAACGCGAATGCTGCCTCATCCAGCCGCACGGACGCCTTCTTGCTCTCGCCCGGCTTGAGCGACACTTTCGTGAAGCCTTTTAATTCCTTGAGCGGACGCGGCACGCTGGGCTTCACTTCCTGGACATAAATCTGCGCGGCTTCAGTGCCTTCCCGATCGCCAGCATTGGTGATTTGAAATTCAATGGTCACGCCCGGTTTCCCTGGATTCTCGTCGGGCGTCAGCTTCAATTTCGAATACTTGAACTTGGTGTAAGACAAACCATAACCAAAGGGGAACAGCGGCTCGATTTTCCTGGTGTCGAACCAGCGATAGCCGACCAGCAGGCCTTCGGCGTAAGTGACCGTTCCGCTTGTGCCGGGATAGGCGTTGAGGGCGTGCGCGGGTGAATCGGCCAGCCGTTTGGGAAATGTGCAGGGCAATTTGCCCGAGGGGTTCACATCGCCAAAAAAAACTCGCGCCAAAGCGTTGCCGCCTTCCAATCCGGGATACCAAGCATAAAGCAGCGCGGGAATGCGCGAAAGCCACGAACCCATTTCGACGGCGCCGCCGCCCATGAACACAACGGCGGTTTTCGGATTGGCCTGCACGATTTTTTCCAGCAATTCATCCTGGCCGCCCGGAAGTTTGAGATCGCGGCGATCCGACCCTTCCGTGTCGTATCCACCATTGTGATTGAGGCCGCCGACGTAGATAACAACATCCGCGGATTTCGCCGCTGCCACGGCGTCCGAAACCAGATTGGTGTCGGCAGCCGCCGTGGCCACGGCGTCGCCCCGATCACGCCGACCGCGTCCCGCTGGAGGGTTGTAACCGGGAGCATAAATGATTTTCACGCCTCTGCTGCCAATCCGGTTACTAATGCCTTCGAGCGCTGTGACCTCGTAGGGCGCCTTTATATTGGCTGCCCCACCGCCGCTGGCAAACTTGCTCACGGCATTGACCCCGATGATGGCCAGGGTCTTGATTTTCGCCGGATCGAGCGGAAGAAGGTCCTCGTTTTTAAGCAAAACGATGGACTCCTCAGCCACGTGGCGGGCGATCTCCTGGTGCGCCTTGGTGCTCAAGACCCCTTCCGTTTCGGAACTGCTTGGCGTCGCGGCGGGATCGTGAATCAGGTTCAACTTGAACATGACGTAGAGGTGGCGCCTGACTTTGTCATCGAGCGCTGACATGGGAAATCGGCCGGACCTCAATCCTTCCAGAAAGGGGTTGGCCAAATAATTATTCGTGTAAGGCGGGCGGCTTCCCATTTCCAAGTCCATGCCGTTCAAGGCGGCCAGTTCGGTGCTGTGAACACCGCCCCAGTCCGACATGACAAGTCCCTTGAAGCCCCACTCGTCTTTAAGAACCTTGTTTAGAAGATAATCATTCTCACAGCAATGCTGGCCGCGAACGCGGTTGTACGCGCCCATGACGCTCAACACCTCGGCCTCTTGCACGCAGGCGCGAAAGGCTGGCAGATAAATCTCGCGCAGAGTCCGCTCGTCCATCTCCACATTGATTGATCCTCGCTGATTCTCCTGGTTGTTGGCGGCGAAATGTTTGGCGCAAGAAGCTACTCCCTGGGCTTGTTCGCCTTGAATGTAATGGACCACGATGCGCGCGGTGAGAAACGGGTCTTCACCCATGTATTCAAAGTTCCGTCCGCACAACGGCGTGCGCTGAATATTCAGGCTTGGTCCGAGCATGATGTTCTTGTGGCGTTGTTTGGCCTCCTGGCCAATGGTCGAACCATAGGCGGTGGCCAGGTCGACGTTGAAGGTCGCAGCCAGACCAATCGTTGCAGGCATCGCGGTGGCGAAGTCATCCTGGCGATTGAGATTGCGAAAACCCTCGCCAACTTCCTGACGTACCCCCATCGGACCGTCATCCATCCACAAGTCCGGAATGCCCAACCGTGGCACCCCTTCAACGGCAAAAGTGGATTTGGCGTGAACCATCGCCACTTTCTCTTCGATTGTCAGACGCGAAAGCAAATCGGCGACGCGAACGTCGATGGACTTTGCCTCGTCAAGATAAACTGCTTCTTGCGCACCAAGGGTGCGAAGTGTCGTTGCGGTCAAGGCTATGAGACAAGCGGACCAGTTTCGTATTTGCCGAGGATTCATCATATTCCAGTTTAATTCCGTGAGTTTTTTCTTTGCAAGCTCGTGTTCGTTGTAGAGGACAGGTATCGGCGCGCGCGGCGGCGTTTGGGCTTTGCTTGGAGAGTTTTTCAGGGTTCACTGGAACCATGAATAAGCCCTTTCAGATATCAAGGAGATCTTTTGTAAAACGTTGCGCGGCCACAGCCGCCGCCACAGGACTGCCTTTGTGGTTCGTCAAAAGGGAACTAGCCGCGGCGCAGGAAGCCGCGTCCCCATCCGCCAGGCCGAACGACCGCCCCGGCCTCGCCTTGATCGGCTGCGGCGGTATGGGCACGTACGACGCGCAAACAGCCACGCAATGGGGCGAGATCGTCGCGGTTTGCGACGTGGACGACCATCATGCGTCTGACGCGGCGCGAAAGTTCGCGCGCGAGGGCAAGACGCCGGACAAATTCAACGATTTCCGCAAGGTCATGGCGCGGGATGACGTCCATGCCATCATCCATGCGACCCCGGATCATTGGCACACCTTGATCAATCTGGCGGCGGCCAAAGCGAAGAAGGATGTGTACGGGGAAAAGCCGCTGACGCTGACGATTGACGAAGGGCGGATCATCACCAAAGCGGTGCGTGACAACAAGATTGTCTTCCAGACCGGGACGCAACAGCGGAGCGGCCGGCAGTTTCATCTGGCCTGTCAACTGGTGCGCAACGAGCGCATTGGCAAGTTAAAAACGGTGAAGGTGTTTGTCCCGGGTGGATTGCGCGCCGGCCCGTTTCATTCCGTTCCCGCGCCCGCCGAATTGAATTGGGACTTTTGGCTCGGCCAGGCGCCGAAGGAGGACTATGAGAAGGAGCGATGCCACTCCACCTTTCGCTGGTGGTACGATTATGCCGGCGGCCCGGTCACGGACTGGGGCGCGCATCACAACGACATCGCCCGCTGGGCCATCGGCCAGGATGGACCGGAAAGCATCGAAGCCAAGGTGGTGACGGGACCGATCCTAGGGGGCTACACCACGCCCAGCGAATATGAAGCGACTCTGCAATGGGCCAACGGGATCACGCAAATTGTGAAGACGACCCTCGATGACAGCCCTTTTGGAGCCGTCATTCATAAAGATGGGCAGCGAAACGGCATCAGATTCGAGGGGACGAACGGTTGGATCTGGGTCAATCGCGACGGGTTCTCGTCGAGCGATGAGGACATGGCGGCCCAGCCACTGCCCGAAAACGCGGTGCGGCTGGAAACCTCAGGCAATCATATGAAGAACTTCTTCGACTGTATGCGATCAAGAAAGGATCCCGTATCCGCGGTGGAGACGGGCCATCGGTCGGCCTCGGTTGGCCATCTCATCATCATCGCTCTGCGTGCAGGCCGCAAATTTCAATGGGACCCGGTGAAGGAAACGTTCATTGGCGAGGGGGCGAAGGAAGGCAACGCCTGTCTGGCGCGCGAAATGCGCAAGCCTTACGATGTCAGTTTCGTCGGATGAGCAGCGGCACCTGTCGTTAACAATAATTTCATCCGGGTGGAAAACGCTCAGCTGCCGATGGCCGCCATCTCTTCCACGCAAAGCGCCATCAACCGGGTTTCTGTTGAACTGCCCTCCTTATTCCCAGACTGGGCGTCGCCCACCGCCTCAACGCTCGCTCAATCGCCAATTCCAAAATGATACGTATGATCACGAAACTTGAGTCAACGCCAACACACACCATGAAACTTATCGCCCTCTTCGCCCTCCTAGCCTCCATCATTGGAGTCGCGCCACAAAGCCGAGCCTTCTTCAGCATGATCTTTGAAGGGGTGGCAAGCCGGCCTTTTTAGGATGCATTAGTGCCTTGGGGGTCGCGAACAGGCTCAAGATGCTTCGTAAGAGTGCCGATAGCAGGATAACTGGCTATGACTGCCTTATTTGGTTCAGTCGCTGGCTTTTGGCGACGGGGTGCCGTTGCGGGCATTTGCTTTGCCTGGGCGGCCATGGCTGCGGCCCAGACAGCCTCTCCTGCGCCTGATTCGCCTTTGGTGCTGACGAGCGTTGGGCAGATTTGGGGCGTGACTGGCGCGGCCGCTCAGCAACCACAACGGATCAAGACAGAGTTGGTGATTTACTACTTCGATGCGATGTGGCGTTGCGCTTGGGGTGAATGCCAAGGCACCAGGGTGTTCCTTCCATTTTCCGATTGCCCGACCCCACTAAAGACAGGACAACGCGTCGCCATTGACGGGATGGTAATTCCCGCAAAGGAAAGTTTTCTTTGGGACAAGACAAAAATCCAAGTGTTGGCGGAAGAGGCCCGGCCATCACCGGTGGTTGTTTCCAATTTTAATGGCCTTCCAGCCGACTTCAACGGGACATTCGTTTCGGTGCAAGGACTCATTGACCACATCCAGAGGGATGACTCCAAACATATTGAGTTGCGAATTGTGGCCGGCGCCAGGCGAGGCACCGTCCGTGTGCTCACCGACCTCGCTGACAATCGGCTGCCGTTCAAAGACGGTGATTATATCCGCTTAAAGGCCGTCTATTTTTCAAAATACAATCGCGATGGCGAACTGATTGAGTTCTTTCTCTGGGTCGGCCAACTGGCGGACGTGGAGGTGACTGGCTCATTGAGAACAGACCCTCGCTTTTTCACTCCGGCCACGCCGATTGAGACCATCGTTAGTGACATGCTAGGCGATCAGATCATTCGAGTCGAGGGGGTCGTGCGCAGCCACGAGCCTGGCAAAATGGTCACGCTCTGGGACAAGACCGGGCAAGTCAGCGTCTTGAGCGAGCAACTCCTTCCGGTAAGCTTTGGCCAGAAGGTGGAAGCCGTTGGCATCCCTTACGCGCTGGGAGTTCAGCGTTGTCTCCTCAACGCTCGCTATCGTGTCGTGGAAGCCGCGCCTGGAACCAACTTGGACGTCGCTTCAGTTTCCCGGCCCGAACCTCTTCGCCTCGCCGCGCAAATCCTGGCTCTCAACCCCCATGAAATCGAACGCCACCCCTTGGTCAATCTTTGGGCCGTTATCACATGGTCCCACTCTGATACGCCTTTCGTGTATGTCCAGGACGCCAGCGGCGGCATCCGCCTTGTCAACCCAAAATGGGAAGGCACCAACCTTGCGTCCGGCACCATGGTCAGCATTTGCGGGGAAGTGGCCCAGGGTCCATACGTCCCGGTCGTCACCAACGCGGTTATAAGCCGCTTTGGTTGGTACGGATTTGATCCGGCGCCGTTCGTCAGCCTGGACCAGGCGCTGACCGGAGTGGAGGATGGGCACTGGGTGGAGATGCGCGGCTTTGTCCGCAAAATCACCCCGGTCGGTGGTTTGCTGCACCTTGATTTGAGCAGCAGCCGCGGCGAGTTCCAGGCCTGGGCGCCGGCTTTCCAGCCCTTGCGCGCCCTGCTCGGTTCCGTTGTGCGCCTTGACGGCGTCTGCTCGGTCACCGCCAATGACCGCCAACAACTGACAGGCATCCGACTCCTCGCGCCCGAAGAATCGGATTTCAAGATCGAGGAATCTGCGCCGGCTGATCCTTTTGCCGCCGACTTCCGACCGTTGGGGGATCTGAAGCGCTTCAATCCTCAAAACGATTTGAATCAGCGCGTCCGCACCGCGGGCACGGTGGTACTGCAACAACCGGGCCGATTCCTCGACCTCCAGGACGGTCCGGACGGGGTCGAGGCCCTGAGCCAGCAGGACATCCATTTGCAACAGGGAGACCGGGTGGAAGCGGTTGGTTTTACGGGAGAAGTCGGCGGGAAATTGGTGTTGCGCGACGCGATCTTCCGGCGCCTTTCCAGCGGCCATGAACCTTCCCCAATGCCGTTGCCGGCCGTTGATGGCGTGAATGTGAACTTAGACGGCTTGCTGGCCAAAGCGGAAGGGGTCTTGCTGAACACTGTCAACAAGGGCGACCGGGTCCGGATGCTCGTAAGGCGCGGCGGTGCCACTTTCGAGGCTGGCCTGGAGTCGATCGACCACGCGGCGGCCGCGCGACTGCAATCGCTGCTCATCGGCAGCCAGTTGGCTCTGACTGGCGTCTATCAGGTGCAAAACGACGAGTATGGGCGGCCCGGTTCGTTTCTTCTCATGCTGCGCTCGGCGGAAGATGTGCGGGTGTTGGCTGAGCCGTCGTGGTGGACACCGTCTCGCATGTTGGCGCTCCTTCTTGGGGTCCTCGTCGTCTTTGTGATTTCGCTGGTTTGGGGGATTTCGATTTCCCGCAAGAACTTGCTCCTGCGCGAGACGCAGGCTGAACTCCAGGCCTCCAATAGCCAACTGGAAATCCGTGTTCTCGAGCGGACGCACGAACTCAGGGAGCAAGTCGTGGCGGCCGAGCGCGCGCGGGCCGAATTGGCCCAAGCCCAACAAACTCTCATGCGTGCTTCCCGCAGCGCCGGCATGGCGGAAGTCGCCATCGGAGTTCTGCATAACGTCGGCAACGCTCTCAACAGCGTCAATGTCTCCACTTCATGCCTGCGCGATCGCACCGGCCGTTTGCCCGTCGAGTTGGTCGGCAAGACCGCTTCCCTCCTCACCAAGCCTCCCGATCGACTCGCCCGCTATCTGCAGGACGATCCCAAAGGCCGCCTCGTGCCCGAGTTTCTCGCCGAACTGGGGGAAAATCTCGTCAAGGAGAAACTATACCTTAGCCAGGAGATTGCCTCGCTTACCAATAACGTGGAACATATCAGTGCCATCGTTTCCATGCAGCAGGATTACGCGAGGGTCGGCGGTGTGCTGGAGGAATTGCAGATCAAGGATGTGGTGGAGGACGCCATTCGAGTGAACGCCGCCTCATTTGATCGCCACGGCATCGAGTTGGTGCGTCATTACGAACCCGTCAAACCGGCGATGCTGGACCGTCACAAACTCATGCAAATCCTGGTCAACCTCCTCAACAATGCCAAGCAAGCCCTGGAGGCGCGGCCTTCGGGGGGACGAATCATCATCTCCATTTCTGCGCCTTCGGCCGACTGCGCGCGGGTGACTGTGGCGGACAACGGGTTGGGCATCTCGACCGAGAACCTGGACCGCATTTTCTCGCAAGGTTTCACCACCCGCAAGGCAGACCACGGCTTCGGCCTGCACAACGGCGCGCTGGCCGCCCGCGAACTTGGGGGTTCCCTTTCCGTCCACAGCGACGGTCCCGGCCATGGCGCCATCTTCACCCTGGAATTCCTGTGCCGCCCCAATAACGGCGTTCCAAACTTAGCTCGCACATCCGGTATCGATGGTAATGGCCTAGTCAGGACAACGGTTTAGCCGGGAAGCCGCGCACCAATCGAGGTAGGACAGTGCCGCGCTCATGTGGTTGGTGGACACTTTTTGGACCACGCTAACGACACCCCAAAAGACCACCCCTGCTAGCAAAGGCTGAAATGTTGAATGCGCGGGCTGAACCATGGTCGAAGAGTGGACTAAACTCCGGCGACCTGTCCTGACCGACCATGCGGGCGGAGCGGAATTGCCACCGATCTGACCGGCAAACAGTCCCAAAAGTTGCCGACAAATTGCCGACACAGAACGCGTCAAAATGCCGTATTTATATATTACAATTGCAAAATGCCGAAATGCGAGAGAACCATTGTAAACATTCATCCCATTCGGGTTTCTGTCGCATACCTATTATTGACGTTGTACGGGTTGCGTCCCCGCGCAGCCAAAGCTTTCCGACTCCAGGGAACTGCAGCGGACAATTGAGTTGGCAATGGCAGCGGTTACGTGAGAGGCAGCGCAAGGCTATCAAACCTTTGGCGGGCCGGGATTTGTTGTACGCGGACGTAAACGATGACGGCCACACCAAGCGGGCGAAAGGCTCTCGTAAATCTCCCGTCGCCAATGAATAGCTTCCATTCAAACAAGAAATCAGCATTCATTCGGCTTATTGGTCCTTATTGGTGTCAAATCTAAACGTTCTTACATTTTGAGACCTATTTGGCAGTGGTTTAAGGCGGTGCGGAGCGTGCAACAGAGGGTGGGGCTGAGCTGCCGCTCAGCCCCAATTTCGGCCTCTTTAATTCCCGCTCCGTTCTCTCGGTTTTCTATAAAATCGCGCTTCATGAGCCAGACGTAAAACCTGTTCAAAAACCTTCCGTAGGTTTTTAATCTTGACGCATTCTTGCAATGATCGCGATCACCACCAGAAGTTCGATGGGCAAAGGCAGAGGCTCCTGTTGGCCCCCGTGTTGTCCGCGACCCGCCTCAGCCCGGCCATGGGCGAGCTTCGAGCTTCCTCCTGATGGGCTGACCCAATATTCGCTCATTGTGTATCCGGATACGAATCTCGGTGCGGTTGGTGGTCCACGTTCCAGCGTCGCAACTGCTCGTTTGATGCAGTGAATAGTTTGTTCATGTCCTCGGATTCGATGTGGGTATCGAAGAACGCGCGATTGGCGCGGCCGTGGTGGTTAATGAAAGCCGGCTGTTGGTGCGGTGGTGCCACCATTCCGCCCATCACGTCACCCGAAGGAGTCCATGGACGTATATCAGTACCACCGCCCCACCCGCCCGGCATGCCGTCGTGCAAGGGATTCGTTGACCGCCAAAAAAGATCGCCCAACGCAATCATTTCGGCGGGTGAAAGCACCGCACTGACCTTGGTGGCAATCCAGGCATTTGCTCCCCCCGCCACGGTCGTCCCGCCAAGACCAAGACGAGGACCATCGCCAACGAGATAGGCGCCATAGGCGTTATAACCGTAATCGGTGAGATTGGGCGTCATTTCCACTTCGGTGGACCCAATGGGCTGGCCCGAGCCCACGCCATAAGTCATTATTTCGTTTATGCCAGGATTTAGTGGACAACGATAAACGCTTCCCAAAACCGGAGTCTGGAACGGGATGCGGCCTTGAACCATGACCGTGCTGAAGTTGGTCGGCAGCGGCAACTTTCCCCACCAGTTCTCTGTGGAATCGTCCGCCGAGGGCACGGCCCAAACCGGCAACGTTGGGCTGTCGCTGGCATAGATCTGTAACGCCACCGCAATTTGCCGAAGGTTATTCCGGCATTCGGTATTCTTTGCCTCATACTTCGCCCAGGCCAGCGCCGGGAGCAGCAAGGCCGCCAGAATCGCGATGACTGCGATCACGACCAGCAGTTCGATCAAGGTGAATCCCGCCATGACCCAGGACCATCTCGCCCGGTGAGAGGGGCGCCGCACGGCAGGGATCATATGCATCCTAGGCGGTCGAACTGACCGTCGCTTCTCCGCTGCGC
Organism: Limisphaerales bacterium; assembly: GCA_052139695.1. Classification (GTDB taxonomy): domain Bacteria; phylum Verrucomicrobiota; class Verrucomicrobiia; order Limisphaerales; family Palsa-1400; genus PLGF01. The sequence goes on from JBKQWF010000208.1 coordinate 13,518, forward strand.
CTGCTGGCAATCAATCATGAAATCAATTCCTTGCTGGCTGTCCGATGTGTGCTTGGGGAGTATAGCAGACCTAATTGACGAGATCAACATCGGCAGACCAATTGAGGTTCGCAATTTGCGGTTTTCCTGCACTTGGGCGATGGCCGTCCGCGATAACGGATTTATCGCTTTTTTTGCTGCTCCAGCAGATGAGTACAAGTCTCAGTCCTTGATATTTGCACTTTTTGCCTTTCCTTTTAGCAGTTGCGCGACGTAACCCCAGCGGCCCCTCGCCAGTGCTTGCGCCACCCAGGCCCGCGTCATGGAAGTTTCAGCCCGCAACCGCCGCGCCAGTTTGACTTTCTTCGGGTCCCCTTTGCGCCGGCTCCGCAAATAGGGCGGGTTGCTTTTTGGCCCTGGCCAGCCACCGCCTCGCCACCATGCTCACCGCAACTTCGTCCATATTCCCCGAATGGTCTATCGCGCGCTTGGGAGCACCAACCTCGCCCTTCCGTTCAGCCAATGGGCGCCCACATTTCCAGCTCAACCGGCAACTTCTCGATCACCCTCACGAACGCCGTCGGAGCCAATATCCCCTCTCAGCCGTAACCGTGCAATAGAGTTTAACGCAAAGGCGCGGAGCCGCAAAGCCGCGGCGCGGCGAGCCGCAACCAAAAAGGCCTTTTTGACAGGATGAACAGGATTTACAGGATAAGGATCGCACAGTTCACTTTTTCTG
>JBKQWF010000209.1:0-15841 GCA_052139695.1 Limisphaerales bacterium
GCGGCGCTCGCCCCTCCCGGGAGGGCGGAGCGCCGCGACGCCCAAATTTCAAATATCTTTGGTTAGGCATTTATCTCATTCCAAGACAAGTGGTTGCCAGAGTTTCTTGGAAGGGAGATGGAACGGCGCACAACGGGTTCATGGTTACAATGCGCGCCCGATTTTGGAGGTCGTGGCTCCCCATGAACCCTGCACCGAAAAAAGAGCCTCCTCTCCCCGACCCTCTCCTCCACAAGTGTGTGGAGGAGAGGGAGAAAAAAGCGCCCAACGATCCGGCGTACGCCATCGCATCGACCGCTTGACGCAAACCATTGAGGGTGGAACGTTAAATCTATGATTTTGACGATTTTATCTTCAAGAAGAGACAATGGGCGTCTTGCGTTCCAGGCCAAAGAACTCGCAGGATTTGAATGTTACGCGCCGCCAGGCTTCAACCCCTCCTTTGTCGTAGATTCTGGCGACAAATTGGAGGTTAAGTTTCATCGCCCCAATGATTTGATAACAGGCCGAGAACTTCCCTATTTCGTTGCGGACGAGTTACATCCCCCTGAAGAGTTCTATTCGTGCCAGCCATAAACACAACGGAAGAATACATGCAAGAACCTCCGCCTTTGCTGGAGGTTGCCACGATTGAGCCCGGCCTTGCGCATGAGTTGCAGCAATCAAGAGAGGTCCAAGCACTTGAGTTTTACGTTAAACAGCGCAGAGATACCTGCACGTTTATGCAAACGCTCAATCTTTGGCTGGTTGTTCCCTCATGCTACAGTTGCGCACTCAGCCAGAGTTGCGACGGCGTGGTGCGTCCCTATGTCCAGCCCGGAAATTGGGAATCGGATATTCGCTATCATGCTGGTAAAGCGGTGTTGCAAAGGACCAAATGGGAGTTAAGGAATGACCCGGATTTCGCATATTCGTGCTGGGCCTGCGGGGAGGAGGTCCGCCCATGGACTGGCGATCAAATGTCGGTTTCCCATGTGCATTTGGAAGAGCACTTTAAAATTGAGGTGGAAACGCCCGGACGTCGGCAGCCGCCACAGGCGGTTAAAAAGCTCGTCCGTCGCCTATACGGGAACAAGTGTTTTGGATGCAATGCACCTCAAACCCGAACTCGGCAATTGCACATCGACCATATAATCCCGCAGAGCAAAGGGGGAACCTCAGCATTTAGGAACCTCCAGCCGCTTTGTACGGAATGCGGAAATATTAAAAAGGATCAAATGCCCGACGAGATTGAGCTCAACTCGACTATTTTATTCGGACGCGAATTAACCACCTCGGATGAGTTTTACGTGTAAACTGCATTCTCGCGTCAGACATTTCGCCGGTCTGCACGACTGACAACTTAAAATCCGAAGAAATAGACGCAAATCCCAACCAAAACGGCCCGAATGGCGACACCTGCACCCTCAACAATCAGATAGTAGCTGCGGCCTTTCAGGTTCAAAAGCGACCCCGTCGAACCGCGAACTCCTCTTCCATACCACCCGAGAGCGGCATCCACTATTTCCACACACATCCAAACGACGCAGATATACGTAAGCAATCGCGGCCACCGGATAAACAGCACCAGAAAGCCATAAATCGTGGATGCGACGGCGGATCGAACAGCGACGGCGCGCAAAGTTGGCCCCCCGTCAATGTCCCCAATCGTTTGCGAATGAATGCGACCTGTATAGATGAAATACATGCGCAACTGCCATAGCGCGTAGAGCCAGAACAAAACAGCCATAGCGATTGAACACCAGAGCGGCATTCATCAACGCCTATCAAATTCACCTTTCCAGCGTCAAGCTCAGGCTCGATGTAAGCCGGCCGGATGAATTTAGGCATTCTTGCAGCGTACAATACCACTCCTTCATATCCCTCGGCGCCACGCGTTCACGCCGCCCGTGACCAAAAATCTTGACGAAAAGAATCCGGCCAACGTTAATCGGTCGATTGTGCGAGATGGAATCAAAGTCAAATATAATAACAACTGATGGTCATATCCCCCCAATCCTCTCCTCCACAAGTGTGTGGAGGAGAGGGAGATGGAACGGCGCAAATCGGGTTCATGAGTTCCATGCGCGAATGGTTTCGGGGAAATCTCCCCCCGCTTTGCGGGGGGTAGCGAAAGGGGTTCAATTACTGCGCCGGGTCCTGGCTGCCGTTGCCTTGATCGAAGTAGGCGACGCCGTTGACGGCTGAGATGTCCAGGTACTGGCGCCAGACAAAATTAGGCCCGCGCCAGGACGCTACTTCGTGGCGCGGGGCGGAGGCTTCCGGCGCGGGGCCGGCGCCGGCGAGCGCTTCGGTCAGGACACGCCCGGACATGGCTTGCGGGGGTTGGACACCGAGAATCCACAGAATGGTGGGGGCGATGTCGATATTGCCGGTGGGAAGGGAATCGCGCAGGCCCGGCTTAAAATCGGGGCCGAAGGCAAGGCAGGTGTTGTGCATCTCGGTCGGGCAGAGAGAACCGTGCGAACCTTTGCTGGTGGCGAACGCGCCGCCGTCCAGAAAAATCATGCCGGGCGCGCCATATTTGTTTTTGGCGTCAGTCCAGCGCATGGCGACGACGATGTCGGGCGCGTAGGGGGAGTCGAGATGAGCGTCGGCCAGCGAGAAGGCGCCGGCAACCGGTGTCCGGGTGAAGATCACGCCGGTGAAGGGCTGGGCCTGCAGGACGTGGACGGCCCGCTCAATTTCCTGCTGGTCGTGGCCTGTCACATAGCACAAACTGGCCCCGCCCAAACTGACAATCATAATGTCTCCGGGATTGGCCCCGGAGGAAGGGAATTTGTGGAAAGTGTTAAAGCCATTTGTTTTCAAGGTGGCTTCCACGTCGATCGCTTTCATGACGGTCGAAAACCCGTGATCGGAAACAAGGATGATGTCGGTGGAATCCAGGGCATTTTTCTCTTTGAGAGTTTGCAGAACATGGGCCAGGCAGCGGTCATTGTCCTTGATGGCGAGGAGAGGATTGGGGGCGCCGGGGCCGTCGCGGTGCTGGGACCAATCCGGTTCCGCCAGCCAGAGCAGGGAGAACGCGGGCACGCCGTTGCTCCACAACGGAGCGGTCAAGGCGCCGGCCGTCCATTCGTCAATATTAGTTTTTGTCGGACCTGAAGGGGGAAAGGAGCCGAGGGCGTTGGTCAGCCTGCTTTGCCATTGCTCCGGCAGTGTCCGGCCAGCGAACAAGACGACATCCGGGGAATTCTCCGGCCGCGCGGCGCGGTCGTGGAGGACGGCGACTGGTTTGGCGCCGGCGATCATGGTAGTGCGATTGCTGGCGTGCAGAATTTCTGAGACGGTGGGGAAAGCGAGATAATGGTTGTTCCATAGTTTATCACCTTTGCGAATATTGGCGAGGCCCTGGGTTTCAAAAGGGGCCAGGGGATCGATGGCCGGGCGGTATTCGTCGTTGGCGATAAGCGTGCTCTGGCCTGGATAAACTCCGGTGGCGAGGGCCGTGCCATTGACTTCGGTGGAGCTGACATAGACGGGGTGATGGTGGAGGAAGGTCACGCCATTTTGCGCCGCGGCAAAGAGGGTGGGGGTATTCACGGCGGAAACATAATCCGGCCGCATGCCATCCCAAACAATCAGAACGACGTGGGAAGCCTTGCCCGCGGCCGAAGCCGTGTGGCAAAGGACGATTAGACCGAAGAGAGCCAGCCATTTTTGAACCGTTTTCATTGCGGTCTCTTTTGGCACCGTTGGGCGCGAGAGGCAAGAAAAAGGGGGGAAAAACGTCAAAAGGCTGACGGGGGTTGACGGTTCCTCGCCATGCGCGACCTGCCACCGCCTTAAAAGGCGTTAATAAATTAAGGTGGCAACCTGACTGGTGCTTTTGGCGGCTGGCGGCGTTGCTCCTCAGTCGAAGATCCACGAGGGATATTCTCCTTCGTCGCGCCTTGCCAGCCGTCAAAATCCCCGCGTCAACTTGCCACCTTAATTTATTAACGCCTCCTTACCTTCTAAAATACGAACGGCACGAGCATCTTGGTCCGGGCCTTGTAGGCGGGATACTCATCCGGGAAATGCCGCAGGAGAAGCCTCTCCTCCTGTTTCAGTTTAATCAAGAAACCAAAGGTGATCAGGAGAAAACCCGCTAGAGCGGCCAGACGATTGATCATCAGGGCTGTGCCGAAGCACATGAGAAGAATGCTGGTATAAATAGGATGGCGAACAAGACGATACGGCCCCTCTTCCACAAGTTTGTGTCCTTGTTTGAATTCCACGTTGGCGCTCCAATTGCCCGCCAGGGTTTTGCGTGCCCAAACTGCCTCAAAAAGACCCAAGACAACAATGGCCGCTCCCAGCCATTTCGTGGCGGCCGGGCTGGGTGTTAGAAGCGTGCCAAAGGGGTCTGCTTTTGGCAGGAACATCAAGACGGCGCCCAGCCAGACTGGCAGCCTGTGCGCCAGCACGCCAGCCCAGCTTTGGCGCTCCGCGGGGGACTTAACCGACCGGGCGCTGATGATCCAATAGAGCAGGTAGAGAATCCAGCAAGCGGCGATGACGTGTTGCGGCCCCATCATTCAAAGCATAAACAGACTGCCAAAGACGAATCCACTCCATGGGGAAACTCCCAGTTTGGTTCCACGCCTTTGGATGAGTCCGGATAATGGCTGGCGACCGTTGCAGAAGGCTTCATAGCGGTCCGGTGTCATGTGCGTAGAACCATAATCTTACGGTGACCGGAAGTGAAGTTTCAATGCCGGACATTCATGCGCTCCTCTGTCCGACTCTGTGCGAGGGACGCTTGGCCTGTTTGCGACGGCGCAGTTCCGCGGTCACGCTTTCGGGGATTCCGCGGCAACCGCACGCTTTGCTGTGGGCGAGATGCCAGTCCACGCGTTGATCCAATGTCGGCTTTTTCGGCATGGGATGCTTCTGATGCCATGCGCCATTAATAGGTGAACTCATAACGGTTGATCGCGCTCGACTCCCTTTTTCCGCGCCTCCGACTTGCCGAGGCCCTCTAAAACCCTCCTCGCCACGACTTCTCAGGCTTTTATTTGACCGTGACGGGAAGGGTAGCTTCGCCTTTACCCTTGGGATTGGTGAAGCTGATTTTGGCCGTCCAGGTTCCGGCCATTTGCGGTTCGAGGGTAGTGCGATATTGTCCGGGAGTGGCGGTGGGCATGACTCGTCCCATGCTGTGCATGACCATGTCCGGCATGTTGAGGGTGAGGATGAAAGAGACGCCGCCCACATCGACGAGTTTTCCGGCCGCATCGCGGAATTCAATGAAGATGTCGTTGCCTGAGGCGCGCAGGGTATCGCCTTGGGTAAAAAGGTTGACGGTCAAGCTATCGATGGCGATAGAGGCAAAGGGTTTGGTGGAGATGTGGCGGATGGGTGGCGGCTTGTGCGCCAGGCGGTTGTAGGCGAGGTCGCCCACAAGGAGCAAGACAAACGCGATGGGCAGGATGTACAATACCTTCAGCAGCGTCCGGGTGCGGAAGCTTGTTTCGGTTTGCTGAGGGATCGACGCATCGCTCGCCATGAACGAGCAATATATACACCAAGGGATTAATTCCAAGCTTGGAAGAGTTCTCCAAATCCTCGCCCACGGAATTGGAGCACAAGCCCGGGCGGATTTGGAGTGTTGTTGGCCGGGAGAATGTGCAGCCGGTCATTCGTGCTCGAAGCGTGGCGGGGCCGGCGGCTTGAGTTTGTGGAGTGCCGCCGATGCTGGGGAGAGTTGAGGGTGTTTTACTACGTGGCCGAGCGAGAGACGGCCTGTTTTCCGGCCAGCTAGAACAACTGGCTCAAGAGGCCGTACAATCCCACCGCCAGCGCCGCCAGCGAATCGCCGGCGATCAAGCCGCCTCCGACGAGAGAAGTGGCGCTCATATCGGAAGAGGCCGGCCCGGTTTGGCGCGCCTGCCGGCGCTGGCGCAGCCCTTCGAAGCTGGAACTAATAATCCCTCCGGCGGCAAACCAAATCGTCGGCGGCAAACTGACAAATCCTCCAAAGGAGGAGGCATAGGGGCTGGGCATGACAACGGCGTCAAAAACAAAGTCCGCGATTCGCCCGGTCCGGGTCTCTTTGCTAAAAGCGCGGTAACGTAAATTCGTTTTGACAAGTTTGCGGACCACTTCGATGACAAATCCCCCGGCCACCCCCAATTGCAGAGCGGCAATGACATAACTTTTGGGATGGGTCAACCCTTCCAGCGCGCCGATGAATTTAAAGGTCATGGCCGACTGCCATTTTTCCAAGCCGGGAGCGTCCGGATGGGCAAAGGCATTGACGCGCAAAACCGGGTAAGCGGAAAGAAACACCTTCGCCAGGGTCACCGCCAAAGCGGCCCCGATGACGATGCCGATCACCTGGTAGCGGAACTGAATGACGCGGTTGGTGCCCAGGCGCCATCCGGTGGAGCGGTCCTGCTGCATATCGACCCCGACGCTGCAGGCCACCAGCACAATCGCGCCGCAGACGAGTCCAACCGTCGGTTCCTTCAAGCCCAATGCCGCCATCATCATCACTGTCAATACGAACGCGCTGGAGATCGGGTTCCAGTCTGAAATGCCGTCGGAAATGCCGTTGACCAGCAGAAAAACAAATGAAAGGACGACGGCGAAAAGCACAAACCCAAGGGGTTGGTGCAAAAGCACCGTGCAGACCATCACCACGCCAACCGCCCAAAACAAGACCCAAACGATTAAAAGCTGGGTGTTGGTCTTCTTCCAATCCTCCTGCGGTTGGACAGGAAGCTTCTCCTTTAACCGTTGGATGGCTTGCCAGGCGATGATCGCCATGTCGAGAATCGCCGCGCCCAGAATCGTCCCCAGCGCGACAATGAACCCAATTTTCTTGAACTGGTCTTTCTCCCCAATCCAGCCGTGCGCGCGAATCCAGGGCGTCAACTCATACCCAATGAGGCCGACCACCAAACTCGGCACGGCGATCCGGGCCCCCACGACCATGCCCGCGCCGATGGTCGAGGCCGAAAACTCGATTTTATCGAACCCCTGGCTGACGCCGCGAAAAAAATCGGGCGCGCCCAATCTGCCCAAACCGGCGAGAATCTGCGCGACAAGCCCGCCCGCCAGGCCCGCCAGGGTTCCCCCGCCCAATTTCGCCACGGACTGCCGGAGCAGGGTTTTATCGGTCAAGGCCCGCAGAATATTGGCCACAGCATAGCCAGACGGGAAGAAGAGTTGCATGCGATCGACCAGGATCGGCGTGTAGAGCATCCCCACCCCGGTTCCGAACATGCCAATGCATGTAAAGAACAAGATCATTTGCCACATAGGCGGCTCCTTCAATCCCAGCCAGACCATGGCCTGGATGAGCACGGCCATGCCGGAAAGGTTGGCGACCGAGGCGGACATGGTTTGGATATAATTGGCGCCGTGCTTGCCCTCGGAGCCATAACCGTAAGTGACAATGCTCCCCAAAATGCCCGCCAGGACCTGGCCGCCGACGAAGAAGCCGATGGAGAAGTTCATGTAGGCGGCAGAGACGGCTCCCAGTGGTCCCAGCACAAAAATGGCCACGCAACTGAGCAGAAGATGGTAAGCGGGTGTATTGATCCTGGGCAAAAAGGCCCACGATTTGGTCTTATTGTCTTCCATTGCGGCATAGAATAAGCCATCTGCCGTTGGAAACCCAAGCGCTTTAGCGCCCGCGGAATCAAATCCGGGGTCAGGCGCGATTTAAAGGAGGGACTTTTTACTGAAAGACGGTCCTGGCATCCATTGAGAATTGGTCAAAGGTGAGGGAAATCAGATTTGCACCATGCCAGAAACGTGTTGTTTTTCGGCCAAAGTCCGAGGTAGGCTGGCCGCAACGATGGAGGAAGCCACTGGCGATACGAGGGCAGCGTCCTTCCTGGCTGGTGTTCGGCGATCGCGCGGAGCATCCAAATGTCTTGACGGGTGATTGGTCGAGGACGAGGCTTGGGATATGAACGTCGAACACATTCGTCGGCGCCTGTCGGGAGGGTTCAAACCGTTCGCGCTTGTCACCTCCAGCGGGGACAAATTTGTGGTCCCGCATCCCGAATTTATTATGCTGCACCCGCGGACTGTAGTGGTCATGGACAAGGATGGCTATGCTGCGGTTCTCGATCCGCTCCACGTTGTGGGATTGCAAGATGTTCGTGGAGTCAAGAATGGCCGACAAAAAACCCGGCGCCGCTAAGGCGGCACGCGGCAAAACGCGAACGATTTCGGTCAGTGGTGATGACTAGTCTAGTTCTGTAACAATTCGCAAACTTAGTGGCGGGTGAGCCCGGCGCAGGCGGCGACCTTGCAGGCGCGCGAGCGATTTGCGGCGCTTGGAAGTTGTTTTTGCGCGCGCGCCGTTTTTTCTCGCTCTTTCCCTGGCAGGCGGTAGCCTCGTCGCCCGTGAATGTATTTGTTACCGGGGGTGCGGGGTATATCGGATCAGTTTGCGTTGAGGAATTGATCAACGCCGGCCACACCGTCACCGTCTATGACAATTTGACTGAAGGACATCGCTCCGCCGTGGACCCGCGCGCCGTTTTTATCCACGCCCGTTCCAGCGAAGTGGAACCTATCACCGCCGCGCTCCGCTCCGCCAAGGCGGAGGCCATCGTCCATTTTGCCGCCAATGCGCTGGTGGGCGAATCCATGACCAATCCTGGGAAGTACTTTCGCAATAACGTTTGCAACGGCTTGAATCTCCTGGACGCGGCCCTGGCGGCAGGTGTCAAGAAGTTTGTCTTCAGCTCGACTTGCGCCACTTACGGCCCGCCCGACCGCGTGCCCATGACCGAAGACCTGCCGCAACGGCCCATCAATCCTTATGGCGAGTCCAAGCTGATGTTCGAAAAAATGCTGACCTGGTACCGCCAAATCCACGGGTTGGAATTCGTCGCCTTTCGCTATTTTAATGCCGCCGGAGCCAGCGAGAAATATGGAGAACACCATCGGGTTGAGACCCATCTGATTCCAAATGTCTTGGCAGTCCCCCTGGGCCGCGCCAAGCAGGTCGAAATCTTTGGCACCGACTATCCGACCCCCGATGGCACCTGCATTCGTGACTACATTCACATCATTGATTTGGCCCAGGCCCATATTCTGGCGCTGCCCGCGGGGCGGCAGGGATTCTATAATCTTGGCAACGGCGACGGCTATTCCGTGTGCCAGGTAATCAATGTCTGCGAAAAAATCGTTGGCCACTCCATTCCCGTCGTCGAAAAACCGCGGCGTCCGGGCGATCCGCCCAAGCTCGTGGCAGCGGCGGACAAAGCGATCCGGGAGTTGAATTGGAAACCGGCTTATCCAAAACTGGAGCAAATCATTTCGCACGCCTGGCGCTGGCACCAGGCCCATCCCAACGGCTATCCGGATTAAGACCCATCCCGCGGCTCTGAATGAAGGAGACGATTGCTCATTTAATCCAGTGGTATCAAAGCACCCTGGACGCGGGCGGCTATCCGTTGATAGCCGTCTTGATGGCGATTGAAAGCACGTTCATTCCCATACCGAGCGAGTTGATCATTCCGTTCGCCGCGCAACGCGCGCACGCCGCCGGACATTTGAGCCTTCCGGGAATCGTCGTCGCGGGAGCGCTCGGCTCGTGGCTCGGCGCTACGATCATGTATTGGCTTTCTCGCGTGGCTGGGCGCCCCGTGGTGGTGCGTTATGGCCGTTATTTTCTTGTCCCGGAAGCCAAGCTCCAGGCGGCCGAACGGTGGGCCGCGCAGTTTGGATCTTTTGGCGTTTTCGTGGCGCGCTTGCTGCCGGTGGTGCGGCACTTGATCGGCATCCCCATGGGAATTGTAAAAATGGATTTCAAACTTTACTCCGTTTTCACCCTCGTCGGTTCGACTTTCTGGTGCGCGGTCCTGGCCTGGGTGGGCGTCGCGGCCGGCCAGGACGAGAAGCTCTTGCAGGGTGATCTGCGCCGCATCACCCTTTGGCTGGCTGGAGCAGCCGCTGTGCTGGCTGCGCTCTACTATTTCCTCGTCCACCGCTACATGGCTGGCGATCGTTCCTCAAAAGAGCTTTGAAGTCCGGGCCACCGCCCGCTAAACTGACTTATTATGCGTTTTGAAAAGAGGTTTTTCGCATGACCTCCACAGAAATTCGACAATCCTTCTTGGATTTTTTTAAATCCAAGGGGCACACCATTGTGCCCTCGTCCAGCCTCATGCCTGATTCGCCCGGCCTGCTTTTTACCAACGCCGGGATGAATCAATTCGTCCCCATTTTCCTCAACGAGCGCGCGCCGGACGTGGACAAATGGCCGGGGGCCATTCCCGGCAAGCCGAGGCGAGCGACCGACACGCAAAAATGCATTCGTGCCGGCGGCAAGCACAACGACCTGGAAGATGTCGGCCTGGATACTTATCACCACACGTTTTTTGAGATGCTGGGCAATTGGAGCTTCGGCGACTATTTCAAAAAGGAGGCGATTGATTGGGCTTGGGAACTGGTGACCGAGGTGTGGAAATTTCCGCCACGCCGCCTTTACGCCACCGTTTACAGCCCGGATAAATCCAAAAACGACCCCAGTGACTTTGACCGCGAGGCCAGCGACTATTGGGCAGCCAAATTCTCCGCGGTTGGCCTTGATCCAAAGGCCCACATTGTTCACGGCGGCAAGAAGGACAATTTCTGGATGATGGGTGAGACTGGCCCGTGCGGTCCATGCTCGGAAATCCATGTCGATCTAACGCCGGCAGGAGATACCAAAGGAATCCTTGTCAATAAAGGGGATGCCCGGTGCATCGAAATTTGGAACCTCGTTTTCATCCAGTTCAATGCCAATGCCGACGGCTCCTTTTCTCCCCTGCCCGCCCGGCACGTCGATACGGGCATGGGCTTCGAGCGTGTCACGGGGATCATTCAAAACACCCGGGGATTCACCGATTTCTCCACGGTGATTTCCAACTACGAAACGGACATCTTCCGTCCCCTTTTTGACCAACTCGAAAAATTAAGCGGCAAGAAATACCGCTCCACGCTGCCAAGTTCGTCCGCAAGCGCCCCGCTGGCGGAAGCTGCCGCGCGAGACGCGCGGCAGGGCGACCGGGACGGTCGCGATCCCCGAACGCAAAATCCGCCGCAAAACATTCCGGGGAGCGCGGTCGTCTCGACCGCACCCGCCGGCGTCCCGCCGGCGGAATCAGGCGACCGAGAAGCGCAACAAATTCCTGGCACGGTGTACCATCGCCGGCGCTTGCCGCATTTTGAACGCCCTTGGGCGAAATACATGGTTAGTTTTTCAACTCGTGAGCATCAGTCCCTTTCGCCAGCGGCGCGAGACATCGTGCTGAAGAGCCTCCTATTTGGCCACGAGCAGCGCCGTTATCAACTTTACGCGGCCTGCGTGATGCCCGACCACGTTCATATTTTATTCGAGCCTCAAATCAAGCAACAGGACAAGGATGGCAAGCCGGTGTTTTGGCCGCTGCCGGAACTGTTGCACTCGATCAAATCTTTTTCCGCCCATGAAATCAACAAACTAGAACAGACCGCGGGTCAGATCTGGGAAAACGAGTTCTTTGACCGGCTGATTCGCGGTGATGCTGACTTGGAGGAGAAATTTCATTATATCTGCCGCAATCCCTGGGATGTGGGAGTTGTTTCGCTTACTGAGAATTATCGCTGGCTGTGGACTCCGGAAGCGCCGGGAACTGCCGCGCGAGACGCGCGGCAGAGCGACCGGGACGGTCGCGCTCCCCAGACGCAAGCTACGCCACTCAGCGTTCCGGGGAGCGCGGTCGTCTCGACCGCACCCGCCGGCGTCCCGCCGGCGGAATCAGGCGCCCAAATCGAAATCGACGTTGCGTTTCGGGTTATTGCGGATCATATCCGCACGCTTAGTTTCTCCATTGCTGACGGAATTTTGCCGGGCAACAACGACCGCCATTACGTCCTGCGCCGCATTCTTCGCCGCGCGGTCCGCTATGGCCGCGCGCTGGGTTTTCATGAACCGTTTTTTTACAAACTGGTGGAGGTCCTTGCCGTGACCATGGGCGATGTTTTTCCAGGACTGCGAGAAAAACAGTCGCACATCGAGGAAGTGATCCGGTCCGAGGAAGAGGCGTTTAATAAGACGCTGGACCGGGGAATCGAGATCTTTAACGAATACACAACCGCTCCCGCCAGCCAGAACACCGCGCCGCGAGCCATCCCTGGCGCGATCGCGTTCATGCTCTACGATACCTACGGTTTTCCTCTCGATTTGACAGAGCTCATGGCTCGGGAACGTGGCTGGTCGGTGGACAGCGCCGAATTTGACAAATTGATGGACGAGCAACGCGCCCGGGGGCGCGCCGCGCAAAAGAAGGAAATTATCGCTGCTTCCACGCTCGATACTTCCAAGCCGACCCGCTTTATCGGCTTTGAACAAACCCGTGGCCAGGCGACGGTGCTGGAGGCGGTTCATCTCAAAGACAAAATCGCGGCCACGGTCGATACTTCACCTTTCTATGCCGAAATGGGCGGGCAAGTGGGCGATACTGGAGAATTGCAAGCCGGGGAAAAAGTTTTCCAAATCGTCAATACGCAAAAGGCGGCGAACACCTTTTTGCATATCCTGGCCGGCGAGGAAGCTCCGCCTCCTGGGGCCGCCGTCGAATTGCGCGTCAATCTTCCCCGTCGCGCCGCCATTCAACGGCACCACACCGTCACGCACTTGCTTCATTGGGCGCTCCACGAAGTCGTCAGTGCGGACGCCACCCAAAAAGGTTCTTATGTCGGACCCGACAAGTTGACTTTCGATTTCAGCAGCGCTCCGCTTTCGCCAGGGCAAGTCAGCGACGTGGAAAAACTGGTCAACGAACGGGTTCTCGAGAATGCCGGCATCGGTTGGACCGAAGTTCCTTATGCCGAGGTCAAAGGCCGGAAAGACGTCATGCAGTTTTTTGGCGAGAAATATGGCGACGTCGTTCGCGTGGTGCAAATTGGCGGAAAAGGGGGCTCGCTCGATGGCTATTCCATGGAATTGTGCGGCGGCACTCACGCGCGGGCGACGGGCGAAATCGGATTATTCCGCATTATGAGCGAGAGCGCGGTCGCGGCGGGGATTCGCCGAATTGAGGCCGTGGCGGGGTTGCGCGCTTACGAGAAAACCAGGGAGGAAACCGCGTTAATTTCGACCGTCGCCGGAAAGGTCAATTCTCCAGCCGTTGAGCTGGAAAGGAAAATTGACTCCCTCCTGGCGCAACAGAAGGATTTGGAAAAGCAGCTTCACAGCGCGCGGCAAAAGCAAGCCGTCGAGATCGCGCGCGGTTTGGCGGCCAAGGCAAATCAGGGCGGGGCCACGCCCAGCGTCATTGAAGAAATTGAGGGTGCGGACGGGGAGTTTCTGCAAGCGGTGGCAGACGCGCTCAAAGGACGGCTCAAAGGGGTGATCGTTCTCGGTGGAACAAACGGCAGCGCGGTCGCCCTGGTCGCCGCCGTCTCGCCGGAATTCACCGCCAAATTTCACGCCGGGAAAATTATTCAAGCCATTGCGCCTATCGTGGGCGGGAAAGGCGGAGGCAGGCCCGACAACGCTCGTGGCGGCGGCAAAGAGGTGGCGAAATTAGGCGAGGCGCTGGCCAAAGCAAAAGCATTGATTGGCGCCTGATATGGAAATGAAACCGGAATTTGACTCAATTGAATCCGTCCTGGCCGATATGGGGAGCGGACGGATGGTGGTGGTGGTGGACGACCCGAGCCGCGAGAACGAGGGCGATCTCATCATGGCGGCGGAATGCGTTACGCCCGAAGCGATCAATTTCATGGTGAAATATGCGCGCGGGCTGATCTGTGTTCCAACCACCAGCGAACGGTTGAAACAATTGGGCATCGAACAAATGGTGACGCAGAACGCGGAGAATTTCCGCACCGATTTCCAGGTGAGCGTCGATGCCGCGCGCGGCATTACCACCGGGATCAGCGCCGCCGACCGGGCCGCCGCGATCAAAATCATGGCCGATCCCACGGCGGTGCCGGAGGATCTGGTGCAACCGGGCCACGTCTTTCCTTTGCGGGCCAAGCCGGGCGGCGTCCTGCAACGCGCCGGACACACCGAGGCATCGGTCGATTTGGCAAAACTGGCCGGCCGGCGCGCCATCGGCATTTGCTGCGAAATCATGAGCGACGACGGCTCCATGGCCCGCCTGGGCGAATTGAAAAAATTTGCCCGCAAACATCGGTTGAAGATTTGCACCGTGGCGGACCTGATTCATTACCGGCGGACACGGGAGAAATTGGTCGAGCGGGTTGAGGTCGTAAAAATGCCCACCGCTTATGGAGATTTCGACCTTTACCTCTACCGCTCGAAAGTCGATGGCCAGCACCATTTGGCGCTCGTCCGCGGCATTGTCGCGGGAAAGAAAAACGTGCTGGTGCGGGTGCATAGCGAATGTTTGACGGGCGATGTGTTTGGCTCGCGGCGTTGCGATTGCGGGCCGCAGTTGCACCAGGCCATGAAGCGCATCGCCGCCGCGGGGCAAGGGGTCATCGTTTATATGCGGCAGGAAGGCCGCGGCATCGGGCTGGCCTCGAAAATCAAGGCCTACAAATTGCAGGAGAGCGGCCTGGACACCGTGGAAGCCAACCTCAAGCTCGGCTACGGAATGGATTTGCGGGAATACGGTTTGGGCGCGCAAATCCTGGCCGATTTGGGGTTGAAGACCATTTTGTTGCTCACGAATAATCCCAAGAAGATCGTGGGGCTGGAAGGTTACGGCCTGCAAGTGGTCGAGCAGCTGCCGATTCAAATCGCGCCCAATCCGCACAACGAAAAATACCTCCGGACCAAGCGGGAAAAAATGGGCCATTTGCTCTGACGCCCCCCGTTTCTAAATTATGTTGACAACTTTGCAGCGAAAAAAATTTGCCGCGCCTCAGGCAAGTTTTGCCATCGTCGCCTCCCGCTACAACGCCAAATATGTCGATGCCATGGTCCAGGCCGCCGAACTTGAATTGAAGAAGGCCGGCGCGAAGGCAGTGCGGGTGGCGCGGGTGCCGGGCGCGTTTGAAATTCCAGCCGTCGCCGCCCTGCTGGCGCGGCAGCGGCCTCTTTGCTCCGCCATCATTTGCCTGGGTGTCATTTTGCGCGGTCAGACCGCCCACGCCCAACAGATCGCCGACGCGGTCAGCGCCAGCCTGGCGCAGTTGCAGATTCAACATGCGCTGCCGATTATTCACGAGGTTTTGCTCCTGGAAAATGAAGCCCAGGCTGTCGCGCGCTGCCTGGATGAAAATCACAATCGCGGAACGGAAGCCGCCCAGACGGCCTTGGAAATGGCGCGGGTGATGGCATCGCTGCGCCAGCGGCCAAGGAAAGAGAAAAGGTAGGGTCGCCTCGCTGAGGCGACCGCTCCGGCAAGCAAGATCCGCGGACGGCGCCGCGGAGATTGTCTCAAAACGTTGCGCGGCGGAAAGCAGGGCGTGCGCGCCGCTGGAGTTTGGACGTTTTTGGAGACCCAATCTGCGTAAAACTCGTTTAGATTCGATCAACCAATGGCGAATTCGACTGTGGCTGACGAGTGGAAACAATCCTGCGAGGATTGAAATCACTCAGCCCAGGTTGCGAGGAACGTCTCCCTGTCACGGAGCGACCCCGGATACGTCCTGTTGTCGCGGAGCGACCTCGGATATTAGCCAGACACGCCAGTGTCTGGTGATATCCGCCAGAGTTTTTCCGTCCTGAAGGGACGGTGGACTCGCACAACGAAAAATATCTCTTGCGCCTCTTTCCATCGTCCCGTCGGGACGAATTTAAAATGGGGGGGCGTATTCCAGGCACTGGCGTGTCTGGCTAATATCCAATGTCGCTCCGCGACAGCCGTCTCCTCCCATGGGAATCGTCTGTAAAATCTTGCCGCCGCACAGGCCCCACAAGCCGCGATCGGATACGAGCTACCTTAGG
>JBKQWF010000210.1:0-2626 GCA_052139695.1 Limisphaerales bacterium
CACCACTGGAAAATTTCAAAAGCAGTTCCTCCATCGCAATGGCGGCCAGGAGCGCTTGCGGGCGCTGATTCTTTCCAAATCCCCCGTCTCTTGGCGTTTACAAAAATGAAAAGGTGCGTCCTAAGCATTCTTTAGCTCCCAAGCAAAATGTTTGCAAAACAACTCTGGAATGGCCAAAATAGTGCCAATTGAGAGAAAATTTGCCATGCCAAAAAAGCCCAGCAACCTGAGAAAACGCCTGACACGGCAGGAATTGCGCGATTTGGACCTGGAGATCAAATTCCTGGAGGGGATCGCGCGGCGCGATCCGTGCTACGTCGATCTCCTCAAAATACTGGGTGACAATTACACCCGTCGCGGCCGCCATGAGGAGGGACTGCGCATTGATGAACGCCTGGCCCGACTTTGCCCGGAGGACGCCGTGGTTTATTACAACCTGGCGTGCAGCTATTCGCTCACCCGCCAATTGGACCTGGCGGTTGACGCCCTCGAAACCGCCATTGGCCTGGGATACCGCAACCTGGAGCACTTGGCCCACGACCCTGATCTGGAGAACCTTCGCAAACATGCGGATTATAAAAAACTCCGGGCCAAGATGCGCCGGAAGAACGTAAAAACAGGTTAGAGCGCCGGCAACGTCCCGCATGCTCCTCCATGAACGTCACCCTCCACGGGCGCACCGCCCACTATCGCACCGTCACGTTCGATAGCGCGCGCAATGCCGTTATCCTCATTGACCAACGGAAGCTGCCCCATCAATTCATCCTGGCGTCTATGCCGGATTACCGTGCCACCGCGGACGCGATTCGCGATATGGTGGTGCGTGGAGCGGGTGCCATTGGCGCGACCGCGGCCTACGGGCTGGCGCAAGGGGCGCGCGCCTTTCGCGGGAGGAACCTTGAAAAATTCGGGCGCCACTTGCAAACGGTTTTCCATCGGCTCCAATCGGCCCGGCCAACGGCCATCGATCCCGTCAATGCCATGCAAACCGTTGGCCGCGCAATGCAGGCAGGAGAGACGGTCGGGGAACAACAAGTCCTGGCTGTGGCTGCCGCCGAGGAATTTGCCAATGAAGATGTTAAACATTGCGAGGCCATCGGGCATCATGGCGCCAAGCTGATCCGCCGCAACCTCCGCGTTTTGACCCACTGCAACGCCGGCTGGCTGGCATTCGTCGATGTGGGTTCCGCCACCGCGCCCATCTATGCTGCCCAAGCCGCCGGACGGCCTTTTCATGTTTTCTGTGACGAAACCCGCCCGCGTTGCCAAGGCGCCACGCTCACCTCCTGGGAACTTGCTCAACAGAATATTTCCCACGAAATTATCGCCGACAATGCCGCCGGCCACCTCATGCAGCGCGGCGAGATCGACCTCGTGATCGTCGGCAGCGACCGCACTTTGGGACGGACTGGCGAAGTCACGAATAAAATTGGCACCTACACCAAGGCCGTCCTCGCGGCACGGCACGGCGTTCCCTTTTACGTGGCTATACCTTTATCGACCATCGATTGGCAACTGCGCCGTGGCATGGACATACCCATAGAGGAACGCAGCGCCACCGAAGTCCTGGGCGCGTGGGGCGTGCCTGGTTTGGCCAAGGGGCGGGCTAAAAGGAAAGCGGCGGAGAGCGTCTATGTGCGGATCGCCAACCCTGGCAGCGCCGCCCGCAATCCGGGTTTTGACGTCACTCCGGCCGAATTGATCACCGGGATCATCACGCCGGCCGGGATAGTCAAACCTAAAGCTTTGTGGAGGGAGCGATTTCGCCTGGGATACGCCAGGGCGGGAGGCGCGGAAAAAGTCAACTCGTTGAAATAATCCGGAATACAAGGAAGCATCGGCGGGGCAACTGCCATTTAGACACTGGGGGAAAGGGTCCTCATCTCTCAGCGGCAGAAGGACCGGGCCAAGGCTCTGCCAAATCCGGAAGCAGGAAGATGATTTTTTGACTCCCTTGGACAGCGTGCGCGCTCCTCGCTGAGCGTGTCGATGGATTAACGCCACACAATTAAATCCCTCCGGGAATTGCGGACGGCGCGGACGGAGGAAGGAGAAAAACGGCACTTGCGTCAGGATAGGTTCCGGTTAGGCTTTGGGTAAGACGGCGGGGTAGCCAAGTGGTAAGGCACGGCTCTGCAAAAGCTGCATTCGTCGGTTCGATTCCGACCCTCGCCTCCAGCTTCGATGCTTGTGCATCAACGAGTTGTGAAGAACCAAGTTGCAACTGCCAGCAAAACTGCCAGCAGACGGCGGACTTGGTGAAACTCGGCAACGACTCGCCAAAACTCCGCTGAAACTCCGGCAGAACTCGCTGACAGGCAATTTGTCCGCGTCGGATTGTGTAAAGCTTACACAACGCGGTGCCAGAACAGACTTACGCTGCTTCGTAAAAAATATGAAGCAACGATTCCGTCTCTACCGCCGCAATGGCGGGATTTATTACATCCATGACGATGAAACGGGCAGGCAGGAAAGCCTGCACACCCGCGAACGCGTTGAAGCCTCGGCGCTCTTCGCCGCCAAAACCCAGTCATACCGGCAGGCGCATCTGAATCTCCGGCTGGCCCGCACTTATCTGGCCGCCACCGATCCGATGGTGGCCAAACGCACCTGGCTGATGGTGATG
>JBKQWF010000211.1:0-26623 GCA_052139695.1 Limisphaerales bacterium
TTGTAGGCATCCTTGAGGGTAGGCGGGTCGGCAGGGCCAGCCGTTGCGCATAGAGCAAGCAGCGCCGCTGTGAGCAATCCGATGCTTGGAAGGAAGTTCAGCTTATGGGTCTTCATATGAGTCGAGTTCAATACATCTGGAAGAGGTGTGGAACAAAAAGGTTTGCTTGGGTTGATGCGTCAGGAACGGGATTTTAATTTGAGCACGACTATGCTGTGGGATGGAAGCATGTAGTTAAAAACGGGCTGGATGTCCCTGATTGTCGTTGTCCTGGGAACCACGTTTCGCGGATGGTCGATCGAATTTGTATCGTCGAGCTCTCCGGCCAGGGTGATGGCGTCCGCTTTAGAGGAGAGTGAGGCGATTCCTTTGATCTCCAGTTGCAGCACTTTCGGTTTATCCCGCGGGTTAATCAGCTTAATGAAAATCAGCCCCGTCTTGCTGTCGCGGGTTGCGGCGCCTTGAACGGAAGTGTCGGTCGATTGCACTGGCAGGATTTGGTCGCCGAGATTGCCGCTGAACATCTCCAGGGCGTAATAACTGGGCGAGCCGTAGGCTGAAAGCGCGTCGTAGCCGATAAGATCAGGGCGCCATTGACGTGCGCCCGGACTCACGTTGACAAGCAACGGAGCATAACATTGCATGAGGATAAGGTCGGAATTGCGCTCCATGGCCGCCATGAAGGCGGCGTCGCCCAAAGCGGCCTTCAGGGAGGGAGTCGGGCCTTGGCGCCGTGCGGCCGCGTCCCAGGGTTTAATTCTTCCGTCCTCGTGGGCCGCCCATTCGCCGACAAATATTTCCGGGCCGGAACGATCGTAATTTCGAGCGTAGGCCGGGGACATGCGGAGGAATTCGTCCGTCGATCGGTAGTAATGCTCGTCGATCATGTCCGGTTTGCGGCTGTGGACGCGCAGCTTTTCAGGCTGGTCGTTGGCGATCGTGGAGATGGTCTTGAGCTGGGGATAGCGTGCTTTGATGGCATCGTGGAATTGCGCGAAGCGCTCGTCGTAGCTTCCCGATTTGTCAAACCAGTCTTCATTCCCGATTTCAACATAGCTGAGATGGAACGGCTTCGGGTGGCCGTCCCCCGCGCGGCGCGCGCCCCAAGTGGTGCTCGTATCCCCGGTGACATACTCGATCTCCTCCAGCGCTTCCTGCACGTACGGCGCCAGATCGGGGCCGGGATTGACGTGCGTGCCCCGCAACGAATAGCCGGCATAAAGGGCCAGCACCGGTTCGGCCTTCATGTCCTCGCACCACTCCAGAAACTCCAGCAGTCCCATGCCATCCGTCGAGCGGTAACCCCACGGGCAAGGGTGGCCATGCCGTTCTGAGATCGGCCCCAGCGTCTTTTTCCATTCAAAGCGCGTCTCGACCGTGTTGCCTTCAAGATAGTTGCCGCCAGGAAAACGGAGGAACTTGGGTTTCAAATCGACCAGCATCTGCATCAGGTCTTTTCTGAGCCCATTGGGGCGATCGTTCCAGGTGGGCGGAAAAAGCGAAACCAGGCCGAGCCAAACAGTTCCGCGTCGGTCGAGAGTAAGGCGGAAACGGGCCTTGGCGGTGGGGGCCACGCGATGTGTCTTGAGAGTTACCTCGAAGCGCTTCCAGTTTGGGCTAAGGCCCGAAATGTCTTCGCTGGCATAAACGATCTTCCCGTCTTCACTGACAATGGAAAGGGTTAGCGGGC
The DNA here is from genome assembly GCA_052139695.1 of Limisphaerales bacterium. Classification (GTDB taxonomy): domain Bacteria; phylum Verrucomicrobiota; class Verrucomicrobiia; order Limisphaerales; family Palsa-1400; genus PLGF01. The sequence goes on from JBKQWF010000211.1 coordinate 1,691, forward strand.
CGGAGAAACCAGTGGCAGCCCGGACGAGCAGTGATACACGGTAACGGGTGCTGGCATAGACTGGAATGCCCCAGTAGCCGCTGTTGGCGATACCGGCCGGATGGTCGCGACTGGCCTGATCGACCCTTAATCGTAAGCTGGTGAGCTGGTCGTTGCAGCGATTGGCAGGGTCAAGCGCTATCGTGGCGCTGGAGCCATCATTTACCACTGACCAATGCGCCGGCGTCTCCGCGTCATCCAAAAAGGCCCGATTGCGAATTAATTCCGCGTAGAGACCGCCGTCGTAAGAATGATTGATCTCCTCAGTCATGAGTCCATAGAGTCGCGGGCTGACTTTTCCAGACGGAAGTCCGGCATCGACCGTGAACGATGGGCTGGCGGCAAGGCTGCCGACGGAGATCGAGTAAATGAGGATTACGCAGAGTTTGTTCATGTGACTAATAGTTATCTTCGCCATAGGATTTTTGTTTGTGGCATTTATGTTACCTGCCTGGATCGGGTTTTCCTTGCGTATAGAGCTTGTAAACTTCAGCGTCACTCAAAGCCCGGCTGAACAACTCGAACTCATCGAGTGCCCCGCTGAGATTTCGGATGAGGGAGGGAGCCGGGTCCGGTCCGGTTTGCGCATTCCAATTGCCCAGTTCCGCCGAAGCGAGTCGATAAGGCGGACCCAATTTGAGCATCTGGTGAGCGACTGGGGATCCGTTGACGTAATGGACCAGGCGCCTGGCCTTCCCGTCCAGGATCACAGCCAAATGCGTCCACATTCCGAATTTGTCGAGCGTGAGGACGGGTGGGCTGGCCATGATCTGGAACTGTTGCTCCGGGCCTTTCACCGTCAGACTCAGAACGCCGTCGTTGCGGATGAGCCAGTGAATTGTCCCGGGCTCGAATCCATCGCACATGAAAAGCGAGTTAAACTGGCGATCCAGTCCCTGGACGCGCACCCAGGCCGAAAGGGTCAATGAATCGAATTCGCCGGGCACCGCCAGGCGCACGCGGTCGTTGACACTTTGGAACTCCAGGGCCTGCTTCTCCGGCCACCGGCCTTCCGCGCGCTGGCAGCCGACAACGGTTGCCTCAATCACGGACCGGTTTTTTTCCGACGCATCGCGCAGTGTCCAGTCGGAGTCGCCGAGGTTCTGGAGGTCCAAATGGACCAGCAATGAAGGGTCTTGGTTGAGCCGTGCGCTCCACAGCCGCCATTGGTCATAACGGACAGACTCCGCGGCCGATGACAGCTTCTGAAGTTCGAAGAGCGGACTGAACGCCGCCTCGCTGGCCGCCATGAAGCGCGGCGGAGCGCTTCCCTCCACTACGGCCGCCTGGCCTTCACTCATCGAGCGCTTCGCCGCTGTTCCGCAAAAAAACTCCACCCTCCCTTTGAAGACCTGAAGTTCTGTTTGCCCACCCGTGGCGTCAATGCCGAAGACCGTTCCGAGATCGACCAGATTGAGCTGAGCGGTTTTCAGACGGAAGCCGCGCGCCGGCTGTGGCACTTCGGCCAACAGGCGTCCTGCATGACAGACAGCCTCCGTCGATGAAATCAGTTGCAGTTCCCCCGGCCCTTCCATCACCACCCGCGCGCCGCTATAAAAGACCACCTGCGCCAGACCGGACTCCAATCGAAGCCGGCCCGGTTCCAAGGCGGCGCCAACCTGCGGCTGTTTCGTATCTTGGCCCCAACGGGCGTCCACGGCGCGCGCCAGCATGGCAACGGCGCTGCTGGTGGCTCCTTTTCTTGTGGCGAGGCGGCTGAACCACCATCCCCAAAGGCCCGTCGCGAGCACGGCGAAGCAGGCTGCCAGCGCCAATGCCCGCCCCGGGTTTCTTTGGCGCTTCGCCGGCTCGCGGTTGAAGTCCGGCAGGCCTCTAACTTCGTTTGCCGAATGAAAAAAAAGCTCCGGCTCGGACGCCAGCCGAGCGTGCAATTCGATCTGCATCAAATATTCGTCTCGAGCGATCGAGTCGCTTCGCAGCAACGCGTTCAACGCGCGCATCTCCTCTTGGGTGGCTGAGCCGTGGCACACGGCGGCGACCGCGTCGTCAAACTCAGGAGACGGGAAAGAGAGGATCATGGCGCCTCCGGTTTCATCCTTCCTTCCAGGCAGTGTTGGAGCGCGTGTCGGATGCGCTGAAGACTCTTGTAAGTCGCGGCGGGCGTTCTGCCCAGGCGCTCGGCCAGTGTTTCGACGCCAAGGCGCTCGTAGTAATATCCTTGGACGAGGGCGCGCTGTCTTTGTGGCAGCTTCCCTAAGCAACCATCGAGGCGCTTGAGTCGCAGTTCGAACTCAGGCTGCAGCTCCTGCCGCCGTTGCGCCAGTTCCTCCGCGAGGCCATGGTCGAGCAGGGCCTGCCAGCGCTGACGCCGCTCAATCCACTGACGCGCCTTGTTTAAGGCAAACCGGCACGCCCAAGGCGTGAAAGGCTGGGCGGGATCATAGGCGTCGAACTTCTCCCAAAGCGCCAACGCGGTCTGTTGAACGATGTCTTCGGCGTCCGTGACGTTGGGGACCAAGGCGGCGACGTAACGGAAGATCTCCCGCTCGCTGCGCAGGAACAGCGAAAGAAAGCGCTGCTGCGCGGCGCTTGAATCATCCAACCGACGAGTTAGGTCTTCGGACATTGCTCAATCTTTTACCAGTACTTCCCGCGAACCACGAGTTTTGGACACCCATCGCAAGTGGAGCGAGAGATGCTCCGCGGCCATTGGGCAACCCAGACAGCCGTTGAGAGGACTCTCATAATTCATAATGTCCATGGATGTTTCCCCTTCTCAGCGGTTGACGATTGCCATTGGCAGTTTCAGCCTGATGTCGTCTGAGGCCGCGCCGACGAGAATCTCGTAATTCCCGGTCTCAACGGTGTATTGCCGCTTCCGTGTGTCCCAGTAACGCAGACGTTGGGCGGGCACTTCCACCGTCACTTTGCTTGATTCACCGCGTTTAAGATGCACACGGGTGAACCCGCAAAGCGCGAGCTGGGGTTGCGGAACGGCAGAATTGGCGTGGCGGAAATAAACCTGCGCCACTTCCTCTCCGTCGATCTTTCCGGTATTCTGGAGTGTGAAAGTCACTTTTGCGGCGCCGTCGGGAGCGAACTTTTCCGACGACAATTTGCCGCTCTTGAACTCAAAAGTGGTGTAGCTCAAACCGTGGCCGAAGGCATACAGCGGCTTGCCGCTAAAGTAGCGATAAGTGCGGTTGCTCATCGAATAGTCCGTAAAAGCGGGCAAGTCCGTGGTCGCCCGGTAGAACGTCAACGGGAGATGCCCGGAGGGGTTGACCTCGCCGAAAAGAACTTCGGCCACGGCGCGTCCGCCTTCTTCGCCCGGGTACCAAGCCTGAAGAATCGCCGGCAAATGTTCGTCCTCCCAAGGCAACGCGACGGCCGAACCACTGCAATTGACCATGACCATCGGCTTGCCAGTGGCTTGGAGCGCTTGCACGAGTTTTTCCTGCACTTCGGGCAGCTCAATTGAATCACGATCAAACCCTTCGCCTTCCTGCGCGGGAGTGATGCCGCCGACGAAGATAATCATATCAGCATTGGTCGCATTCTGCAGAGCTTCGCCTCTGAGTTCCGGCAAGGGACGGGTGGCGGTATTATCCTGACGGCTCCACGCCGCAGTTCCAGATTTGGTGGTGTTCGGACAGCCCAGGGCAAAAGTGACTTCGATGTTCGTCCCGGCCAATTGTTTGATGCCACTGAGAATTGAAATGGGATGCGACGCCGCCCCATGGTAATTGCCATGCAACATGGACCTCGAATCGGCGTTTGGGCCGATGACGGCAATGCGCTTGAGCTTGGAGCGGTTGAGCGGGAGGGCGCCGTCATTTTTCAGCAACACCAGGGACTGGCGCGCGACTTGCAAGGCCAGTTGTTGATGTTCGGGAGTGCCGTTTTGGCCAATGCCGATATTGGAATACGGGACCTTCTCTGCCGGATCGAATAGCCCAAGCTTGAAACGGGTCCACAACGTATAAGACAAGGCCTGATCAATATCGTTCTCGGTGACCAGGCCTTGTTGAACCGCACGCACCAAGGCATTGTAGTCTCCGCCGCAACAGAGATTGCAGCCGGCCTTGACCGCCGCCGCGGCGGCTTCCTCGGGCGTCTTCACATAATGATGCTGTCGGCCGCCCCAGATGTCCCGGACCGCGTCGCAATCTGAAACCACGTAACCCTCAAAACCCCATTGTTTGCGCAAGAGATCGTCGAGCAGGAAGGTGCTGGCGCAGCAAGGCACTCCGTTCACGGCGTTGTAAGCCCCCATGACACCGGCGATGTGGCCCTGGCGCACCGCCATCTCAAACTGCGGCAGATAAATCTCATACAAATCGCGCTCCGACGGCGTGGCGTCGAAACGATGACGATCGGCTTCCGGCCCGCTATGAACCGCGTAATGCTTGGCGCAGGCCATCGCCAGCATATAGTTGGGATCGTCCCCCTGAATTCCCTTGATAAACTCCACCGCCATCGCGCCTGTGAGATAAGGGTCTTCGCCATAAGTCTCCTGGCCGCGGCCCCAGCGAGGATCGCGGAAAATGTTGATGTTTGGCGTCCAGAAAGTCATGCCGGTCCACCATTTGGAGTCGCCGTTATGTTTCGCGGCGAAGTCGTTGAACTTCGCCCGGCCTTCGATGCCAATGACATTTCCCTCCTGATGGAGCAGTTCAGGATTCCAGGTGGAGGCTCCGCCGATCGGCTCCGGAAAAACGGTTGCCGTGCCGTTGTTGGCCACGCCGTGCAACGCCTCATTCCAGTAATTGTAGGCCGGCAGACCGAGACGCGGAATGCCCGGTGCGCCGTTTTGCAACTGCGCGACTTTCTCGGCTAGCGACATGCGGCGGATTAAATCAGCAGCGCGCGTTTTCAAAGGCAAAGACGAATCGCGCCAAATCGGCGGGTCATTGATTTCCGGCACGTGCTTGGCGGCGGCAGAAAACGCATCGGCCAATTCCAAGGCACTGAACGCAACGACCGAGGCTCCCGCGGCGTTCTTCACCTCGATTGTGTTGAACTTGGCGTTGCCTTTGTTCCCTGAAAAGAGGAGCTTCAGCGGCCCGCGGATTGAGTCGTCTTCGTGCTCAACCGTGCCGGTAATTTCGCAGACTTTTCCCGCGCTACCTGCGGTTGCGTTGATGTCGAAATCCTTTGCCAGGGCCACCTCGCCGGATGTCACGTCGAACGTTCTTTCCCCCGCACCGTTGGCCAAGGTCCCCACTTCGCCGATGACGATAGTATATTTATCCGCGGGCAGATGCTCGATCGTGACGGTAAAACTCTTGCCGTTGATATCTTCGCGAAATGCGGCCACGTCCCCCCCGGCGCCTTCGATGGTGACTGACTCGTTATCCTTGTGATGAGCAAATTCCCCGGCAACGCTGACCTGTTGTCCGCAAGAGACACAGATTTCATCTGCCGCAGAGACTTTCGAGGCCAAAATCCAGAGACTTGCGGCAAGAACAACAGACAAAACCATTCGCAGCCCGGTTGAAGGCTCAGTCCGGCCGAACGAGGCATTGCGGAATGAAGTCATCATTGCACGGTCAAGCCACGGTCAAGCCTCTCTTCAACGCGTAATAAACTTCGTTATTGCGAAGTTGCTGCTGGAAATCACGCACGTTCGTTTTGGCGTCAATGATCGCGATTTCGATATCGGCAATGGCCGCGAAGTCTTCGAGCATCTCGGTCGTGACTGCTTGGCTGAAACCGGTGTGATGAGCGCCCCCCGCATAAATCCAGGCGGCCGCCGCGACCTCCAAATTTGGCTGAGGCGCCCAAATCGCCCGCGCGACGGGCAGTTTGGGCAGCGGTTGAAGGGCCGGGACAACTTCCACCTCGTTCACTAACAGGCGGAACCGGTTGCCCATGTCCAGGAGGGAAGCGTTGAGAGCTGGTCCCGGCGGCGTATCAAACACCAATCGGACAGGGTCGGCTTTGCCGCCGATGCCCAGCGGATGAACTTCCAGGGCGGGGTTGCTCTCGGCGATCGACGGACAAATCTCCAGCATGTGCGCTCCCAGCACCAGGCTGCGCTTGACATCAAAGTGATAGGTGTAATCCTCCATAAAAGAAGTGCCACCCTTTAGTCCGGTTGCCATCACCTTCATCGCTCGCACTAACGCGCAGGTTTTCCAGTCGCCTTCAGCCCCAAAGCCGAAACCATCCGCCATCAGTCGCTGGGCGGCGATACCGGGCAATTGCGCCAAACCATGCAGGTCCTCGAAGGTATCGGTGAATCCTTTAAAGCCGCCATCTGTCAGAAAGCCGCGGATGCCCAATTCGATGCGCGCGGCTTCCTGGAGCGATTTGCGCACGCCGGGCCGATTCGCGGTCGCCGCGGCAATAGTATAACTGGCCTCATATTCGCCGACCAGCTTGCCCGCCTCCGACTCTGTCACTTCATTGACGCATTTCACGAGGTCACCCATCCCATAGCCGTTGACTGAGTAGCCAAACTGGATTTGAGCGGCGACTTTGTCCCCTTCGGTGACCGCAACCTCGCGCATGTTGTCGCCGAACCGGCAGAACTTCGCTCCCTGCCAATCGTGCCAAGCCGCGCAGGCGCGGCTCCAGGTCCCTAATTGCTGCTGGACCTTTTCGTCCTGCCAGAAACCCGCCACGACTTTGCGGTTCAAGCGCATCCGGCTCATGATGAAGCCATGCTCACGATCGCCGTGCGCCGCTTGGTTGAGGTTCATGAAGTCCATGTCGATGGCGCTCCATGGTATTTCGCGATTATGCTGCGTGTGCAAATGGGCGATGGGCTTGCGCAACAACTTCAAGCCGTTAATCCACATCTTCGAGGGGGAAAAGGTGTGGCACCAGGTAATGAGCCCAATGCAGTCCGCGGACCTATTGGCTTGCTGGCAGAGCTCGGTGACCTCCTGTGGAGTTTTGGCAACGGGCATGAAAACCACCTGGACGGGCATAGCGGGAGAGGCGTCCAACGCCTTGGCGATTTGCTGCGAGTTGGCGGCAACTTGTTTTAGCGTTTCCGGACCATATAGATGCTGGCTCCCAGTGATAAACCAGACTTCAAAGGTTTTCAGATTTAACATGTCGATTTTCTGCTTTTGGATTATTTAGAAATAAAAGTTCTCATGGACCTTGCGCTCGCGCTCATCCGGCCATTCCAGGCGTAGGCTGCGAGTACTTTGTTCTACGGGCCGCCAGCTCGTCTTGAATCTCGAGGTTGAGGCGTTTGGTGATCTTGTAGCTAAACAGGCAGACCAGCACGATCCCGAAGAATATCGCTGGGTAAACGCTAATGATGAGCCGAATACCCTGCACTGCTTGCGGAGTTTGCGCCACACCGGCCTTGTATCCGTAAGCCGAGAGCAGGGCGCCCGCAATAAATCCGCCCAGACTCAACCCGGTCTTCAGTCCAAAGAGTATGGTCGCGTAGATCAGGCCGGTCGTCCGGCGCCCGGTCTTCCATTCCGCGTAATCCACCACGTCGGCAAACATGGCCCAGAGGAGCGGAATGGTCGGGGCATAAGTGAGGGCGCGCGCCCACTCGAGAAGGTAATTTCCCAGGATGGCTTGGGGCGGGACGAGGACAAAGAGGGCCATAAAAACCGTTGTCACCGCGAACCCGGCGATGGCGACGGCTTTCTTGCCGAACTTCATCGACAGCCAGGTGGAAAACGCCACGCCAATGACCGTGACAAATTGGCTGGACATGTTGAAGAGGCTGAAGCCGACAGAAGCAACATTCTTTTTGTCCGCGCTGATGACCAGGCCGAAGGTGTCGAGCAACGAGTGCCACCAACCGCTTCCGGCATTGGCCAAACCGCAGCTCGTCAGAAACTCAGTCAGGCGGTCTTTATCCAGGCAGTAGTCGAAATAGTAAAACATCGTGCCGCCGCGCATGGCCAGGACAATGAAGTGCGACAGCGTCAGAATAAACATGGCGATCCAAGGCCCGTTCTTAAGCAGGTCCCCAAAATCCTGCTTCGGCGAAGAGCGTTGTTGCGGCGGCGGGGAAATGCGCTCGCGTGTGGTCAGAAAGGTAATCAGGAAGAGCACCAAGCAGACTGTGGCCCAAAGCGCCATGGTCAATTGCCAGCCTTTGGCATTGTTGCCCTGGCCCAACTTGGCCACCAGCGGAAGTGTAAAACCGCCCACCACCAGTTGCGCAATCATGGCCGAAACAAACCGGTAGGAAGAAAGACGGGTCCGTTCATTGACATCCCCCGTCATGACGCCGGTCATAGCCGAATAGGGCGTGTTATTCGCGGAATAAAGCGTCATCAGCAAAACATTGGTGACGCAGGCGTAAATGATCTTGCCGGTTTGGCTAAAGTCCGGCGTGGAGTAGGCCAGAACCATCATCACCCCCCACGGAACGGCGGTCCAAAGCACCCAGGGCCGAAACTTGCCCCAGCGGGTATTCGTGCGATCGGCCATCACACCCATGAGAGGATCGAAGAAAGCATCCCACAAACGCCCGACCAAGAGCAGCGCTCCGGCGGTGACGGCAGCGATGCCAAGGGTTTCGGTGTAGAAGTTCAGTTGAAACAGAATCATCGAAAAGAAGACAAAGTTGGCGGCGCCGTCACCCAGGCTGTAGCCGGCTTTTTCGATGAAGGAGAGGGGTTGAGATCGCTCAGTCATAACATGTCCCTTTACACAACGGTCAAGACGAGTTTATGCAAATCGGCCTCCCACGACGAATTGCCGACCTGGATTTCGAATTCACCTCGTTCCACTCGGTATTGCATGTCCATGTCGTAAAACGAAAGGGAGTCGGGTGTGATCTCGAGAGTGACCGCCCGCGTTTCGCCAGGCGCGAGTTGGACTTTGCGGAAACCTTTTAATTCTCTGATGGGCCGGGTGACCGAACTGATGAGGTCGCGTATATACATCTGCACAACCTCGGCGCCTTCGCGTTGCCCGGTATTGGTGACATCTAACTGGACGGCCGTGCTTTCGCCAATCTTGATGCGCTTTTTCTTCAGCCGCACGTTCTTGAACTCGAACTTCGTGTAACTCAGCCCGAAGCCGAACGGGTAAAGCGGAGTCACGTCGTCAAACAGGTAGCCGCGACGCGCGGACGGTTTGTAATTGTAAAACACGGGCAGATGGCCGGCGGAGCGCGGGATCGTTATGGGCAGCTTGCCGCTCGGGTTGACGTCGCCAAACAGCACTTCCGCGACTGCTTGGCCGGTTTCCTGGCCCAGGTACCAACACTCGAAAACGGCAGGCACTGTCTCGGCCAATTTATTGACTGCCAGCGGGCGCCCGTTGAACAGAAACGCCACCACCGGTTTGTCCAATGCCGTCATCGCCTGCACCAACTCAGCCTGGCCGCCCAGGAGTTCGAGGCGGGCGCGATCTCCCAGATGGGTCAATAACCACGCTTCGCGTGAAGTCTGCTCATTGCCGCCGAGCGCGAGCACGATCACGTCGGCGTCCTTGGCCACGGCAACCGCTTCGGCGATCTGCCGGCGGTCCTCGTCAGGATCGCTAGGCAGCACTTGATCTTGATTCCACGACCCGCCCTTGGTGATTTTACAGCCTTCGCTATAGACAACACAAATTGCTTCTCCTGCCCTGGCCTTAATGCCCTCAAGGACGGTGATTTCGTTTTTCGGAACGCCGCTGTAGCCCCCGAGCAGACTCCGGTTGGCGTTGGGTCCGATGACCGCAATCGTTTTCAGTTTTGCGGGATGGAGCGGAACGGTTTGGTTTTCGTTCTTGAGAAGAGTGATCGTTTCGCGCGCGGCCCGCAGCGCCAAGGCGCGATGCGCCTGACACCCCGTCACTTTATCGGCTGTATCAGGATCGACATAAGGGTCCTCAAACAAGCCGAGCTTAAACTTCCACAGCAGCATGGGCGCAACCAGTTCGTCCAGTTCCGCCTCGCGCAGCAGGCCTTTGCGAACCAGCGCGACGAGCTCCCGGTAGCAGTCCGGATCGGGCAGCTCGATGTTGACTCCAGCCTTGACCGCCAGGCGGCAGGACTCGGCTTTGTCTTTGGCCACAAAATGGCCGTGAGTTTCCGGCCTGTAGCCCAGTTCCCAAATGGCGAAGTAATCGGAAACGACAAACCCTTTGAATCCCCATTCCTTGCGCAACACGTCTCGCAGCAGCCAACGATTGGCATGAGAAGGCACGCCGTCGATTTCATTATAGGAAGCCATCACGCCAATGGCGCCGGCTTCCTGGATCGCCGCTTTGAATGTGGACAGAAAGGTCTCGCGCAGCACGCGGGCCGACACGTTGGCCGGAGCGCAATTCATTCCTGACTCAGGCTGTCCATGCGCCGCAAAGTGCTTCAGTGTGGCAATCACTCGGGTTTTGTCGCGGAATGACATGTCGCCCTGGAAGCCCCGGACCGCGGCGATCCCGAGCCGCGCCACCAAGTGCGGGTCTTCGCCGTAAGTCTCCTCGACACGGCCCCAACGGGGATCCCGCGCCACATCGACGACCGGCGTGAGCGCCTGGTGTGCGCCGCGGCTGCGCGCTTCGAGAGCCGTGGCGGTGAACAGATCCTCAACCAGATCGGGATTGAAAGTGGCGCCTAATCCGATGGGCTGCGGGAAACTCGTTCCGCCGGCGGCCGCATGACCATGGAGGCATTCTTCGTGGAAGATCACCGGGATTCCCAGCGGCATCTCCTCGACAAAGAACTTCTGGATCGCATTGGTTAATTCAGCCATCCCGCGACCGTCTTTCCCCTTGCCAGCATCGCTCGGCCGGCCGACTTGTCCGATCCCAGGCCCTTTAGCGAAAGCCTTTTTCGCTTTGACTGGATCAAAGTTGCCGTCCGCATCCACGAGTGTCTCACCCTTGTTTCGCCAAACGCACATCATCTGGGCGGCCTTTTGCTCGATGGTCATGCGCGAGAGCAGGTCCTTAACGCGTTTTTCGGGCGCAAGCGCGCGATTTCTATAGGCGGGCACGCCGGATGCCGGTGGTTGGCCACGATTGGCGCGAAAGGGGGTAGTCTTCTTCATTGATGGGGAAAGGCGTTGTGAGTCGAAAGCAAATGGAAGGGGCAGCCTGGCAAGACCGGCGAGAGGCTTAAGTTCCAAATAGCTGTATTCACACACTCGTTGATTGCACAGGCACTCAGGGTTTGCGTTTTCTCAGTGGCCTGGGAGGATTTCAATGGCGTTGATCTGTGGGTTTTGCTCCTGGGAAGTGAAATCAACTTCCACCGTGTGATTCGTCACGGTGATCGGCACGGTTTTCACGACTGGTTTCAGGGCGCCGACCGTGGCAAACAGGTCGAAGTCTTTTACCGCAGGACCGTCACCCTGCACCTTATATCCGAAAATCCGCATACCGGGTCCGGTGATGCCTTCATAGGTTTCACAGAAGTGCAATTTGACGGTGTAGTCGCCGTTGGGGACCGGCGAGTAGGTGAACTTCGTCATCGAGTAACGCTCTGCTTTATAAATGACAGCCGGACCGGTCTCGGCACTTGTGGCAATAGTAATGTCCGGTCTGGCAATGGTTTCGCCGTCGGCAAAAAAGTTGCTGGCACCCAGCCAAGTGACGCCATTCGTGGTGATGCCTTCGTCATAGCCGGCCAGGATGTGAACAGGAACGCTGCGGTTGGCGCTGGTGGTTGGTGCGGTTTCCGCCGTTGTCGTCGCTACGGGAGGCGTTGCTCCCGAAGCATTGGAAGTGCTGGAGGATGAATTGGGCGCCTGGCAGCCGACGGTGAGAAGCGCGAGGGACGCGGCGACGCAGCCGACGATAGCCCAGGTCCTGGATGATGAATGATGCATGTTTTTCATAGTTTATTGGGGTTCAGAGTTAGTTGAGTTTTAGGGCGCTTTGAGTGCGGAATTAAGTTGAGCCGTGTCATCGGACTTCAGGTTGATTTCCGCTGTGCGGTTGTCATACCGGACCATGGCTTTGCGTCCGCCGACCGAGTGGATTTTGACCGTATTTAGCTTTCCACTATTCCAAGTCATGCCAATCTCGAAACCGCCCCGCGCGCGCAGACCGGCGACGTTGCCTTGTGGCCAGGCGGATGGCAGAGCGGGCAGCAGGTCAATTTCAAATTTCTCCGCGGCGCTCTTCGTTTCCAACGGCCTGCTCTGCAGCAGCATTCCCGCAATGCCCGCCGCGCCACCAAAGTTGCCGTCGATTTGAAACGGCGGGTGGGCGTCGAACATATCGGGATAGGTGCGCTCCGGGCTGAGCAGAAATTCCAGAATCTTATAGGCATGGTCGCCATCGTGCAGGCGGTCCCAGAGATTAATCCGCCAGGCCGTGGCCCAGCCGGTGGATTCGTCCCCGCGAATTTCGAGTGATTTCCTGGCCGCGGCGGCAAACTCTGGCGTGTCAAAAACGTTGATTTGCCAGCTCGGATAAAGAGCATAGAGATGCGAAACGTGCCGATGATGAATCTCGGGCGCCTGCATGTCCCAGTCCTCGAGCCATTCCTGAAGTTGCCCCGCGTGGCCGATTTGGGACGGCGCGAGCCGGGCGCGGGCGGTCGCCCATTGCGCGCGCAAGCCTTTATCCGTACCGAGTATTTCGGAGGCCTTGATCGTGTGGGCGAACAGATCACGCAGGATTTCCTCGTCCATGCTCGGCCCCGCGCACACGGCCGACCCGAACGGATGCTGATTTTCCGGCGAAATGGATGGACAAGTGACGATCCAGTGATTCGTCAGGTCTTCCACCAGCGTGTCGAGGAAGAACTGAGCCGCCCCGCGCATGAGGGGATAAACATCTTTCAAGTAGGCCTTGTCGGGGTTGAATTCGTAATGGTCCCACAAATGATCGCACAACCAAGCGCCTCCTGTCGGCCACATTCCCCACTCCGGGCCGTCAATGGGTCCGCTGGCGCGCCATAGGTCCGTATTGTGGTGAACCACCCAGCCGTGCGCGCCATACATTTCCTGAGCGGTTCGCTCGCCGGTCCGCGAAAGGTCTTTGACCATCGCAATGAGCGGCTCCACGCATTCAGCCAGGTTGCACGGCTCCGCCGGCCAGTAATTCATTTCCGTGTTGATGTTGATCGTGTATTTGCTCTGCCACGGCGGATTCATGCTCTCGTTCCACAAGCCCTGCAAATTGGCCGGCTGACCGCCTGCACGCGAACAACTGATCAGCAGATAGCGGGCGAACTGAAAGTAAAGCGCGGCGAGCTGCGGATCCTGGCCATTGTGGAAATTCTTAATCCGTTCGTTGGTCGGCAACTGCATGGCGTCGCTGTGCCCCAGATCCAGAGAAACCCGCCGGAAGAGCTGCTGATGTTTCCGGATGTGATCGGCGAGCAGGGCGTCGAGCGTTTTGCCCTGGGTGGCAGCGATTTGGGCGTTGACGATGGCTTCCGGATCACCGCTCACGTCCTCGTAACTCTTGTAGCTGGTGGCCAACGCGAGCAGGATCGTGGCCGAATCCGCATCCGCCACGCTGACAGAATTGGACGCGGCGTTGACGCTTCCGCCCTCGGCGAGCACACGAGCGCGCACTGCAAATTTTAACGCCCCCTTGATCCCTTGCGCGCTTCCGTTAACGCCGCGCATCACGACGGTGCTTCCTGATTCTGTCGTGATAGCGGCGTTTTGAGGCGTTTGCAGAGTGGCGGCAAAGGTAAGGGCGCCCTTCTTATCCGCCGTGAGATGGACAACGACCACCTGGTCCGCGGCACTGGCAAAGACCTGTCGCGTAAACCGGGTGCCGTGAACCGTATATTGTACCGTAACCACAGCGGTTTCCAAGTTGAGGTCGCGCCGGTAATTCTCCACCGAGGCAGATTCCGGAAACGAGAGAATCAAGTCGCCCGCTGTTTCATACGGCATCTGGCCCAAGGGCTTGGACATTACTTTCGCGCTAATGAGCTTGGCGGCTTCGCGGTACTTGCCTTCAAACACCAAACGGCGCACCTCTGGAAGCGCCTCCCGAGCTTGCGAATTGACCGGATCATAAGGGCCTCCGGCCCAAAGGGTGTCCTCATTCAATTGAAGCCGCTCGCGATTAATACCGCCGAAAACCATCGCACCGACCCGTCCATCGCCGACAGGGAGCGCCTCGACCCACTTTGCCGCCGGCTGACGATACCAAAGGCTCATTGGTTCGGCGGGCGCGGATGCGTTTCCGGTTAACTCCGGTTCAGCGGCGAATAGTTGCGCTGAGCACCTAACGAAAACCATAAGACCAACCAACCGGCGGACGCCGATACTCATGTGGGCCCGTGGAAAGACGCATTTGTTCATGGGTTAATGTTCCGCGATGACATGACGTCGCCGTTCTGATGGCGCACGGCGAGGTTGCGGCGCACGAACCGCGAAAGAAACCGCCGCTGCGCGGCGCTGGGACGATCGAAGCGACACGTTGAATCCGCCGACATCTGTTCCATCTGTACTTCTACTTCCGACAACCCAGGGATTTTGGACATTCCGTCGCGCATAATTCTTGGACCCCTTCGCCCCTGCGGCGAACCCGCCTAACTGTTCAGCAAGTCATTGAAATGGATTTCCAGCAGCTCCTGGCGGCCGCTCTGGAGCGCCGGCTCTCCGGCTTTGCGCACGTGTTCCTCCAAGGAATCCAGGCTGGCTTTGCCGTAGAGGATTTTCTTCCCGAGCGGGCTCTGCCAAGAGGCATAACGGTCCTCGATAATCTTATTGAAGGCTTTGTCGGAAAGAATCTTTTCGGCCACCAGCAAACCCCGGGCAAAGGCGTCCATGCCCCCAATATGGGCGTAGAAAAGGTCCATCACGTCATTGGAACCGCGACGGCACTTGGCGTCGAAGTTGAAGCCGCCGGAGTTGAGGCCGCCCCTTTGCTGCAAAACCGCCATCATGGCCGCAGTAGTGGAATACAGGTTGGACGGGAACTGGTCGGTGTCCCAGCCCAGCAAAAGGTCGCCGATATTGGCGTCAATGCTGCCCAGTTTGTTTTCGGCGGAGGCGACGGTCAGTTCGTGTTCGAAGGTATGACCGGCCAGTGTGGCGTGATTGGCTTCGACATTGATCTTGAAATGATCATACAGCCCGTGGGCGCGCAGGAAGCCCAACACGGTGGCGGCGTCGAAGTCGTATTGGTGCTTAGTGGGCTCATGCGGCTTGGGTTCGATGAGGAACTGCCCCTTGAAGCCAATCTTCTTCTTGTGGTCCACAGCGAGCTGCAAGAAGGCGGCGAATTGTTCCTGTTCCTGCCCGTAACGTGTGTTGAGAAGGGTTTCGTAACCTTCGCGACCGCCCCAGAAGACATAGTTTTGGCCGCCCAGCTCGTGTGTGGCTTCGATCGCGTGCTTCAACTGCGCCGCGGCGTAGGCGAAGATATGAACGTTCGGATTGGTCCCTGCCCCGTGCGTATAGCGGGGGTTGGAGAACAAGTTGGCTGTGCCCCAGAGCAGCCGGATTCCGGTGTCTTTCTGGAGCTTCTTGGCCAGGGCGACGATGGCTTCAAGATTCTTGCAGGACTCGGCAAACGTCGCCCCTTCCGGCGCTATGTCCCGGTCGTGAAAGCAGTAGAAGGGAGCGCCCAGCTTTTGGCAAAACTCGAAATTGGCGCGCAGAGTGTTTTCGGCCGCCTCCATCGGCGAACCCAGGTTCCATTCCCGCACCCACGCTTCGGGACCGAACATGTCCTTGCCGGAACCCTTGAACGTGTGCCAATAGGCGACGGCAAAGCGGAAGTGTTCGGCCATGGTCCGGCCGCGCACTTGTTGTTTGGCGTCATACCATTTGAAGGCGAGGGGATTTCGACTGGCGCGGCCTTCGAAGGCAACTGGAGAGTGAACATCGGGGAAATAGGTTTTCATGGCATTTTCTTTTGGCTCGTGACCACTCCACCATGCAATGAAAGTTTATACAATGGTCTTTTTTCGTAAATCCTGGCAAAGTTTCATTAGTGAAACAACTGCGCCACATTGTGCTCATGGTCGATGCCTCCCGTGCCTATGGCCGGGGCATCTGCCGGGGAGTGGCCGACTTTGCGGAGAGCCGGGCCGATTGGCTCATCCTGCCTCACGAGCGTCCGGAATTGAACGATCTCCCCGACTGGCTGCGAAAGTCCCGTGTGGATGGCTTCATTGCTTATATTCCGAACCGGAAGTTATACCGTCGCATCAGCGCGCTGCGGGTGCCGGCGGTCGATGTCCACGGCCGCTGTCGCACGGCGCTGATTCCAGTGATCGAGTCGGATGCGCAGGTGATCGCCTCCCTGGCGCTTCAGTTCTTTCTCAAGTCGGGATTTCAGCATCTGGCTTACTGCGGTTACCCCAGCGTCTTCTTTTCCGATCAGCGTGAGGAGGCGTTTCGGTCCCAGGCCGCCGCCCTGCGCCGAACCGCGCAGATTTACGCGCCCGCCTCCCTCCCTCAAGTCGGCGAGGATTTATATCAGTTTGAGAAAGGAACGGCCACGCACGAGGCCGAACTGGCGACGTGGCTGCGCTCGCTTCCCAAGCCGGTGGGGCTCCTCGCTTGCAACGATATTCGCGGCCAGCAGGTCATCAACGCCTGCCGGGAAGCGGAGATCCGAGTCCCGGAAGAAGTGGCGGTCTTGGGCGTAGATAACGACGAAATCATTTGCCGTCTGTGTCGGCCGACTCTTTCAACCATTGAGCCCGACGTGGAGAGAATTGGCCGTCTGGCCGGCGAATTAATCGCCGCGCAACTGGATGGCCAATCCGTCCAGTCATCTTATCAGGTGCCGCCGCGGCGCGTGGTCGAGCGGCAGTCGTCCGACATTGTGGTGGCCGACCATCCCCTGGTGGTAAACGCCGCCAGACGAATCCGGGACCGTGATGGCCCCGAGGTTTCGGTCGAACAGATCTGCGAAGCGGTGGGAACCTCCCGCTCCACTCTGGACAAACTGTTTCTTACGCACCTGGGCCGGTCGGTAGCTGGAGAGATGACCCGCATCCGCGTCCAGCGCAGCCAAGGCCTCTTGCTGAGTTCGGACTTGCCCTTGGCCGAGATCGCGCGGCGCTGCGGGTTTTCTTCCGCGACCTATTTTTGCCGGTTTTTCAAACGCATCGCCGGGCAAACGCCCGACTCGTACCGGCAAACGTGGCGCGGAACCGGTAATCCCGAAGAGTGAGCGTCACTAATTCTCGTCTTACGCGAGGGCAATGATGGACACGTTTTTATCCCTGAAAGGAACAGACGGCCCGTTGGGATCCGTTACCACTTCTCCACCCACCAAACGGTTGGTGAACGGATCTGACAAAGAGTCGGTCAAACATAAACAATTTCCTGATAGTTGGAGCGGTCCCTATTGGCAATGGAGAATTCTGACAAATGCAGTTCCGACATTGCGCAGCTTGTTAGAGGTTTTGCTGGAGCTGTCAAAACTTACCGCATTTCCTATTTGACCCTAAACTGATCGGCACAAGGCGCCGCGATCGCGTCTTAGCTTTGGCAGCCTTGACTTCGATAAATCCTCCCGACTGGTCCACGTCTTGCCATTCCAGCCTCTCAATTTCGGCAGTACGGAGACCGGCGAATGCGCCAATGGCGATAACGTCGAGTAACGCGTGGCCCATGGCTGTCATTACAAATGTTCGCGAATCGTCCGTGCCACCGCAGATGAAGGTGATGCCTGAGTTTTTTTGCAGAAGACCCCGAAGCTTGCGGTTGGTTCCCGGGACATGGGCCAACCGGGGATGCTCGAGCCGGGGATATTCACGGCAGTGAGCGTCCAGGAACTGGCTTCTTCTGCCGGGAGACAGCCGCTCCAGGAGGCAGAATAGGGATCGAATAAGGCGAGATTCGTGATCGTGGCACCAGTAGTCCGCGGTGGTTCGCGTCACTCCCATAATTTGTCCCAGCTGATCAAACGTCAACTGCCGTCCACACTCCTGGCAGAGAGTGTTACGCAGCGACCAGAGCATTTTTGTTGAAGGGTGCGGATAGGCAGGCGGCAGGATCAGGCGTTTGGGCATGTTGGCTTTCTGCGCATTAGTTTGCTTCATGCCTTTTGTTAGGCTGCAAACTCGCAACGACAGCAGCGCCAGCAATCGTGCCCATGAAAATCGGACCAGCTTTAGTCTTGTACCGCGCACGTACCGGTTTCCAAAAACTGAGGTTGGTCCACCGGACCCTTAAATCTATTCAATTCGATGCGGCGGTTGAAAGAGTGGTGTGTTCAGGCCGCCAGCCGCTCGTAGCGATGATGAAGCACGCCGACTTCGTCAAACGCAATGATCTTCCCTTCTTCCCGGTCCCCTGCGCTCAGTGAAAGAGCTTAAAGGTAATCGAAAACTCGAGGCGCAGTGGCTTTTGAGCACGTTCACGATATATGATGGCGGTCGTTTCGTGTTAAATGAGGGAATGGATTTATCGCTTTAAACTTGCCCCTGCGCAAGAGTTGGCCTGACGCGTTGTCAGATCTCAACCGGCCTCCTGCGCAAGGCCTCAGTCGGCGCTCGGGACGGCTCCCAGGGTTGCTATCCTCCGCTGGCGCGAAGGGAGTGTTTCCCGATCCGTTTCCCAGGGGGTCCGTAGGGCGGAAAGCCGGAGACGGTTTGAGTTGATAGCCTCTGGCGTTCCGCACAACTTCTCAATTTCCGGGTGATAAGACGCAGATCGTCCGCGGCAGCGCTGCTGCAGCGCCGACTGGCATATCACGAGGCATCTCCTCCAGTTCATGCAGGAGCGCTGGGCAGAGCAAAGCTTTGCCAAAATATAGCGTACACCTTAAATTTGGGGTGTGAAAAAGACGGACAAGGCGCAGCAATTTCAAAAGAGAAAAGTTCAGGCCAGGCTGCGCGACGTTGAACTTATGGCTGAGGGTAAACTGCGGCCTGAGGACATCTGCTTGGCTGCAGCGCTGGCATCCCCCACCACGATCAAGGAAGAACAAAGGCCCACAAGGGCGGAGACCGGATCCGGGCCGCGAGAATGTCCGACATGCAAAGTTTCCCTTCACACGGTTAAAGCCAACGAGCCTTGGCACGACGATTACCTAATTTGCCCTCAATGCGATTCGACCTTCAACCTGTGGGCAAATTGAGCCGGAAATTGAGCGTGGGCACGGTCATTGATGGCTCCGCAAGGCAAGCCGTCAACGACGATTATAATTCTTAGGCTTGTGTGTGCCTAAGAAATATAATTGTCGTTGACCAGTTCCAGCCGAGTGATTGTGTCCGTCAACGTTTGCGCACTGGGGGAAGCCGCCTGCGCTGCCTCGGCGAGACTGCGGGCGTGGTCTGCCTCGTCGCGTTCGCGGACAAGGCGGTTTGCGTCAACAAGGCTCAGCGGTCACGGCTGACGGTTGGCCGTTTGGTCCAATCCGTTTTGATGGAGCACGACCGCCGTGACCTTGCCGGACGCGTCCTTCACAAAGGTAAATTGCGCCTCCAAGTCTTTCGCAAAGAAATCCGTCGGCGTCTCTGCGAAGAATTCGACCCTATCTTGGTCCGCCAGCCGAATATAGAACCGGCTCCCCTCGTGCGTCACGGTCAGCGTCGCGGGTGGGACCAACAATCTGTATTCTCCAGCATAAGCATCGAGAGTCTCGGAAGGAAGGCTGATGGCGTGGTGCTCCTTAGCTTCATCGACGCTGTTCTCAGAGCTGCGCTGCTTGCGAGCCGCCTCGACAACTTGGCGGATGGCCTCGATTACCCACGCTGGTTGATACAGATGAATTTCATGGCCGCTTTCGATTTTCACGTACTTCCCGTTCGATGAAAGGAGCGCCTGCGCGATGTGTTGTTCCGCCTTCTCTTCCGAGAACCGCTGGTCCTCCTCGGAATTCATTTTCTCCTTTTGCTGGCCGACCGGTTTCGCCTTGTCGCTGGAAATGAGGGTGATTAGGGGAATGTTGCCGAGGGGGAATTCCTTCTGTTCGTGCTCGTAAAGGGCCTGGAATTCCTCGGGCCACCAGCCCAAATCGTAGTCCTGATTTGTCGTGCTTGTCCCCGTGGCGTTTCGCTCACCGGCTCCAGTTTGAGCAAGACGCCGTTTTGCTTCAGCCAATACGGCGCGGGGTTTGTAGAATCGGGCCCACATATCCATTCTTTGAAGTTCCGCCGGCAACAAATTGTGCGGCCTGCCAACGCGGGGTTCTCCAATCATCTTTTGGAATTTTTCTTGGTGCTCCACTTCCGCTGCGGTGAGCGGTTTGGGCGGGCTGCTTTCCATCGTTTGGACCGGCGGGATGGTTCTTTTCTGCGAGAGTGTGCGAATGCGCACTGTTCCCAGTGACGCAACTCCGAGGACCGCATCCGGATCGGTGCTATCCACCAGGACCATTCCGGCTACATCGCTTGGATAATCGCGAGCGAAAACGCGCGCAATGATCCCGCCTATGCTGGCGCCGACGAGAACGCACGGCCCGTTGACGCCTACGGCGCGTAGCAGTGCGCGAAGTTCATAGGCCTCTTGCTTGAATGTCCGCGGTTCCGGCCCATTGTCGCTCCACGCCTGCCCGGCGGCGTCGTAGGAGCACACGCGAGTGAACCTCGCCACGCCTGGCTGGACAAGGCCCCAGGTAAAGGAAAAGTCGCCGCTACCCGGTATTAGCACGACTGCGGGGCCGTCCCCCTCCTTGCCCATACACCAGATGTGCAAGCGATATCCGCCAACGTCCACCATTTTTCCCGGCGGATCAGGCGAGTTTACTACATTAATGTCGGCGGCGGACACCGCCGGTATCAGGAACACCGTCGCAAGAATGGCAAGGGCGCCCTGTGGAATCACCTTAGAATTACGTCTCATACGCGCGGATTATTCCAATTATGGCGAAGCGCGTATTGCACAGGCCAAACATTTTTGTCCGCGCTTAGCGCGATGTTTGACGTTCACGAGGCAGCTCAGGTGAGTGGAGGGCCGACGAGTCAACCCCAGCCAGTCCGGTCAGCTTTGGATTACGCGGAAGTCTAAACTGACTGGGAGTGATGCCCACGAGGCGCTTGAAAACGCGCGTAAAATGCGCCTGATCGGCAAACCCGGTCTCCAGCGCAATCTGGCTAAGCGGCGCATTGCCGCCCCGAATGGCGTCACAAGCGGCGCCGATCCGAAGGCGCCGGACATATTCCGCCATCGTGCATCGAAAATGTTTCCGAAACACACGCGCCAGGTGAACCGGGTGTACTCCAGCGGAATCGCTGACCGCTTTGAGCGAAAGGGGCTCACGATAGCGGTCCTGGAGAATTTCGCGCGCTTTTTTCAGCCAGGCGGGGATGCCGCCATTAAAGGAGGGACAGGAACGGTTGATTTCCGCGAGCAAACCCAAGAGATTTCCCTCGATTGCCAATTGCGACAGATCGTCCATGTCTAGAACCTCCCTCCGAATGCTCGCCGCCGCCAGCGCCATTCCAGGAAACCGCCTCGTGTCGAAGTGCGCCGGTCTTTCCAAGGCTCGGGAAACGTGGCGGTTCTGAGAAAGCCAGTTGGCTCCGAACTCCACGTGGAGGCACCTGAGTCCATCAGAGCCTATCTGCTGAGAATGCGCTTCTTGCGCAGGATGAAGGGCAAGGACCTTTTGATGATACCAGCGCCGCCCTTCCTTCAACTCCTCCACTTGCGAACCTTCCAGCACCACAATGATATACGCATTTTCGTGAGAATGTTTGGGCAGCCTCGTATTCAACGCGTAGCTGCACTCCGACAGGATCAAGTCGTCAAATCGAAGGTTCGAGCGTTTTGTTCCGAAATAATCTCCCGCGGAGAGGCGGCTTTGCATCGGCGCAAGTATAAAAGGCGGTGGCGATGAGGCAAGTGGATATCGTGGAGTGGATTCGAAACCACAACCGACGCCTCTTGATTCTGCCTCTTGATTCTGCTCGCGGCTGCCGCAAAATGGCCGGCATGATGCTCGTCAATCGTTTCTACCGGCCGGGGCTGCGGATTGAAACCGCGGGTCTGGCGCTCCTCCTCTTCACGGCCTTTGCGGCCGCTGGGCAAATCCCGGTTTTGAAGCAATCAGACGTCGTTTTCATGACCCAGGCCGACCGCCAGGCGTACGAGGACTACGGGGCCACCGCCGTGGCCTGGGGCGGCAAGCCCACCCCACAATCGCTCGAACAGGCGCGCGGATTGAAGTTCTTTGGGAGCGTCGGAATGGTCACCGAGTTTGGCCGCTATTACGAACGGTTTCCGCAGACTTACGAACAGGGCTTGTGCCGCGGCCTGGACGGCCAGCCTTACAAAGTGCCGTGGCTGACCGACCTCCAACACAAGGGGATCCCCTTTTGGTGGTGCTGCACCCGCCAGCCTCTCTTCCGCCAGTATATTTCGGAGCGCGTCGTCGAGACCGTCAAGGCAGGCGCCGATGGCGTTCACGTCGACGACCACCTCGGCACGGCGGGCGCCTTGTGGACTGGCGGCTGCTTTTGCGATCGGTGCGTCGAAGAATTCCATGATTATCTCAAGCGGTTGCCCACGACCGAACTTGCCCGTCAAGGCATCCAGAATCCGGAGAGTTTCAACTACCGGAGCGTTCTACGCGAATGGCTGGCCCAGAAGCCGGGACGCAGGGTGCAGGATCATCCCCTCTGGTCCCAGTGGAGGATTTATCAACTCCAGGGCGCCGCGCAGTTCATGGAGGAGTTGCGTTCGCTGGCCGCCAGGACGGCCGGGCATGCCGTCCCCATGGGCGCAAACGCCGGCCTGCTCTGGGGGAACCACTTGAACGATTTCAAGGCGCTGGACCTGTTCAGCGCGGAAGTCGAGCACCATGCCGCGGATCGGCGCTTCAGCGACGCACCGCTGCTGGCCTACCGGCTGGCGGACGCCGTCGGACGTCCCATGGCCGCGACCGCGAGCGGGTGGGATTGGGCCTACATCAAGGAGCACAATCTCCCCGGGATGGTCCAGGGATGGATAGCTTTGAGCTACGCCGCCGGCCATTGCCTCATGGTACCGACTCGGCAATGGTGTTATACGCCCGAGAAAGGCACGCACTGGTACGACGGGCCGAAGGAGAAATTCACCCCGCTCTATCAATTCGTTCGCCAGCACACGGGGCTTTTCGACGGCTATCGCAACTACGCCGATCTTACAGTAGTCTTCTCCTCGCGCACATTTGATCGCGACCCCGCGCGGATCATCGCGGCTTGCGGAGAACTCTCCGCCGCCAATATTTCCTATGCCGTTGCCTTGGGCGGAGATGAAGTCGTTGACCACCCGCTCAGGCCGGACGACTTGCGGCTCAGCCCGCGGCTGGTGGTCATCGAGGCAAAGGACCTGTCCGAGGTTGACCGCAAGACGCTGGCGGCTCAAACGAATGCCCAATGCTATGCGACCATCAAGCAGGCCATCGCGGGTATCACTCCCGCCGCGCACCTAAAGGCACCCGCTGCCGTCCGCGTCTTCCCCCGTGTGAAGGCCGGCTCGGCAATCATCCACCTCCTGAACTGGGGTTACGACTCAGGCGACGATCGCGTCCGGCCGCTCGAGAACCTGCGGCTCGAACTCGACCTTGAGGCCCTGGGCGTCGCTGGAGCGACCGAGGCGGTACTGTTCTCGCCGGGAGCTCAACCAGTCAAGCTGCCCATCACGGACCGCGGCGTGACGGTGCCGGAATTGGGGCTCTGGGCCATGGCGGAAATTCGCGGGGCGGAAACGTTTATAAGACAGCCGGGCCACTAGTTCCTGGGCGGTCCCATTGATGCCGGTCGAACCATATCTCCAGGACATTATTTTGGTTCTACGGAAATTGCCGAGCGAGGATTAAGGAGTTGGAGGGACCGGTGCAACCCCAGGTTTATACGTTGCGATTATCTTTACGTCGGAGGACGGCATCGTGAAAGTCGCTACAGGATTATGGACGGCAGCGATGACTGCGGAACCGGAAAAAATGACCCACTGGTCAAATGACTTCCCAGGCGGGGCCATGTTTGCCGTGAGGCTGACCATCGTCTCAGGCAGGTATGGACCAGTCCCGGTTCCGCCATCCACCGTGCAGTTGTACGCGGTCGCATCCACCCACTGCCAAGCCCGGATATAATCAACTTCAAATCTCATGGGGAAATCGGTGGCGGACGGGTCGCCTCCCTTTTGCCCAATGGCCAAATTGACCCGCATGTATTGCGGTGCTTTAAATGGGTTCGTGCCGTTGGGCCCAGTTCCATCCGCGTTGGTTAGCAGGTAATGGTTTACCAACTGTCCATCCAACGAGAGGTCGATCTTGGCCGAATCCCATTCCATGATCCAGGTGTGGAATTGGGAGGCCCAGGCTGAACCACCCAAGGCTGTGGCGGATAGGCGTGGATCGGCCCACCCCTTTTTTCCGTTCATGACGTTGAGTAAGAGCTTGTCGGAGTAGTATTCCATCATGTCGATTTCACCACCGGCGGGCCAGCCTCCCGAAACCCCCGTGGTCCACCAGGCCGGCCAACTGCCCGACCGAATATCAATGCGGCCTCGCATCTCGAACCGGCCGTATAACCAGGATTTAAGCCCAACGGTGCTAATTGCGGCGGAAGTGTATTGGTTTGTGCCCACGCGTTTCGCCTCCAGGACAAGAACGCCATTGGTGCAATAACCATTGGCTCGATCCAATTTGGCGTCGCGAACCATCGATCCGCCGCCGTCCCACCTCCACGCGTTGGTGACAATCGGAGTCCCAACCCGGTCGAATTCATCGCTCCAGGCAAATTGCCAGCCGCCCACAGCCGCAGAAACACAAGTGCTGTTGAGGGCAACCGCGATAGCACAAAGTTCGACGAGCCGAAATATGAGCGATCTTGAAGTATTGGAACAATAGTGCTTCGTCATGGAATGCTCCTTCGTTAGGGCGGTCAGGAGCGGGGCCACGATATCACACCGGATTGGCATAATCAACCACCAAACCACATCGGCGCACGGACACCCGGATGTCTCCCATGGGAGGACATGTGTTCATTGCGCAAAATGGAGGATGGTGTGAAAACGGGGACTAAGGAGCCGCGCAAAAATAACTGTCACATATTGTCCGCTTGTGCTATGCTAGTTGCATGTTGATCGATATGAAGAGGTTGCGCGAGAAATACGCCGCGTTGAAGGAATGCTTCGATGAAGCTCG
>JBKQWF010000212.1:0-11549 GCA_052139695.1 Limisphaerales bacterium
ATTTGGGCGATTTGCCCGTGGTGAGGAACTCCTGCAAATCCGTCAAATCATCGCCCAACAACCCGTGAAGCTCCTCCGGCACGGTGGCGTTGGTCACCATAACTGAATTCTGGGATAATTCAGGATGTCCCGCGGCCTGGCCTGCGATTGGATCATCTGTTGTAATGCGACGTCCGAGGCCATCGCCTGGATTTCCTTCGTCTGGCTCAGGCCCAACAGCGCGGGATAATGCGCCAGCCGGCTTTCCAGGAGCGGATTCTTCAGCACCAGCTCAATGATGTCCGCCGCCTGATAAATCTCCGGCGGAGTCGGGTCGTACGCCGCCAGCACCCGATCCAGGCCACACTCCTGCAACTGCGCGCGCAACGGAGTGACATACCGCACGCTGGCCGGAGCGCCCGCGTCCGCCACCGCCGCCGTGAAATAGCCGGCCACGTACACCGGCATCATCAATATAAAAAAATAAACCGCCCCATTCACCATCCCGACGCAGAAACCCAGCCGGTTGTAAAGCCGTTCCCACCGGAAAAACAAATGTTCGTCCTTTTGATATTTGAAATGCACCACGGTCTTTTCATGCAGCACGTTGCCCGCGATTTTGAAAATGACCAGCACCAGCAGAAAGGCGATCACTTCCGGCACGAACAACCGCCAGAGCGGATGCTCCAGCCCCAGCAGCGGCAGCAGATGAACGGTCAGCGGTGAAAGCGGCCGGGCCAGGAGCAGGCCGCACAGCAGACCCAACAAAGAAAACGCCGCGCGGATCGGGCCGCGATAAAAACCGGCCAGACCGACCGCCCACAAGCAGAGCAGCGCGATAATCCAAACCATGCCTGTAATGTAGCTGACAGCCCGCGCGAAGGCCAGCAATTAAGTGGGCAAACCCAAGTTTCTTGCGCCGGCTGCCTCAAGCGCCTCCGTAGAAAATTCCTCCCGGCAGGTCGAGACTCCGCCGGGGCGTGATTTTTCCCGGCCCATTGCTTGGCAAGCCTTGACATATTTTGCCAAAGAATTATTTTAGCAACATGAAGGCCGTTACCATAAACATTTCGTTGAACCCGGAACTGGCGGAGTTCGCCCGGTCGGACTCGGAGGCGCACGCCTTTGATTCGATGAGCGAATACATGCGCCACCTCATCCGCAACCGGCGCCAGGAACAAATCCAGGAACAAATCAACCGCGACGTGGCTTTTTTGGAAAAGGAAATCCAGGGCGCGCCGCTGGGCGATCCATCGGATGAGGAAATGGCCGAGATCGTGAAGACCCAGCATCGCCTCCGGGCAGAGAGGAAAAAGCGTGCGCGTCGTTCTTGATGCCAATGTGGTCTTTGCCGGTGTGGGCTGGCGCGGTGAAGCCTACCACTGCCTGACGGCGATGGCCAAAAGGAAAATTTTCGCTTTTGCCACTTTGGAAATCTTGGAAGAGGTCCGGGGCCTGGCGGCGGCGGAAGGAAACAAATTCCAACACCCTCCGGCCAATCTGCTGACATGGTATTACGACCAGGTGAAACTGGTTGACCCCGCGCCGCTGGGCAAGCCACGCAGCCGGGACGCCAAGGACGATCTTTACCTGGCGTGCGCGTTGGCCGCGCAGGCGAAAGTCATTGTGTCCCGCGACGACGACTTGCTTGCGCTGGAAAAACCTTTCGGCATTGACATCATCACGCCGCGCCTTTTGCTGTCCAGGCTGGCTCGGACGCATTAATTCCCATGTTCCGGCCCTGCATTGATCTGCACGAAGGGAAAGTCAAGCAAATTGTCGGTGGCTCCCTCGGCGAAGACCCGGCGGCGTTGCGGACGAATTTTGTCTCCGAGCGACCCGCCCGCTGGTTCGCGGAGCTGTACCGGCGCGATGATCTGCGCGGCGGCCACGTCATCATGCTGGGACCGGGCAACGAAGCGGAGGCGCGCGAGGCGCTCGCGGCCTTCCCCGGCGGGATGCAAGTCGGCGGCGGCATCAATCCGGACAACGCCCGGTTTTTTCTGGACGCCGGGGCTTCGCACGTCATTGTCACTTCCTGGATTTTTCGCGAAGGCCAACTGGATGAGGCGCGGCTGCGGCAATTGGCCGCGGCGCTGGGAAAAAAAAAGCTGGTGCTGGACCTGAGTTGCCGTGTCAAAGACGGAGATTATTTTGTGGTGACAGATCGCTGGCAAAAATTCACCGCCCTGAAAGTGGAGGAGCGGACGCTGCGGGAATTGGCGCGGTGGTGCGATGAATTCCTGGTCCATGCCGTGGACGTGGAAGGTCTTTGCCGCGGGGTGGACCTGGAACTGGTGAGTCGGCTGGGCCGGGGATCGCCCATCCCGGTGACTTACGCTGGCGGCGCGAGGGAATTGCGCGACCTGGAGGAAGTGGCGCGGGCCGGCGCGGGCCGGGTTGACCTGACCATCGGCTCGGCGCTGGACATTTTCGGCGGCAGCGGCGTGCGCTACGCAGACGTCGTCGCCTTCAACCGCCGCCACGCCAGGCCCGTCAAGCAATGAAATATGGATAGCCGCGTCTTATGGAAAACCGTTTCGCTTCTCGCTCGCGTCTTGGAAAATCAGCCGAGTTCGAGAATTTCTGCCAAAGCTTTTGAAACGGCTCGAAGCATCGCGGGGGAAGCAGTTTCGATTTTCGACTTCAGCCGTTGACGGCTCACCGCGCGAATTTGGTCAATGATGGCAACGACCGGTTTTCCCTGGCATGTCACCGCCACGCTGATTGGCGGATGGGCGCGGGCGGAAGTGGACAAAGGCACCACAACCACCGTTTGCCGAAAGCGATTCAGGATGTTGGAAGTCAGCACCAGACAAGGCCGTGTCTTTTGGATTTCCGCGCCTTGAGTTGGATCAAGGCTTACCCACCAGACATCGCCGCGCAGCACGGGTATCATGGCTCGACGGTTTCTACGACGGGTTCATCAAAAGACTGCCAATCCTCGATGTCGCGGTTCAGTTTGGCATCACGATTGGCCGCCAGGCACGCTGCGGTCAATTCCCTGCGGCGCAACTCCGCGCGCAAGAGCCGCGCCACGGTGCTGGAACGCCGCCGCGCCGAAGTCGTAGAGAAGAATTTCTTCGCCAGCGGATCGGGGATGTCCAAAATGACTTGCATGAAAATAAAATGGCGCAAAACCGCGCGGAAGTAAACTCGGAATTTGAACCTTGCGCAAAGGTGGCGGCACGGGGCTGCCGCATCCTCGCCAGACGCCACACAAACGGGTAAATGGAAGTCTTTTCATTAGAGAACAAATGTGTTTCAATCCAGCCATGAACGACCAACCAACCCCAGCAACACAAACAGCGATTGGCTTTCTCGGCTATCGTGAATTTGACGACGGCGAAGCGTTTCGCGGTGCCATCCTTGTCACCGACGAATGGGGCAAGCCACTCGAATTTCGCTGTACTGCCCCTGTCCATCCAACCAAACTTCAGCGCACGCTTTATGGCAAATCGATGTTGCCTCACACTTTGACAGAGCTTATCGGTGTGCCGTTAGTTTCTTCGGTCCGTGAAAAACCGCAACTGATCTTGATTGCCGACGAGCCTTATTTTGACGTGCGCCACAAAATCTCCGCGCCCGTCATCCGCGTTACCCGTCCAAGCAGCCCGAAAGCCAAGCAGGACGACCAGTCAAAATCCAAATCACTGCTCCTGCAGTCTGCGTCAGGGAAGTTTGCCCAAGTGGAGATTGAAGCTCACTGGAAGTTTGCAGCGGATCTTGATTCTTCTGGCGAGCGGCTGCGTGACTTGTTTGGCCGTTGGGATTTAATGGAACCGTTTCAACGTCTCGTGGAAGGGTTACAGTACATCCATGACGAGCATGTTCTTGAAACCTAAATGCCAATGGCCTGGTTTCTCCAAAGCGTTAAGAGACAGCTCGGACAAGCCGTCAGTGAAATCTCCGCGCCATCGTTGCGAGAGTTGCCAATGGAACACTTTTCCGAGCCGACAATTGGTCGGCTGCCGGAAGAGGATTACTTTCTCCTCCCGCCAGCATCAGGCGCGGTGACGGTATCGCTAATTTCATCTCCAGCCCAAACATCTGCGGCATCGCTTTCAGCACCGCGTACTGTTGCATATCCGTTTCAAGTCGAGTCGATTGCTCATTCTCGACTGCCCTTGCTTGCAGAGTCTGAGACAGCGGAACTTCGGGAGACACTGCGAGCCTCCACCGCGACAAGCCATTTTCATCGCCTTACGATGCCGTTGAGTGTTTCCAAGAATTTGCATCGCGCGCTCGTAACGGCGCGGCAGCTTACCACCAAAGATTGTTTGGCGATGGTGCTGGCTCGCTTCGTGGTCTCGGAGGACTTGCACAGACCGCTTGCTCGTTCGGCGCGGTCCGATGGCAAGCGATACTCCGCCGAAGTGCTGGAGCCGGAGAAATCTCCCGGTCCGGAAACACTCCGAGCCCCGCCGTCCGCATTGGTCGGAGGTGGCACTCGCAAAGCGTTTAAGGAAGCACCCGGCGGTGGC
The DNA here is from genome assembly GCA_052139695.1 of Limisphaerales bacterium. Taxonomy (GTDB): domain Bacteria; phylum Verrucomicrobiota; class Verrucomicrobiia; order Limisphaerales; family Palsa-1400; genus PLGF01. The sequence goes on from JBKQWF010000212.1 coordinate 4,464, forward strand.
AAACAGCGTGAGGCTCGCAGCATGAGCGTCTGGGATTTGTTGCTCCCGCTTCTGCAATGTCCCGTCAATCTGGATTTGGGGAGCGTCGTTGATCTCCCTTCAAACCTCTACGCCTTCCAGATTAAGGGCGTTGAGTTTCTCGTCGAAACACGGTCGGCGCTATTGGGTGACGACATGGGAACGGGAAAGACTGTCCAGACGGCTGTTGCTTTACGGATTCTGTTCCAGACCGCCAAGATTCGGACCTGTCTCATCGTCTGCCCTCTCAGCGTCATTCCGAACTGGCACAGGGAACTTGGTAAATGGGCTGCAAACCTGGCCGTTACCGCTGTTCGCGGCGAAAAGAAGCATCGTGAGATTTGCTGGCGCCAACCAACCCACGTCTGGCTCACCACTTATGAAACGCTGCGAAACGACCTTGAGAATGTGTTGACCTTGCGGAAAGGGGGATTCGATTTGATCGTTCTCGATGAAGCGCAACGCATTAAGAATTGGAACGCCGGGGTAACACGAGCAGTTCGCCAACTTCGCGCAAAATATCGCTGGGGTCTTACCGGGACGCCTCTCGAAAACAACACGGACGAATTGTGGGTAATTTTAAATGTGCTCAAGCCTGACATCTCCCAAGACGCGCTTGACTGGTCGCATGGAATCCAGAGCGTTCTGCGGCCGATGTTTCTCCGACGCAGGAAGCAGGATGTCCTCACCGACTTGCCGCCTCTCGTGCAAAATCCTGTTTGGGTTAGGTTGGAATCTGAACAGCGAAAAAGCTACGACCAACTTGAACAGCAAGGCGTCCTTGAACTTCACGCCAAGGGCGAAACCATCACCGCTCAATTAATTATCGTCCTGCTCAACAAGTTGAAACAGGTTTGCAATCGTTGTCCAAGATCTGGCGAAAGTTCAAAACTTGTTTGGCTTCGTGACAGTCTTGACGGTATCGCGTCGGAAGGGGATAAGATATTGGTCTTCTCGCAATACACCGACGAACGATTCGCCGGCGCCGACTGGCTGGAAAAGGAACTGGCGAATTTTGGCGCGCTCAATTATTCCAAGGCAACGAGCGACCGAAAGCGCAAAGAGATCCTTGCCGATTTCCGCGACAACCCCGTACACCGAGTTTTTATCGGCCACCCGAAAACGGCAGGCTTGGGATTGAACGAACTCGTTGTCGCCAATTATGTTGTTCACTTCGATCACTGGTGGAATCCTGCTGTGATGAATCAGGCGACCGCTCGCGCACATCGTCCGGGGCAAACCAAAACCGTTTTTGCTTACGACCTCTGGGTTGAGGATACTTATGAGGAGATCATCTTCAAACTACTCGAGCGCAAACAAGAGCTTTACAATGCTGTAATTGACAGCATGAGCGCAGAGCGCGATGCTGTAAGTTTGGCCTTTGCCGTAGCCGATACTCTCTTCGCCAAATACGACCTAAAACCGGTCCAGCAAAAACCGTCTGTAAACCAGCGCAACCAATGAACCGACCGCAAAGGCTCTTCCATTGCTATCCTGAGAAGACGCTTGGCATTTTTAGGGAATGGAAGCTATGGTTTTCCGCTCTCAAGGATTTCAACGATCCATTCGAAGGAATGCCTTCCTTTGAGCGACGCTTCACAAAGTTCGTTACGGATCAATTGCAGCGCGACTATGACAAGTTGCCTCAAACGGACACCCGTTCTTGGGGAGATTTCATAAATGGAGATGAGGCCCAGAAGGCAAAAGTGACTGCCGAATGCGGCTTAGGCGGCGGCAATAAATAACATTTACAACTATAGCTTACTGGGATAAATAACATAGTTCCATTCACCGTGAAAGCTCTCCGGTTTCAAATTGATGCTCGCCATCTGTTGAGGCGTTATTTTTCTGCCGGGCAGGTATTTGCCGCGATCCAGGCGACAGGTCACACGCAATCCTTTGGCGGTCGTGGTGCAGGCGATCAAACCCACGACGGTTTCATAATCGCGCAGGGGTTCCCCCCGCCAGTTGGAGGAGATAAAGGAGAACAGGCGGTGTTCGACTTTGTTCCACTTGCTGGTTCCCGGCGGGAAGTGGCAGACGGCGATTTCCAAGCCGGTTTGGTCGGCCAAGCGTTGCAACTCCCATTTCCAAAGGCGCACGCGGTAGCCGTTGCTGCCCCCGCCATCGGCGGTGATGAGCAGGCGCGCGCTTCCGGGATACAATCGCCGGCCTTCCTTGCGCCACCAACCCCGAATGGAGGCCACGGCAAAGCTCGCGGTGTCGTGATCGGTTCCCACGTTGACAAAGCCGGTGTTCTGGGCCAGATCGTAGATGCCGTAAGGATAGGCTCGCGGCAACGAAGGGTCAGGAAAATCGTGGCCCGCCACACGTTCCGCCAAACCTTTCTCCCGCCATTGTTGGCCTGCATTATGGAAATTGCCGACGAGTTCCTTCTTCTTGGTATCCACCGAAATAACCGGCTGGCCTTGTCGCAACGCTCCTTGCACTTGCCGGTTGATATGCCGGAACTGGGCGTCCCGATCCGGATGATCTTCTCCTTCCTCAGTCTTCCGGTTGCCTTGAAGACTGTAATTCATTTGCCGCAGAAGTTGCGCCACTTTCTCGTGGCTGATCGGATGTCGTCGCCCCCGCAATTCGTCCGCCAGCGTTCGTGTGCTCTTGCAGGTCCAGCGCAGAGGCGACTCCGGATCGCCGCGCGCCAGAGGTTCGACCAAAGATTCCAACAAGTCGGGCAGCTTTGGGTCTTGCCGCACCAGCGAAGGGCGTCCGCCTCCAGGGCGGCGGATGCGTTCGGGCGGCAAGGCGGGCGCGCTCAATTCCCGGATGCCCTTGATGATCGTCACACGGGAGAGGCCGCAGGCGCGGCTGAGCAGAGACACCCCGCCGTAGCCGATCTGAGTCGCCTCGGCCGCAGCCAGCATTCGCCGCGACCGCTCATTAAGGTGCGGCCAAAGATTCTGCAATTTCCGACGCATATCACGCAGAGATACCACGCGCCAATGGATAACACAGCCTCACGCACTTGTAAATGTTATTTATTGACGCCGCCTTACCGCTGCCCGCCGAAGTGGGGCGGGCAATAGCCGAGTATCTGAAGCAGGCGCGACCGCGGACATCTTGTCGCCATGTGTTTGTGACCCTGCAAGGTGCGCGGCCTTTGGATTCCGCCAGCATCTCGTCCTTAACAACAAAGGCCATGAAGAAAGCAGGCCTTGTTGGCTCACGGCTTGGGTCGCACCTGTTGCGCCATACTGTGGCGTCGCATTTGGTGCAGCGTGGAGCCAGTCTCAAGGCTGTAGCTGATTTGCTGGGCCATGTCAGCCTGAATACGACTCAGGTTTATGCCAAAGTCAACCTGCCTCTCCTGAAACAGTTGGCTGCACCTTGGCCCAAGGAGGTGCGTTCATGAAAACGCTTTCCATAACCAAGGCGATTGATTTTTATTTGAGCACCCGCCGCTCATTTGGGTTTGTCTTAAAATCTAACGAGAAAAACCTCCGCTCTTTGGCGCGTTATGCCAAAAAAGTTCATCATCGAGGCCCGCTCACTGAAAAGTTGGCCTTGGACTGGGTCCGGTTGCCTCAAAACGCCGATCCCACCTGGTGGGCAAAACGTTTGGGTATCGTTCACGGCTTTGCGCGATTCTGGCATGAGTTCGATAACCGCGTTCAAGTGCCGCCCTCGGGAGTTTTCGGTCCTGAGAGCCGCCGACGAGTTCATCTCTATACCCAGAATGAAATTGCCAGCCTGTTACAAACAGCCTGGACGCTCCGTCCGAAAAAGGGTTTGCGTCCGACTACCTTCTATACGCTCTTGGGTTTGCTTGCTTGCACGGGACTGCGCATTTCAGAGGCTCTGCATTTGGAAACCAGCGATTTTGATTCCGCCGCCGGCACCTTGTTGATTCGCCGGTCCAAACGCGGCCAATCCCGATACGTGCCGCTCAAGCCCAGTGCCGCAGCAAAACTGCAGGAGTATCAGCGACTGCGCCAAAAGCGCCATCCGGTTCCCAAATCCACCGCATTCTTCCTCGCGGATACAGGCCAACCGTTGTCTTACAGGCAAGCCGTCCGCGGGTTTTGCTCTCTGCGTGAGCGGCTTGGCTGGAACCAATCTCCGGCCCCTCGCATGCATGACCTGCGCCATACTTTTGCGGTTAATTGGCTCATTTCGTGGCAACGGCGCGGCGATGCCCAAGTAGAACACAAAATCCTGGCGCTCGCCACTTATCTGGGGCACCGCAACATTTGCCACACTTATTGGTATTTGTCGGCCGTGCCGGAACTGGTGGTTCTTGCCAGCAAACGCCTGGGCAACATTTCGACATCGGAGGAAAAGCCATGAGTAAGGCTGTCGTCAAAACGCTACAGGAACTGGTGCAGACTTTCTTTTACCAAAGGCTGCAAATCCAGCAACGGGTTAGTGGACATACAGTCGCCAGCTACCGGGACACCTTTCGCTTGGCTTTCGAGTTTATTCAGAAACAAACTGGGCGTGACCCCAGTCAGCAATCCCTCGCAGACTGGGAGGCCCCCACGATTCTGCGCTTTTTGGACTACTTGGAGAAAGTGCGCGGTTGCGAGGCGCGCACCCGCAACGCCAGGCTGGCGGCCATTCGTGCTTTCATGCGTTACGTTGCTCAGCAAGAACCGACTGCTTTGGCGCTGAGCAGCCGTGTTTTGGCCATTCCGATGAAACGATTTGATCGTCCTTTGCTGGGATTTCTTACAAAAACCGAGCTACAGGCCATCTTGAGCGCCACCGATCTGGACACCGCAAGCGGACGCCGAGATCGCCTGCTTTTCAATCTGCTTTACCACACAGGGGCACGCATTTCTGAAATGTTGGCCGTTCAGCGGCAGGACATCCAATGGGGACCTGTCACCACCATTCAGTTAAAGGGCAAAGGTCGCAAGCATCGGGCCGTGCCGTTACTCAAACCCCTGGCGACAGACTTGAAGCGCTACATGGTCGAGTTGCCAATTGAACCGATGACACCCATCTTCGCCAACCGCTTCGGTCAACAGCTGACTCGTTCCGGCGCGGAAATGCGCCTCGGCCTGGCGATGAAATCAGCCGTCAAACAATGCCCTTCTCTAACGGGAAAGAAGGTGTCGCCCCATACCTTTAGGCACAGCACGGCCATGCATCTGCTGCAAGCGGGCATCGATATCACTGTCATTGCACTGATGCTCGGGCACGAGTCGCCAAGCACCACACACCACTATATCGAGTTGAACATGCAGATGAAGGAGCAGTGCCTGCGCAAACTCCATCCAAGCCGGGCCGAAGTAGCCCGTTACAAACCGAGCGATCGAGTGATGGCGTTCCTGGACAGCCTCTGAAGATTATGCGGACATCCCCGAGCGGAAAAGTCCAGCAATACAGGGTCATTCGGCCGCATGTCCGCATAATCACCATCTCCGCATAAGCTCCGCGGTCTTCCGGTTATCAACCGGGCGCTCTGCTCTTGAGCTACAGGACGGTGATTAATTGCGGTTTCATACCGAACCGGCGCGCGGGGCGGAAGACGATATTCACCTTCCCGGTTGGCCGGATTCGCATGGCGCGAAAAGGTTTGAAGCTCCTGCGAAAGAGCAACTGGCTTTGAGAGCGGAGAACGGGCTTCATGGGCATTCCTTTCGTTGAGGGTTAAAATTGGCGGATGGTGTAGGGATCGCACCCACGCAGCCTGCAGGCTCACTCGGTTTTCGGGACCGGGGCATTACTACTCTGCCAACCATCCGTGCAAATTGGCTGCCAGACTTGGACTCGCACCAAGACAAGCGGCTTAACAGGCCGCCGTGCTACTTTGACACCATCTGGCAATGGTACTGCCGGCAGGATTTTCACCCGCATCAATCCTCTTAGAAGACGGATGCCTAATATGTTCGGCCACGGCAGCTAGAAATGGTCGGAATGGCAGGATTTTCACCCGCGGCCTCCCGGTCCCAAGCCGGGTGCTCTAAAGACTGAGCTACATTCCGTAAAAAATTGGCGGACTCGAAGGGAGTTGCACCCTCAACCCTCCCGCAGACAACGGGGCGCTCTGCTGATTGAGCTACGAGTCCAGAAATTGGCTTGCCGAGACGAAGCCCGCTCTGGCGGGGTATAAAACCCGCCTTCGCTAAAGCTACGGCGCGGCAGCCTTTGCCCGCTACGCGGCGGGCGAAGGCTGGTGGGAAGTGCTGGTAACGCTCCAGTCGTCGCTTCCGACATGTTTTGAGACGTCCGGGTTACGGCCGGATTGCCGGATCACTTCCCTGAAATTGGCCCGCCATCCGTAGCTTTAGCGAAGGATGATAGCGGGGGTGGGAATCACACCCACCTAAAGAAGTTTATGAGGCTTCTCTCTGTGCTTTAGTCGAGTTCCCCGCAGTGAAATGGTGGAGGACGGCCGGTAACGCTCCGGCTTGAGCCTGCTTGCAGGGCAGGTGCATCACTTTTCTGCCACGCCCCCGAAAGATGGCAGGCTGCCTCCGTGCTGCCCGGAGTGAACTGGATTTTGGAAATCCGGCCGCGTGCTGACGCTCAGCCTGTAAAGAATTAGTGCGGCTGCCGGGAGTTGCGCCCGGACTTCCTCCATGGCGAGGAGGTATTCTGCTGTTTAGATCACAGCCGCGGAAATTAAAAGGGCCGGGAGCGTTCAGGCTCCCGGCCCGTGCCATTTCAACAAAGAACAAACACCTCCTGGCGATCTATTCGATCCCAGCCCGCGGTTTCACGGCGGCTGTTTCGGTGTTTAGGGGCACACCTCCTGCGAAGCCCTTAATATGTAAATTCAAAATTCGTGTCGTTCGTCTTGGTGACGCTATCTTCTGGTCGTGGGCACACCCCACCGGTGAGGCTTCTCTGCTCGTCCTCGCCCAATTCAGTTTGTCGCCAGAAGACATCACCTGGATGTCGCGCTATTCTTGTTCACAGATTGTTCGTCTTTCGTTATTTGCCATTCTCGTCTCAGTCATACAGGGAAAATAAAAAACCCTGCTTACACGCGGTAAGCAGGGTGAAGAAATTCTCGTTCGATTCGTTACCTGCCTACACCATGTCTGTCCAAATTACCTTCGGGCCGTTGCCCAATAGGCGCCAAGGACAGTCCAAGGC
>JBKQWF010000213.1:0-13287 GCA_052139695.1 Limisphaerales bacterium
AACCGCCGTATGCGGAAAACCGCACGTACGGTGGTGTGGGAGGGGTGGCGGGCGCAATCCCGTCACCTCGACCCGATCCTTTTCCAGGCCCGCCGTCACTGAGGGTGCGTGGGAGAATTCTTGCACCCGAAAAGAGAAGAGCGAGGGCATTGGCGGCGGGGCGCAGCGGCCCCCCCCGGGGGGTATCAGCGGCTCAATTTGGTTCAATTTAGTTCAATTAGGTTCAGGTTTCGGTGGAAGCAGGCTTTCCGGGGCGGCGTCGGGGCCGTACTCGGGACGGACGCCAAGGACCTGGCGAATGCGCTGCTGTTTCTCTTGGCCTGGACTCCGGCAGGCGGTTGAGCCAGGAGAGGAGGTCCCGGGCCAGCTCGCCATTTTGGAGGCGCTGGTTGAGTTGCTGACGGACGGCCAGGGGAAGCCGGGCGATTTTGCCGTTGCGCGTCATCGGGGGCCTCCTGAGCGTGGCATTGTTATCATGCGGGGCAATGATAACAGGAATGGGTCAAGATTAAAAACCTACGGAAGGATTTTGAAGAGGTTTGGCGTGTGGCCCTTCCATCGGAAGAAACAGCCTTGGTGGTAAATCGCGCCGGGATGTTCCACGCGCAGTTTTCAACCGCCTTCGGTGGAAAATGCCACTCGGCCACACAAAGGTGAACCGCATGTCGAGCCAAATAACTACAAATATCAAGGACTGACACACACATGACACCCACATGACGTCATTGCCTGAGGGACTGTTGGTGTAGCCAAGCAGCGTGACTGAAACATCGGCAGGCCCCGGCGCCGGGCGGAACGATTGGACGGCAACCCACGCCAAATAACCGGCGGCTACAAGCGCGAGCATCCTCAAACTGAGCCTCATTTTGGATGGAACGACGAACAACGGGTTCATGGGTTCAATGCGCGAATGGTTTCGGGGAAATCTCTCCCTGCCCTCCCCCGTCAAAGCGGGGGGAGGCTGGACTTTGGACATTTTTGAGCCGTTCAGAAGCCATTCCCGACGGGAATGTATCATTCCGCCCCAAGGGTTGCGAGGAACGAGCTACCTTGGGGGATGACTTGTAAGACCTGTGCGGCGGCAAGATTTTATAGACGATTCCCATGGGAGAAGACAGCCGTCGCGGAGCGACATTGGATATTAGCCAGACACGACAGTGCCTGGAATACGCCCCCCCCATTTCAAATTCGTCCCGACGGGACGATGGAAAGAGGCGCCAGGGATATTTTTCGTTGTGCGAGTCCGCCGTCCCTTCAGGACGGAAGAACTCTGGCGGATATCACCAGACACTGGCGTGTCTGGCTAATATCCGAGGTCGCTCCGCGACAAGGGGAGCCATCCGAGGTCGCTCCGCGACAACAGGACGTATCCGGGGTCGCTCCGTGACAGGGGGACGTTCCTCGCAACCTTGGGCTGAGTAATTTCAATCCTTGCAGGATTGTTTCCACTCGTCAGCCAGAGTCGAATTCGCCATTGGTTGATTGAATCTAAACGAGTTTTACGCAGATTGGGTCTCCAAAAACGTCCAAACTCAAGCCTCCCCCCGCAAAGCGGGGAGGGTGGCCGCAGGACGGGAGAGGAGATTGTGTAAGGTTGCATTGAAACACGACACTTGCACAAATTGACCGACGGTCTAATCGCACTTGACGTCGCCACAGAAGTGGACGGCGAGGCCTAGCTCCGAGAGCATGGCGGCTTTCACACGACAGGCGCGATGGGCGCTTTTCTCGTCCGGCGCATAAACCACCTGGATATGGTTGGATTTATGGCGGGCCATCATTTGGTCGCGGGTGATGCCGTCGAAACAGGCGTGCATGATCGGCCATTGCGGAGTGGTTTCCTGCCAGCGACGCTCGGTTTCTTCGGGCGGGAGTTGGACCGATCGTCCCACGCCAAGGTCGCAATGGAGCTTGTGGTCCATGACAAAAATGCGGCTCCAGACAATGTGTCCCGGCTTGCTGATGCCTTTGATCGTGCCGCCGCCGAGGCGGAAATACATTGGGGGCTGGCGCTCGCTGGAAGCGCCTTTCCAGCCGCCAAGGAGATGGGCGGGAGGCACGGCGCCAGAGATGAGGAGAACCCAGACAAAGTCGTCAAAGCCGTCCGCTTGGAACTGCTGGCCCCAGCGCAAGTCGTGCAGGGTGTTTTCCGGCGCATATCCCAATTGCCGCCAGAGACGGTAAGTGACGAGGCCATCCAAGCCGGCGCATTCATCAACTTCGTTGAAATGGGGCAAGGCTTCGCGGGGGTAGAGGAGACGGCCAGTGCGGGTGGATTTGACGGGAGGACGATCGACGTTGTTCAGCGTGCCTTCGGCCAGATCGCTGGCGGGAACCAAGTCCTTTAAGCCCTGCTGATATTGGATGCCAATGGCGTCGCAACCAAAATCGTCCGCGATCCGCAAGGCGGCAATGTATAATTTACACTGAAGAAGGGTCTGGGCCCTGGTCAATTCAGTTTCTTCATTCTTGCCCCAGTGGAATTTGACTCCCTTTTTCAGATACCAATCCAGCACCGCGCGCGCTTCCGCGTCGGAGACCTCGCGCATGACGGCGAAGAGAGAAGATTGGCTGAGGCGTTCTTTGAAAACGCCGGTTGGATGGAGCAGCTCTTCCGGCAGAATGGCGTTGAACATGCCCATGCAGCCTTCGTCGAAAACGCCGAGAATGGCCTTCTTTTCCTTGAATTCGCGGCCGACGCGGCGGCCGAGGGCTTCATCGGCTTGCGGCAGGCGGACCGTTTGCAAATCGCGGACATGGCTTTGGTCATGCGCAATGAGGCCGCCGCGGAGCCATTGGCGCAGTTTTTTTTGGAATGAGGCCGCGGCAAAATCCTCCGCCCAAAGCGAGCTGTAGGGGATGCCGGCCTTGGTCATGGAGCCGTTGAGGTTCAACATGCCAACCAACCCCGGCCAGGTGCCGCTCCAATTGGCGACGGTGAGGATGGGGCCGCGATGGGTGTAAAGCCCGGACAAAACATGGTGGCTGTATTGCCAGACGGTTTCGGCAACAAGCAACGGCGCTTTGGGGTCTAGTTTTCGGAAAACTTCCATGCCCATTTTCTGCGAGTCAATGAAACCGTGTTTCTTGGCGCGGTCAAAAGGATGGGCGCGGACGCAGGTCCATCCTTCATTCTTAATGGCTTTAGAGAGTTGTTTTTCCATGCCGGACTGGACAGCCCAGCATTTTTGGTTGGCACTAAGGCGAAGGTCGCCGCTCGCCATCAGATACACGTGGCGGGCAGGCAATGATTTAGTCTGCATAATGGGCGATTGTATGGCGGCAGCCGGGAGGGTCAAGGGAACGATTCCATGTGCTATGGTAGTTTCAATGAAACCTTTACACAATCCCCTCTCCCGGCCTGCGGCCACCCTCTCCCCGCTGTGCGGGGAGAGGGCAGGGAGAGGGGGCTCATTGTAAAGCCATTTCTGTAGCAGCACACTATGGTGGGAACCCGCTAAACGCCACCGGCTCGGGAATCAGCACGCGATAAAAGCCCCAGCCAGGGGAGGCTGAAGGGCTGTCTGTCAGGGTCTGTCCCGCGGAATTGGTCGAGAGAGAAGTCCAGTGAATGAGGTCTGTCGAGGATTGCAGGACATAACTCACATCGGCCACTCCATTAAGCTGCATTTCAAACGTTCCATCGCTGGTAAAACCGATGGGCTGAAGCGTTGGCGTGGGATTTGCCGGCACCGTGAAGTTGTTTGTAAAGACTGGCACACCCCAGGAGGTGGTGATGAAACCGTGGGGGCCCGGCGACAATGCCCCCAAAACGACGGTGGCGGAAAAACCGCTGAGGACACAGAGCGCGCCGCACTCGTAGAAACCCGTATCCGCGTCCACAGACAATTCGCTGCCGCTTTTGAGCACAGGCCCAATGCCATCGAACGTGGCGCAGCAGGAAAGCTCTGCCCAATGGAAGTCGGCATAGCTAATTCCACCGACCGTGACGACAGACGGTTGAGGCGGGAGCAGAGGTTGGGCGGGCGTTACGTCCACATCCTGCCATACGGCCGATTCGGACCCGCTTTGCGACGCGTTCCGTTGTGCCAGGACGATATAGAAAGGCCCTATTCCAATTGGCAATCCGCCCTTCGCCGCAAGAATGAGTGCGTTCGTATCGCTCAAGAGCACGGAAGCGGCGCCATTTGTATCCAACGCCATCCGAATTGTGTAAGGAAGCCTATTGTTCAAGTTCTCTTCCAGGACTGCTCCATGGAGCGGTTGGCCGTAGTCGGCTACGATTCCATTACTTGCCACGCTCCCGGCAACCCCTAAAACCTGGCTGAGATCGCTGCTGACAAGATAAACCTCGAACTCTGTCCCGTCTCCGCCCGTCGCCGTCACCGTGGTGGTCAAGGTGAAAGGTGGGGCGATGGGGGAAAGCGATTGTATGCCGGTGAACTGATAGGTTCCGTTCACGCCCGCCATCTTCATCCCGCTGCCCCCAAAAGTGAGAACCGGAGCCACGAAGACCGAGTTCGGGACAGAGGACTCCGCCGCTAGCAGCGTGAGCAAGCCGGACTGGTTTGTCCAAATCGACGTGTCGAGATTGCTGTCCGCCTCGAAAGAGTCGAAAAGGTTCGCCGATTGGGCCATCGCCGCAGATCCTTGCAGAAAAGCAGCGCATCCCACAACGGCACACAAACGAACGAATGTAGTCCCGGCTTTCGTGGGGATATTAAAGGCATGGAAAGGCCGGAACTTCCAGTAAAATATCCGGCATTTGAGCTTTGAGCGCAGCCCAAATTCTGTCTTGATGAGCCAGGCGTTTTGAGAAGCGCCTGAATTGCGTTACGAATTGGACATTTGTCACCTGCCAGCGCAACGTCAAATCTCTATGGCCCGTTTTCTCTGGGGAGTTTTTGCCGTTTTGATGGTCACGGGTTGCGTCGCGCCAGGGCCGAGAAGTCGGTACTTGGCGCAAATCGAAGCGCCATCCCAGACCAATCTGGTAGCGTACCGGGCAGGCACGAACCTGGAGATCCGCGTTCCTCTGCACTGGCCCGACGCTTTTGCCCACGCTGCCTGGAGCGCGCCGGACCCGGGCGCGACCAATTTCCAGCGCCGGTTCGCCGTGCTGGATTTCGATGCGCCAGCACGGGCCGCACGCCTCTCGATCACCACCAAAACCAACCGCCTGGCGGTTCATGGCATTAAGCAGTGGCAGAGCTTGATGGATAACGTCTTTGCCCGGCTGGCTCCGGCAGAGCCCAACCATGCGGTGCTGCTGCTATTGCGCAACCGCGATTTGGCCGTTTTTCATGAGCCGGGCGGAAAAAGACGCGTGCTCAAACAGGAAGAGATGCCACCCGAAGTAACCGTGGATGGCGTTTGCAACGCGGCTGGCTTTGCCGAAAGGGCCCTCCAATTCCTGGAAAGCGACCCCAGTTTCAAGGGGCAAACGCAGTTCCTTTTTGTCACCGGGGAAGACCCGGCTTTCGTGCTCCTGGATGCGCGCGAGCGCCTGATTGTTTTTCTCGATTATCCAGCCGATCCGGACACGGAGCCGGTTCCGGTGTCCTTTGCCGCGCGGGCGCTGAATTCGCTGGTCATCCGCAGTCTGGCCGTGACCGCTATCAAGAACCCCGTCACCCTGGTCTGCCGCGGTCTGTGGCATTTGGGCACTTCCGGCACAACGGCCATCAATTCCATGGGGGAAAATCCCACCGGCCCGCCGCCGCCGCTGGCCAACGGCCCACCCATGGATCTGGCGCAGTGGGAAAAACAGTTGGACAAGATCGTTTCCGCCCGCCGGCAAAAGGGAAGGGTGGATTTGTTGATCGACGGCGAGAAATTCTTTCCCGCCTTCGTGCAATCCGTCCTCAACGCCACCCGCAGCGTCGATGTGCTCGTTTTTATATTTGATACGGACGATTACGCGGTGGAAATGGCCGATCTTCTGAAAAGGCGCTCCGCCCTGATCAAAGTCAAAGTTCTCTTGGACGACATGGGTTCCCTTTTTTCCGCCCAGGCTGATCCCGCCTCGCCCCTGCCGGCCGGGTTCCAGCGGCCTTCCAGCATCAAGTCTTACCTGAAGGGCGGCTCCCGCGTGCGGGTGCGGGCCTCGGCCAACCCCTGGCTGACGGTGGACCATCGCAAATGCATTATTATTGACGGACGTGAGGCCTATATTGGAGGGATGAACATCGGGCGCAATTACCGCTACGACTGGCATGACCTGATGGTCCGTTTGACCGGGCCCATCGTCGGACATTTGGAAAAGGACTACCGGCTGACCTGGGCGCATTCCGGACCGCTGGGAGATTTTGCTTACGCTTGGGGCTGGCTCTTTGACCGCTCCTCGCCGCGCAAGAATCCCGTCCCCAACGCCATCGACATCCGCCCGTTGCGCACCCGCACGGGCAAGCGGGAAATCTACCGCGCCCAACTGGAAGCGATCGAGCGCAGCCGCCGTTATATTTACATCGAAAATCCCTACCTGGACGACGCCAGCACGGTGCGGGCCTTGATGCGGGCGCGGCAGCGAGGGGTGGATGTCCGGGTGATTTTGCCGGCGCAAAACGACAGCGGCATGATGCAGGTCAACAATGACTTGGTGGCGGGCGACCTGGTGCGCGGCGGCATCCGGCTTTACGCGTATCCGGGAATGACCCACGTGAAGGCCGCCATTTACGATGGCTGGGCCTGCCTGGGCTCGGCTAATTTCGATAAGATGAGTCTGCACGTGGGCCAGGAACTGGACATTGCTTTCTCCGATCCGACCAGCGTCGAGGAGCTGAAGTTGGAGTTGTTCGACAAGGACTTTGCCCGTTCCCACGAAGTCACCGAGCCGTCCGCGACCAATTGGCTGGATTCATTCGTCAAAGCGTTTACGGACCAATTGTGAGCAGGCTGAAGCGTTGTTAAGGGCGTCGCCGGAAGGCAACCCGGGAAACGACTGGTTATTTGCAAAGCAAAGGTTTGTTTGCTATTCAAAACCAGGTGGAAACGTTGTCTTATCGAGTGCAGGTCTTTCGCCATAATGACGAGAGATTTAAATCTCTTAAGGACGCGAACGTCCTCATTTACTGGCCTCATGGAGTGGGCGATTTTGTCTTTCTGGGTTACGTTCTTCCTTTGCTGGAGCCGACAAATCGTTATTGGGTGACGCGGTTCGGCGACGACTTCGTGTCCGTGATGGAGGGATCAGAATCAATCACCCCGATCTACACGGGTGTGATCAAGGCTGGAGACGGGCGGAAGCTCTGCAATCAACATTTCGGAGCGGAACATGAGCAATTAAATGGTGATGATCAAGACCTGAAGTTCCCACTGAGTTTTCATCAGACTCTCACAAAGAACAGGATTGACGCATTTTTTTGGACTTCCTTTCCCGAAACCTATGGGCATTCCAGTTATCCTTTTCACTCAAAGGCCAGAGGTCTGATCCCGCAGATGGTTGAGGATGTGGCATCTTGTTCGGCGCGGCTGGGCGCTCCCTTGCGAAACTGCATCAGTTGGACACTCGATGCATGGATACAGCGGTGGGTCGAAAATCGTCTGGCGACGTTTGCCGGGTTTGGAAGACGCAAGTTGTGCCTGATCGGCCGCAACGGTTACACGAACATCGAGAAGAATTGGGGACATCTGTGGCGGGAAGACATGCCAAGGGGCAAACAAGTTGAAGGCGAAGAATGCCGGGATTTTATGCGGCTCCTGCTAAAGAAGGATCCCCGCTGGCTATTCTTGTCTGTTGAAGATCGCCACTTCGAAGGGCAGCACACCTTGAAATCGAAAGACCTGAATGCATTCACCTATGCGGAATTGTTCGGCTGCGGCGAAGAGCCACGTTTGCCGTTTGGCCTGGTGATGAAGGCCCTCATTAACATTGCCGACCTTGCGGTAGGCGTTCCGACCGGAGTGCTGTTTCTGTGTTTGCTCAAGAAAGACCTGCCAACGGTCGGTATCTGGACCGCGCACCTTCCCAGTTGGTACACCGAGCCAGGACAATCGGCGATCCACGTGATAAGCCGGAATATCGCGGATCAGGGACTTGACCGCCGGCCTGGCAGTTTCCAGGACAAAGCGGGGCTTCATTTTAGATTGCTCAAGGTTGATAAGCGGATCATATCCGGTGAACAGGCTTTAAATGCTGTCGAGATGTTGATCAAATGAATAGGACGCTGTAAAAACGAAATTGGCGCCGGGCTTTTCACCGTAGCGAGAGAAGATGTCGATTGCCCCGTGCCACGCGGCGATGGCGCGCCGGACAGAATCGAAAGGCCCGCAAAAGGTCCCACCCGGAAATCAGGCATTTGTTACAAACGATTTTGTCAGATCTGACTGTGTTTTGCTAAGAAACTGCAAAACTCCGCCGTCGAAATAGAGTTTTATTCGGCGGCAGACGTCCTGCGCCGTGATCATATCCATGCAGCGGGGCAACGCACCGGCCACGTCCACGCAGAGGTTCTCGGGCTTGTCCTTTGAGTCACCGTCGCCCAGTTTGACGGTGCGCGATTTCCAACAACCGCCATTGTCGCAGCACGGCAAGGCTCCGTTGGTGTGGATGTATTGATGGTGTGGGTAAGCCTCCCATTGGGAAGGTTCGCGGCCGCCGGCCACGACAACGCACGGCCGGTTTTTGGGCACGCCTCCCTTGACCTCCACGGCCGCCGCCAGATGCATGGCAAAAGTCACGGGACACAACACCCCCTGGGCGTGATACATCAGCCGCACCAATTGGCGTGGATCGGTTTTGCCGCGCAGGTCAAGCACCCCATGCAATGCCGGGTGGTGGTGTTCCTTCGCCCCCACCTGGACAAACAATATCTTGCCGCGAAAATAATTCACCACTTCTTGAAATCGCCGGGGATCCCACCATTTGATGGTAAAGTCACTTTTGCCGCCGGCCACGATTATCCAGAATGGAATATCCTCTCCCGCAATCTCGCGCACTTGGGAAAACCATGATTTCTCCCGTGGCGAAATATGGATGTCCCCCCGGAAGGCTGACAGGCGAATTTGCAGCTTTAGCTGCGCGTTTAGAAATTCTACAAAGCCGTGAAGAAAATGCACCGGCAGGCTGTTGCTTCGATGAATCATGGGATATTCGCACTTTAACGCCCTGACTTCCGGATCTTTTTCATCCAAGGGGGTGATATAGGGATTGTTGTCCCAGAGCGGCGGACAGGAGGTCCGCACGTCCGTGACAAACTGATTCGGATGACACTTGTGCAAATCGCGCACCGCCGCCGTTAACATGACGATGTCGCCGGGAGACAGAAAGTTTTTTAAAATGAGCTTCTTAGGCATCGCCGTTCCGCGGGATGGGAGCCTGGGAATTGCAAGGCGCCGCCCGGCCGAGCACTTTCAGACACATCTCCCGGTGCGGGTGTTGCCGTTGTTGTTGTCCCAGACGGCCGGCCCCCCCCGCGTAATGAGCAATCACGGCGTGGTCATCGACGGCGGACATCGAGTTGTACTTTCGATCCAAAAGAACAAGCCGGTTCGGGAACAATTTTCCCAGGGCAAAGTTAATCACCTTTTGGTCGTAAAACGGACCGACCCAGAAGCGCGAGTCGCCCGAAAAATCGCGCACGCACTCAAAGAAGGGCAGGGCCCGCCGTGAGGCGAAAATGATTCCGGAATTCACATAGACGCATCTTTCCTCGGGCGGCAAATAGCACGGATGGGACGGCTCGCGAAAGTGGTGATCCCGGACGTCGCCCACCAGTCCGACGCCCCCGAAGGAGATTTCCTGCCTGGCCGCCAACGGCAGCCGGACGGGTTTCAGACAACAGGTGTCAGCATCGGCAAAAAGGACGATTTCCTCGTGGGACAACCTGGCTGCCTGCCAGGCGAATGCCTGGCATTTCAATTGCATTATAAGATGGTGGTGTGGTTCGGCGCGTAATGGAAATTCTTCCAAGAGAAAGCCGAATTCCCCTGAAGAATGCGCGAGGAACGGCGTGATTCCCTCTCCCTCTGGCAGCAGGACGGTGACAGACGCGGGAGAACGCGCGTGAAGCGCGTACGTGCTTGCCGCCAGGGCTGCCGCGTTCTGATACCCAGACCGGATGCAATAATGACGATCCTAAGCAGGGCATCACTGGTTTGCCGTGTCGGCTTCGTCTCGAAGAACCGCTGGCAAAGGCGAGTCACTTTGGTCCGCTCGACCAGATGAGAGGCTTTCGCGTTCAGCGCATACTGAGAACTGAGTTGAACATACGGCAAGTCCAGAATCTGATGTCTTTTGCCGAAGTGGGCCGTAAGGCAATAGGATAGGAAAATGTCTTCTCCGTTAGCCGGCGGCAGCTTGAACCCGTTTTTTTGGAATCTGGATTCGTCGGAGAGAATGATCGGAACGACAGACTTATGGATGGCTGCGGCCCGAGTCAGCGCAATCTCGGCCTCCCCGACGGCCTGCGTGCAAACGTAACGGCCTTCTTCGTCTGGGTTTCGTCCATGCAACGAATAAATCCGCTCTGGATCAATTGAAAGTTGCCGAATGAATTCTTCAATGACATCCTCTTGGAGCAACATGTCATCATCCTGGAAGATAAGAAACTCATGCTTGGCGAGCGCGGCAAGAATCCATCGGGTTCGCAAGCCGAGATCGCACGAAGCGTTCAAGACTTTCACTTTTGCACCCGCATACTCAAAAGCCACGTCCGAATTGTTGTTAAAAACCAGAATTTCCCCCACCGAATCAAAGTTCCTTTCGTGATCGAGTATCTTCACGACATTCTCGGGGCGCTTCCAATTCAACAAGAGCACGCTGGCGAGCGGCGTTCCGCGGCACGATTTCCGAGGCCCTGGCGAGACTGGAGCCAAAACATTCTTCTGACACCAGGATGTTGCCGCCGAACGGGATTCAAGGAATTTTTTCTGGCGGCGGGCGCTGAATAATTTGGTCGCTCGCAGTTCCTCGATTGGCAAACGATACGCCAGGTTCAACCGTTGGGAGGCCTGTGAGACCACGGAAGAAAGCAAGACATCGCCGCCGTTTTTTTTCAGAGATCCCGTTAGCTTCGCGTCGCGGCGGGAGGCAACGCAAAGCGAGCGCAAACAATCCGGAACAGTGGTCAGGACCCCGCGCAGGGGAACAATCGCGCACGGCCAGGAGACTTCTCCCTTCAAATCGCGCTTCCGGCTGGGGTGGCCATTCTGGACACCGTGCAGGATCGAAGGGTCCCTCGACCAGCCTTTGTGGAGTGCCACCAATGTTTCCTCCGGGAGGAAAACTCCGTCGTCCGTGAGAAGAACCGCGGGAAAAGAGGCCTGCGTGGCGACGGCAAAACGGCTGACCATCCCCAAGTCGCCGCTGGCGTTGATCACTGTCACCTTGGAATCAGATTGCTCGACTTTCTCGATGGCCGACGTTGCGTTATTGTTCATCACCAGGATCTCGCCCACCAAGGGCATACGGTTGTAGCGTTCCAAGAGTTGATTTAACCCGGAAAGTCCGTTCGAGCCGGCGAGCACGATCGAAATCAAATGGGGCGTCATTGGGGCGAGGGTTTGCCGGTCACCAAAGTTGAGCCGAATAACGGCGGCTCCCCACCCCTGGGGATTGGCGACGATCCGGCCTTCTCTCGAATTAAGGCGGCTGCCGGCTTCGTCGGCGCCGCTCAACGATTGCCAGGCACCCTGGCTGGCACGCGCGGTCGTTTCATACATCGTGTTTTGGACCGGGGCGGGCCCGTCGGCGCGACCGGAGATGCGGTGAAGTCCCAGCGCTTCGGCCCGCCAAAGCAAATCGCAATCCTCGTACCCTGCTGGCGAAAACGATTCGTCACGGCCCCCCAGCACGAGGAACCAATACCTAGGCAGGCAAATGCGACCAAAAGTTCCAGGAAATGGATCCACCTGGCTGCCCTCATGCATTTGCAAAACAGTGTCTTCCCCATGTTCGGCAAAGCACTGGTCAATTAATTGTCGCATGCCTTGATTGCTGTTATCGGCATCCAGATTGACCAGCAGACCGCCCCGGCCGAGGCGGTGAGCGAGATTCTTGGCCTTGGGGCAATGGTAGTTTTCCCCTTCCACGAAGGCATAGACCAATTTCCCGCGGGCAATGGCTTCTTGGCAGCGTTTAGAAGACTCGACGAAGCGGCCCAGCCCGTCCGGACTCCCGTAATCCACCAGGACTATTTCCTCGTCCTCCCGCAGGTGATCAAGGTTGTCGAACAGAGTCAAGGCAAGCTGCCACAGCCTGCCGTGGCAGGTGGTACAGTAGGAAACCTTGATCGTTTGTGAATTGGCTTCCGCCGAGGGCGATTGGAACAATGAGCCATCCGCTGTCAAACTCGTTGGGCTGGAAGGCGCAGGCTGGCTCCTGGCGGCGATCCGATCCCGCGCTTTGGGTCGTCCCGGCGCGCGATGATGGAGTGGCCTTTCTCGATTAAGCCTCTTCACGGAAGGTGTCATGGGTAGCGTGTTTCGTCCGGCATAAAAAATTCTTGCAAAAAAGCTTGCAAAAATCTCCGGCTTAATCAAGCTCATTCTACAAGTTCACATTATGTTTGATTGAAGTTTGGGTAATTCTTTCATCGATGGTGGATTATGGCCCTAGACCGTGTGGCGCGTTTAGTGAAGCTGGCTGCGGACGATAGCGGCATCCTCAGTGCTTTGCGGAACGACCCTGCGCAAATGCGCAAAGTGCTTCAACTCAGTGAAGCTCACGTGCAGGCGCTGGTTGGCGCTGATTCTGTCTCCAGCGCCCCCTTGGCGGAGGCTTTCGCCCAGCTCGGCGGAGGGGCGAGTTCGAGTTCTCTCCTGCCGCCGGAAGGCTCCGGCTCGCCCGCTCCTAGCGAGTTACCGTCAAATCCAACGTCGTCGTCAAATAGCCCAGCCTCCTCGTCGGAAAGCTCCCGCTCGTCGGAAAGCTCCGGCTCATCGGAAAGCTCCGGTTCGTCGGAAAGTTCCGGCTCGTCGGAAGGCTCCGGCTCGTCGGAAAGTTCCGGCTCGTCGGAAAGTTCCGGCTCGTCGGAAAGTTCCGGCTCGTCGGAAAGCTCCGGCTCGTCGGAAAGTTCCGGCTCGTCGGAAAGCTCCGGCTCGTCGGAAAGCTCCGGGCTGGGACCGGAGCAAGATTGTGTGCCTCCGTCTGAAGGCGAGCCGAAGGGGAGCGGAGCAAGCTCGACTTAGGACGCACCTTTTCATTTTTGTAAACGCCAAGAGACGGGGGATTTGGAAAGAATCAGCGCCCGCAAGCGCTCCATCGCCGGCGAAGCCTCGATCCTGATGAATATTCAGGAGCTGTCCACCGCCAAGCAATATCGCTGCCCGGTCAAGGTCTTCATCCTGAACAACGAATATATGGGCATGGTGCGCCAATGGCAGGAA
>JBKQWF010000214.1:0-50193 GCA_052139695.1 Limisphaerales bacterium
GCTCAATTTACCTCAATTGGGTTCAATTTGGTTCGGGATGGCCTGGACTTCCGGCATCTGGTTGAGCCAGGAGAGGAGGTTCTGGGCCAGTTGGCGTTTTGGAGGCGCCGGTTAAGCTGCCGGCGGATGGGCCAGCGGGAGGCGGACGATTCTGCCGTTGTGCGCCAGCGCGGCCCTCGAAAGCATTGCTTCGTTTCCATGCGCGGCAACGATAGCAAGAATGAGTCGAGACTAAAATCCTACGGAAGGTTTTTGAACGGGTTTATTCCGCCCCAATGCACCTAGCCGCTGTCGTTGCCTGAAGGTCTATCGCACCCTCAAGGGGAAGGCGAAACGGGCGACCAAAGAAAGGATTCCAAGGCGCCGAGCTGATGATCCCCCTCCCACAAACTGACGCGCCAAGCCACCAATGGCCCGAGGTTCTTATAATCCTGGCCCGCGACTTTTATGGATGACCACTCGCTGAAATGGCCCTTCTTTTTGACAGGCTGCTCGATGGAAATGGTGTGAAGGGTATTGCTCTCCAGCCCGCGCAGTTCAGCGCGCAGCTTTAGGTCCCCGGCCCCGACGCCTTTTGCTTTCCATTGCACGGCCAGGCGCAACGCCGTGCGCTCGCGAGGATGGATACGCAAATAAAACTGGTAAGCGTCGCGCTCGTAAAGGCTGGGCGACAAACTGGTCTCGCCCTTCTTATCCAGAAACTGGGGCAAGACCTTGATGACCCTGCCTTCGGCCCCGTGCGCCCAAGGGCCGAATGTCAAAAGGACCAGGATTAAAAGCCGCCGCATGGCGGTAGAGTCTCGTCAATCCGAAAAGAAATCAAGCCGGAGCGCCTGCCGCGGCTGTCTCTTTCTTTTCTTCGCTCTTCTCTTCCTTTTTCTCCGCCGGCGCTTCCGCGGGCTTGGCCTCCGTCTTGGCTTCGGCGGCGGTCTCGGCCGGAGCTTCCGGCACGGGCACATCCACAAACTCCAGGATGACCAACTGGGCGGCATCGCCCTGGCGTTGACCAAGGCGGACAATACGAGTGTAACCGCCGTGCCGTTCCTTTTGGGTGGGCGCTATCTCGTTGAACAGAATTTTGATCGCGTCTTCGTCCTGGTGCAGGCGGGCGGAGGCGAGGCGGCGCTGGTGCAGCGTGCCGCCTTTGCCCAAGGTGATCATCTTTTCCGCCACGGAACGGGCGGCTTTGGCCTTGGCCAAAGTCGTCGTCACGCGGCGATGTTTGATGAGACTGCAAACCAGGTTGGCCAGCATGCGGTTGCGATGCTGGCCGGTGCGGCCGAGTTTGGCGGTACGTTTGAGATGGCGCATAAAAACGGGCGATTATTCCACTTTGTTTTCGTCTTTGGGAGCGTCCAAGAGAGCGGGGTCGAGGTTCATTCCCAGGGAAAGACCCAGGCTGGCAAGCTTTTCCTTGATCTCGTTGAGCGACTTCTTGCCGAAGTTGCGATACTTGAGCATCTCCGCCTCGGTCTTCATCGCCAACTGGCCCACCGTGGTGATGTTGGCGTTGTTGAGGCAATTGGCGGCGCGGACGCTCAACTCGATTTCGTTGACGCTCATGTTGAGAAGCTTCTTCATCTTGGCCTTCTCGTCGTCCTGCTTGGCCTCTGTCTCCTCGAATTCCACCGCGTTCTTGTCGTAACCGACAAAGACATCCAAATGATGCTGGAGAATGGCCGACGCCTGGGTCAGCGCGTCATCGGGCGAAATGCGGCCGTCGGTCCAGATTTCAAGCAGGAGCCGGTCATAATCGGTCCGCTGGCCGACGCGGGCGTTTTCCACCGCGTAACGCACCCGCGTCACGGGCGAAAAGAGGGAATCGATCGCGATGACGCCGATGGCCTGGTCAGGCTTCTTGTTTTCGTCGCCCGGGCAAAAGCCGCGCCCGACCTTGACTTCGAGTTCCATCTCGAATTTTTTCTTTCGGTCAAGCGTGCAGATATGCTGCTTCGGGTTGACGAGTTCGAGGTTCTGCTGCAATTCAATGTCACCCGCCACAACGGCACCCTCCTTATTGACCGAGAGCAGGAGGGTCTGCGTTTCGCGCGCTTGGGAGCGGAAAAGAACTTTCTTCAGATTCAAAACGATGTCGGTCACATCCTCGGCCACGCCGTCAATGCTGGTAAACTCGTGCTGCGCCCCATCGATTTTGATGGAGGTAATGGCGGCGCCTTCCAGGGAGGAGAGAAGGACGCGGCGCAGGGAGTTGCCGATGGTATGGCCGTAACCGGTTTCAAACGGCTCGGCGATATACTTGGCGTAGGTTTCTGTCGCGGTCGCGTCCTCTTTGGACAACCGCTTGGGCATTTCAAAACGCCCGAGACGAACTGGCATAATCTAATTTCCTTTCAACAATTTTAAGCTGGCTTCTCCGGAGATTTATTCCCGCGGCCGGAAAAGCCCGTATAATTGTTTTTGTTCCGCAACCGCGGAACGATGTTACGAGTTAGCGGGAATAAAATTCGACGACGGCTTGTTCATTGGCCACGGGCTGGATTTCGTCGCGGCTCGGAATGCGGACGACGGTGCCTTTGAAGGCGTCCTTATTCAGCAGCAACCAGTCGGGCACAACTTTGCTGGTGGATTGTTCAAGATTCTTGGTGGCCAATTGGCGCGAAACGTTCGACTCGCGCACCTCGATAACGTCATTCACCTTCAGCCCGTAGGACGGGATATTGACCTTGCGTCCGTTGACCTTGACGTGGCCATGACCCACCATTTGCCGCGCGGCGGCCCGGGTGATGGCGAATCCGAGGTGATAAACGACATTGTCCAAACGCGTTTCCAGGATTTGGAGCATTTGTTCGCCGGTCACGCCGCGGCGCTTGAGCGCGCGCTCATAGACCCCGCGAAATTGGCGTTCCATCAGCCCATAAAAATAACGCAGCTTCTGTTTTTCGATCAGGGCCAGGCCGTAATCGGTGTGTTTGCGGCGCGACTTGGGGCCGTGGACGCCGGGACCGTAGTTGCGGCGTTCCAGATATTTGTCCGGGCCGAACAGCGCGACGCCGAAGCGGCGGCTCAGACGAGTGCGAGGACCAGTATAACGAGCCATGTGATAAATTCCTTTGGTTTAGACGCGGCGTTTTTTGCGCGGACGGCAACCGTTGTGCGGCACCGGGGTGACATCTTTAATGGAGGTGATTTCCAGGCCGATGGCCTGCAAAGCGCGGATGGCCGATTCGCGGCCAGACCCTGGGCCTTTGACCCGGATCTCCACCTCGCGCATGCCATGCGACATGGCCTGCCGGGCGGCGTCCTGCGCGACCTGTTGGGCGGCAAAGGCGGTGCTTTTGCGCGAGCCCTTGAAACCCACCCGTCCCGCGCTGGACCAACCGAGCACGTTGCCATGCATATCGGTGATGCTGACGTTGGTGTTGTTGAAAGTGGCTAAGATATTGGCGATGCCGACGGCGATATTTTTGGCGCCTTTGGCTTTGATAATCTTCTTGGCCGCGGCGTCATCTCCGAGCAATTCCGCCGCAGTGGGCGCCGTCCCAGCGACGGGGACCGCAGGCGCCCCGGGAGCAGCAGGAGCGCCAGCAGCGGCTGGAGCAGCGGCACCGGCGGCAACAGGCGCGCCAGCGGGCGCCGGAGCAGCGGCAGCTGGTTTTTTCGCGGCCTCATCGGCGCCGGCCGGAGCGGCCTCCGGCTTGTGCTTCTTTTCCGAGGCGGGTTTTTTAGGGTGTTGTTCTTCAGCCATAGTTCAAAAATTAGTGGATGCCAGTCTTGGCGTTGGGATTGCGCTGCACGCCGACAGTCTTGCGCGGGCCCTTGCGGGTGCGGGCGTTGGTGGAGGTGCGCTGCCCGCGGACCGGCAGACCGCGGAGATGGCGGATGCCGCGATAGCACTTGATGCCTTGCAGCCGCTTCAAATTGATACCCAACTCGCGGCGCAGGTCGCCTTCAATGACATATTTGCCGTCCTGGATCGCGTGAACGATCTGCGACAATTGCTGCTCATTGAGGTCCTTGGAGCGAATGGCGGGATCGATCTGGGCCTTGGCGAGGATGACCTTGGCGTTGGAAGGGCCAATGCCAAAGATATAGCGCAACGCGATATCGATGCGCTTTTCGCCCGGAATTTCAACACCAACTAATCGTGCCATAAATTAAAATTAACCTTGTTTTTGTTTGTGGCGCGGGTTCGTGCAGATGACACGAATCACGCCCTTGCGTTTTATTATTTTGCAGTTTTCGCAAAGCTTCTTCACTGATGCTCGAACTTTCATAAAATCATTCGCCTTCCGCCATAATGCAGCCCACCGATAAATCGTAGGGCGACATCCGCACTTTGACATTGTCTCCAATCAACATCGGTTGAAACACCATCCGCCGCTTGCCGGAGACATGCGCCAGCAGCCGATGGCCATTGGCCAGTTCGACGCGGAATAATGTGGCCGCCAGGATTTCCACTATCCTGCCCTCGATTTCGATGGCGTCTTTGCGGGCCATGTCAAGATTTCCGGTTCCGCGTCTGTCACCAAAACGGTATGCTCAAAATGAGCGGACAGTTGACCATCTCTTGTCACCACTGTCCAGCCGTCACTTAAGATGACGACCTGGGGTGTGCCGGCATTGACCATCGGCTCAATCGCCAAAGTCATGCCTGGCCTTAATTTAGGCGATGCCACGTTTTTTTCAACGAAATTTGGGACCTGCGGCTCTTCATGCACGGTGCGCCCCACTCCGTGGCCGACAAACTCCCGCACAATACTGAACCCGTTGGCCTCGACATAGTTTTGCACGGCGCGCGAAATATCCACCACCCGATTTTCGGGCCGCGCTTGCGCGATCCCTTCATAGAGGGACTGCTCCGTCACGTCCATCAACCGCTGGGCCCGCACATCGCAGCCGCCCACCGCCACTGTCTTGGCGGTATCGCCAATGTATCCCCGGTATTTGACGCCAATGTCCAAGCTGACGATGTCCCCAAATTCCAACCGGCGCGTTCCCCCCATCCCATGCACCACCTCTTCGTTGACCGAAATGCAGATCTGGCGCGGAAACTTGCGGTAGCCCAGAAAGGCGCTTTTCGCGCCGTAGTGCTGCATCCGCGATCCCGCAAAATCATCCACCTCGCGCGTCGTCATGCCGGGCCTGATAAAGGCCGCGACCTCCTCGAGGATCGTGCCGGTAACCTGGCACGCCGGGCGCATCGCTTCCAATTCCACGGCGGATTTTAAAATGATCGATTTTACTGACAAGAATAAGTGCTCCCCAACACCGGAACGAGGCTAAAACCGCCCTTTGAGGCGTCCTTTCTTTAGAAACCCGTCGTAATGACGCATGAGCAAGTGCGCTTCCATTTGGCGCATGGTGTCCAGCATGACACCGACCATGATGAGCAAACTGGTGCCGCCAAAGAACTGCGAGACCTGCTGCGGAATGGTCATGGCGTCGCTCAGAATGATCGGAATCACGGCAATGACGGTCAAGAAAATGGCGCCCGCAAGGGTGATGCGGCTCATGGTGCGATGGAGGAAGTTGCTTGTCGCCTGGCCGGGGCGCACGCCGGGAATGTAGCCGCCGGACTTCTTCATGTCGTCGGCAATCTGGAGCTCATTGAATTGCGTGGCCACCCAGAAATAGGAAAAGAAGAGGATCATCAGCCCGTAGAGGGACAAATAAAGAGGCGAGCCGCGTCCCAGGAGAGTGGCCAGTTCGAAGAAAACCTTGATCTCGAAATGCGTTCCAAGGAAGTTGAGAATCATCGTGGGAAACATCAAAATAGCGGAGGCGAAAATGACCGGCATGACCCCGGAATAATTGACACGCAACGGCATAAAGGAGCTGCCGCCGGAATACATCTTGCGCCCAACGACGCGCTGCGCGTATTGCACAGGGATCTTGCGTTCCGCCTGCGTCACCGCGACCACTCCGGCAGTCACAGCGAAGAACAGGAGGACAAGGGCGATAAGATGGAAAATATTGTAACGCTGCTGGCCCATCGCGCCATGCGTCAGGAACATATCGACCAAGCCCTGGCCGGCCTGGGGCAGGCGGGCGAGAATGCCGATGGTGATGATGAGAGAAATACCGTTGCCAATGCCCCGGTCCGTAATTTGCTCGCCCAGCCACATGAGCAGCATCGTTCCGGTGGTGAGAATGACGGCGGTCTGAATGCGATACAGCCAGAGATGGTTGGTGAAGAGCACCAGGTTACCGTTAAAGCCCGAGAAGACATCGCTCGCCCGTTCCCAGCCAATGGCCATGACAAATCCCTGTCCCAGGCAGAGAAATAAAGTCATGACGCGCCCATATTGGATGAGCTTGGAGCGCCCTCCTTCTTCCCGCGCCAATTTGCTCAATCCCGGAATGACCGCTTGCAGCAGTTGCAGAATGATCGTCGCGCTGATGTAAGGCATGATACCAAGCGCGCCGATGGCGCAATGCTCAAAGCCGCCGCCGGTAAAGAGGCTGTACATTCCCAGCAGGCCGTTGGCCGCGTTCTTGCCGCCGCCGTGCTCAAAATAACTTTTCAGGAGGGCACTGTTGAGGCCGGGAGTCGGCACCAGCGACGCCAGCCGGCAAATGCCCAGCACTACCATGGTGAAGATAATCCGCGACTTCAGCTCAGGTATCTTGAAGCAGTTGCTTAGAGTGTTGAGGATGGATTTGAACATTCAGAAAGAATTAGGCGCTTTTCTCCGGCGCTTTGTCAGCGGGTTTATCAGCCGCTTTGGCCTTGCCCTCAGCCGTTTTGCCTTTTCCCTCCCCTTTCGCTTTTCCCTCGGCTTTCCCTTTTCCCTCGGGCGCTTTGGCTTTCTCCTCCGGCGCCTTTTCCTCGGCGGGCTTGACTTTTTGTTTAGGCGGATTCGCCGCCCGGGCTTGCTCGCGTTTTCCGGGAACTTTCTCGGCGGGCTTTTTCATCTCGATCAGCAGGCAGGCCCCGCCGAGTTTCTCGATTTTGGCGCGAGCGGAAGCGCTAAAAGCGTGCGCTTGCACGGAAAGCTTGCGCGTCAATTCGCCGTCGCCGAGGATTTTGACCTGTTTGACAGGACCGCCCGCCAGGCCCAATTCCCGCAGTTTCGCGGCGTCCACCGTGGCGCCATCTTCAAAGCGGTTGAGCGCTTCGAGGTTGACGGGCACGTAGCGGGTAGCAAAGCGGGCGTTGTTGAACCCGCGTTTGGGAATGCGGCGGATCAAGGGCATCTGGCCGCCTTCAAATCCGATGCGAATGCTGCTGCCGGAGCGGGCCGTCTGGCCTTTGCCGCCACGACCGCTGGTTTTGCCGTGGCCGCTGGATTCACCTTGGCCAAGCCGCTTGCGACGGTGGGTGGCGCCCGGTCGAGGTTTAAGATCGTGTAAACGCATAAATTAGGTTGTGGCTGGCGCTGAGCCAGCCTCTGGGGCAGGCGCCGCGGGAGCGCTTGGCGCGACCGGCGCTGGGGCGGAAGGCGCGGCGACCGCCGCCGGGGCCGATGCGGCCCTGGGAACAGGAACCGCCACGGGACGCGGCTTATATTCCAGCCCTCGCGCCTTGTAAATATCCTCGTGCAAGCGCATTTGCTGCAAGCCGGACAGGGTCGCTTTGACCACGTTTGAGGGATTGTTTGAGCCGAGGGACTTGCTCAAAATATCTTTAATGCCCGCCAGCTCCAAAACGGCGCGCACGGTTTTGCCCGCAATCAGGCCCGTGCCGGGAGAAGCCGGGCGAAGAAGCACCTTGGCTCCCCCATGTCGGCAGATGATCTCATGTGGAATGGTCGCTTCTTTAAGGGACATATGCACCAGGCGCCGCTTGGCCATATCGCCACCTTTGCGAATGGCTTCGGAAACTTCGACGGCCTTGCCCAAACCGACGCCCACCCGTCCCTTCTTGTCACCCGCAACCACCAAAGCGCTAAAACTGAAACGGCGGCCGCCTTTGACGACTTTGGCGGAGCGATTGATGAAAACCACCTTTTCGCTCAACTCGGAGTCGCCGCCGCCTTCATGCCCGGCATCCGGGCCGCCTTCACCGGGCGTGCCGCGGTTCCGCCGCGGGCCGCGACCGGGGCCGCGTCCGCCTCCTCTGACACCACTGCTGGGACCTTTGTTAATCTCTGCCACAATATTCTTTCTCCAGGGTTAAAATTTCAAACCACCTTCGCGGGCGGCATCCGCCAATGCTTTGACTTTGCCGTGGTAACGGGCGCCACTCCGGTCAAAGACGACGCTGGCAATGCCTTTGCCTTTGGCCGCTTCGGCCGCGAGAGTGCCGATTTTTTTTGCTCCCGCGACGTTGGCCGCCAATTTGGGGTCAGCCGCCTTGCCCACAGTGGAAACCGCCGCCAGGGTGAGGCCCGCCACGTCATCAATAAACTGCACCCGGATGTGCTCGTTGGAAAAGCGCACGCTCATGCGCGGGCGGTCCTTCGTGCCGGTCACGGTTTTGCGAATGCGCCAGTGGCGCAGGGTCGCGAGTCGATTTTTTTTATCAGTTCTCATGCTTGCCGGGCCGCGGATTTGGCCGCGGTCCATTTATTACTGGACAGTCTTGCCTTCCTTGCGCCGCACTTTCTCATCGCTGTAGCGGACGCCTTTGCCTTTGTAAGGCTCCGGCGGGTAGTAGGCGCGGATTTCCGCCGCGACCTGGCCGACCATTTGTTTGCTCGGACCTTCAATCGTCAGCTTAGTGTTTTCCTCGACGGTCACTTTGATCTGGTCGGGAATCGGATAATTAACGGGATGCGAATAGCCCAGGACGAGATTCACATTCTTGCCCTGGACGGTGGCCTTGAAGCCGACGCCCTGGATTTCCAACTTTTTGACAAAACCTTCGCTCACGCCCTTGACCATATTATTGACGATAGAGCGGCTCAAGCCGTGCAGGGCCCGCGCCTGGGCGTCATCTCCTTCACGGCTGACGACGAGGCTGCTGCCGTCGAGTTTGGCGGAAGTGCGGCGGGGCAAGTCAAAATCCAGCTTGCCCTTGGGGCCTTCGACGTGGACATTTTGGCCCTTTACCTGGACCTTTACCTGGGCCGGAACCGTGACGGGTTGTTTTCCAATACGAGACATAAGAATCACCAAATTTCACAGAGCAGTTCGCCGCCCAGGTTCTTTTTGCGCGCCTGCATGCCGGTCAAGATCCCTTCCGAGGTGGAGAGAATGGATGTGCCCAACCCGCCGCGCACGCGCGGGACTTTTTGCGCGCCACTGTAGCGGCGCAAACCCGGCGAGCTGACCCGCCGCAGCCCCTCAATCACGCATTTGCGCCCGGTGTATTTCAGTTTGATCTTGATGAGCTTCGGGAGTTTTCCTTCGACGGAGACTTCGGCCACGTAGCCTTCGCGCTTGAGGACGTGGGCGATGCTCTCCTTGAGCCGGGAATGGGGAACGCTCACCACCGGCAAAAACGCCTTGCTGGCATTGCGAATCCGCGTCAACATGTCTGCAATAGGGTCGCTCATAATTTACCAACTGGCTTTGGTCACACCGGGAATCAATCCGTTCAGGGCCGCCTCGCGAAAAGTCAGGCGCGAACAGCCAAATTTGCGCAAATAACCGTGGCGGCGGCCGGACATCGAACAGCGGTTGACGACCCGGCTGGGACTGGCGTTGCGCGGCAGCTTGCTCAAACCGGCGTAATCGCGCCGGGCCTTCAATTCGGCCCGCAAAGCGGCGAATTTCTTGACGGTCTCGCGTTTCTTCTTATTACGTTCTATCCAGGCTGTTTTGGCCATAAAATCAGGTGGTGACGGGATGGGGGGCGGTTTCGGGATGGGGGGCGGCCTCGGGACGAGGAGCGGCTTCTTTGGCTTCGGCAAATGGCATGCCCATCATCTTCAGCAACTCCAAGGCTTCCTCATTGGTCGGAGCGCTGGTGACAATTGTAATGTCCATGCCCTGGGTCCGTTTGACTTTCTCCAATTCGATCTCCGGGAAAATGGTCTGATCGTTCACGCCGAGGGTGTAATTGCCTCGGCCGTCAAAGGAGCGCGGCGAAAGGCCGCGAAAGTCGCGAATACGCGGCAAGGCAGCCGCGACCAGCCGGTCAAAAAACTCATACATAATTTCGCGGCGCAAGGTCACCCGGCAGCCGATCGCCTGGCCTTCGCGCAACTTGAAATTAGCAATGCTATGGCGCGACTTGCTGATGACCGGTTTGCGCCCGGTAATGAGGGACAGGTCGCGCGTGGCGTCGTCAATCGCCCCCTTTTCCAAGGAAGCGCTCACGCCCATGTTGACGACAATTTTCTCCAGGCGCGGCACCTGGTGAATATTCTGGTATTTGCGCTTTTCCCGCAAGGCGGGGCGTACTTCCTGCACGTATTTTTCGTAAAGTCTCGGTTTCATTGCGGAGTCTCCTCATGGTGGACGCCCGTGCGCTTGTCGTGGACGGACGCCAGCATCACGTTGGAGATATGGATGGTGCCCTCGCGCTCAACAATCGCTCCCTGCGGATGCTGCTGGCTCTTGCGCGTATGGCGCTTGATCATTTTGAGTCCTTCCACCAGGACGCGCTGTTTTTTGGTGTTGATCTCCAAAATCTTCCCGCGCCGTCCGAGTTCCGACCCGGCAATGACCACCACTTCATCACCCTTTTTGACATGTGCCTTTGGCATAGCTATAGGACCTCCGGGGCCAGGGAAATGATCTTCATGAATTTCTTTTCCCGCAATTCGCGCGCCACCGGCCCGAAAATACGCGTGCCGCGCGGGTTGTTCTCTTTGTCAATGATAACAATCGCGTTGCTGTCAAAGCGCAGGTAGGAACCGTCGGCCCGGCGAATCTGATGGCGGGTGCGGACGACGACGGCATCGACGACCTCGCCCTTCTTGACGGTCCCATCTGGGGCGGCCTCTTTGATATGGGCTTTGATGACATCGCCAATCCCGGCGTAACGTTGGTTGCGGCCGATGACCCCGATGGCCGCGGCCCGTTTGGCGCCGGTGTTGTCGGCCACGTCTAAAATGGAGCGAACCTGTAACATAAATTTCCTGGCTAGACGGCGGCCAGCGGCGCCTCGGCGGAATGTTCCACCACCTGCGTCAGCCGCCAGCGTTTCAGTTTGGACAAAGGACGGGTCTCGCGGATGAGGACGAGATCGCCCACTTTGGCCTCGCCCTTTTCATCATGGGCGTAGAACTTGGAAAAGGCGGTGACGACCTTCTTGTATTCCGGATGGGGGAAACGGCGCTCGACGCGGACCACAATGGTCTTGGACATCTTGTTGGCGATGACCTTGCCCAGGCGTTCTTTGCGGTGCCCGCGGTCTTCAGAGGGTAATGCTTCGGCCATAAAAATCAGGCGGGTTTGTTGCGGAGTTGGGAAATGCGGGTCTCCAGCCGGGCAATATCGCGGCGGAGGTTGCGCAAGCGGGCAGGCTTCTCCAATTGGCTGCTGGCCTGCTGCAAGCGCAGATTAAAAATCTCCTGGCGGAGGTCGCGGCTCTTGGCAGCGAGTTCCTGCGGGTTTAAATCTTTAATTTCGGACATTTTCATAGGTCTTTAAGCCAGGCGATGACGCGAAATGAACTTGGTCCGAATCGGCAGCTTGGTCGCTGCCAAACGCATCGATTCCCGCGCCACAATTTCGGGCACCCCATCCACTTCAAAGAGAACGTTGGCCGGGCGAATGACCGCCACCCAGGATTCCAAAGGTCCCTTGCCCTTTCCCATGCGCGTTTCCAAGGGCTTTTTCGTAAACGATTTATGCGGAAAGATGCGAATCCAGACCTTGCCGCGCCGTTTCATAAAGCGGGTGACGGCGACGCGGGCTGCTTCGATCTGTTTGGTGTCCAACCAGCACCGTTCCACCGCCTGCAATCCGTATTCGCCAAAAGCGACCGTCGAGCCGCGATGGGCCAACCCGGTCCGACTGCCGCGATGCATCTTGCGGTACTTTACTCTGGCGGGGCTCATTGCCATAAATTCTTCTCTCTTCTAAAAAGTTATTATCTTGATCTCACGCCGTTACTGGGGCCGGCGCGGGAGCCGGTGTCGCGGCTGGCGCGGGAGATTCCTGCGTCAGTTCCTTTTGTTTTCTGACCACCGGTGTTTCTCCTTTGCAAATCCAGCACTTAATTCCCAGCTTGCCATAGAGGGTTTTCGCTTCGGCAAACCCGTAGTCGATATTGGCCCGCAGAGTATGGAGCGGGACGCGGCCTTGATGGTATTTCTCGACGCGCGCGATTTCCGCTCCGCCCAGCCGGCCACCCACTCTGACTTTGATGCCTTCAGCCCCAAAATCCATCGCCACTTGCACGGCTTTTTTCATGGCGCGACGGAAGGATACGCGCCGTTCCAGTTGCACCGCGACGTTTTCAGCGACCAGTTGGGCATCGGTTTCAGGCTGTTTGATTTCCTGAATATCGACATAAACTTCCTTGCCCGTCATCTTGCTGATTTCCTCCTTGAGCTTGTCGATTTCGGCCCCTTTGCGGCCGATGACCACGCCGGGGCGCGCGGTAAAAATGGTAATGCGGCAACGGGAAGCGGCGCGTTCGAGTTGAATCTTGGAAACCGAAGCGCCTTCGAGCTTGGCCTTAAGAATCTCGCGAATCTTGCGGTCTTCGGCCAGCAATTTGCCAAAGTCTTTTTTCTCGGAAAACCACTTCGAGCCCCAATCCTTGTTCAGGGCAACGCGCAGACCAATCGGATTTGTTTTTTGACCCATAGAATTATTCGTCGGACAAAACAATTTTCACGTGGCAATTGCGTTTGATGATCGGTCCGGCCGACCCTCGCGCTTTGGGAGTAAACCGCTTAATGCTCCCCGCGGTGCCGGCCACGGCCAGCTTCACGCGCAGAGCTTCGGTTTTCATGTCCTGGTATTCCGTCTTGTGCAGTTTCAAATCTTCGGCATTGGCCATGGCGGACTTGAGAGTCTTGGCCACCACCCGCGCTCCTTTGCGCGGCACCACCGCCAAGACAGCCTGGGCATGCGCGGCGGGCAGACCTTGAATCTGCCGCACCACCTCCCGCATCTTTTGCGCGGACATGCGGACGTTGTGTGTAATGGCTTGAACTTCCATACGTTTCTATTTCGCTTCGGCTTTGGCGGTGTGGGCGCCGTGCTTCTTGAACGTGCGCGTGAGCGAAAACTCGCCCAGCCTGTGGCCCACCATATTCTCCGTGACGAAGACCGAGTTGAAAATCTTGCCGTTGTGAACGTTAAAGGTCAAGCCGACAAAATCCGGCGTGATCATCGAGCGGCGCGAATAGGTCTTGATCGGCGTCTTCGACTTGGCGGCTTTGGCCGCCTCGATCTTTTCGATCAGGTGACCGTCCACGAATGGACCTTTTTTAATGGAGCGTCCCATAATTATCTTTCGTCAATTATTTGCGTTTCATCGGGCGGCCATCGCGACGGACAAGAATAAATCGATTGGAATACTTGCGTTTGTGGCGCGTGCGATAGCCCTTGGACAGCAGGCCCCACGGTGAGGTGAGCTGTTGCCAGCCGCCGCCGCTCTTGGATTTGCCCGCGCCGCCGCCATTGGGATGGTCCACGGGGTTGCGCGCCACGCCGCGGTTAATCGGACGAATACCCCGATGACGCGAGCGACCGGCTTTTCCTAAATCAATGTTCTCGTGTTCCAGGTTCCCTACCTGGCCGATGGTCGCGTAACAAGTCTCATGCACCCGGCGCACTTCGCCCGAAGGCAGGCGGATTTGGGCATAACCTTCGTCGCGCGACATCACCATGGCCGAGCCGCCGGCTGTGCGAACCATCTGGCCGCCGCGACCCGGGGTGATTTCAATATTGTGAATGGGCAAGCCGACCGGAATCGTTTTCAGAGGCAGGCAATTACCCAGTTCAGGCGGCGCCGCCGGTCCGCTGATGATCTTTGCCCCTACCTGTAAGCCATTGGGAGCCAGGATATAACGCTTTTCACCGTCCTTATAGAGCAACAAAGCCAGACGCGCGGTGCGAATCGGATCGTACTCAATCGCCGCCACGTCCGCTTCCACCCCATGCTTGTTGCGTTTGAAATCGACGTTGCGGTAGAACTGTTTATGACCCCGGCCGATGCCGCGAGCCGTGACGCGGCCATAACAGTTGCGCCCACCAGACTTCTTGCGAATACTGATGAGACTCCTCTCCGGAGTGTCCTTCGTAATCTCATCGAACGACGCTACGGTAATGTAGCGCGTCGAAGGCGTTAAGGGCCTGAACGTTTTAACTGGCATAAAATCAAAACTGTAACGGCTGCGCGGCGTCGGCCATCAATCCTGCGCCCAGCGGGGCGATCAGTTATCGGTCGCGCCAAAAGCCGCCATCAATCGCTTTTGACGAAAATGGAGCGAAAAAGTAACACAACCTCATTTTCCCGCAAGAACTTTTTTAAAAAAATATCTTACCCTCCGCCACACGCACTTGTTTTCGCTTCACGTGCGGCCAAAGAATGCCTCAAATTAATGGCGGCCACAGGCGATTCACTCCCGCCTATTTTGGCGCATGCAGGGGGATTCCGGCCTCGTAGAGTTTGATTTGCCGCGGCAAAGTTCGGGCGAGGATTTCGTTTTTTTGCCGCACCGCCAAATCCAGCGCGCGGCGGACGGTGTCGACAGCTTCCTTATAATTGCCGGTCTCGGCATAAGCCGCAGCCAAAGTGCGCAAACTCAAAGGATCAGCGCCGTTGCTCGCTTGACTGGCTTTTTCGGCCAGGGCAACGGCCTGCGCGCCATCGCGCAACGCGGGATCGGCAGCGGTCGCGAGAAGCCAGGCCAGGCTGTTCTGGAGATAGGCCTGGCCGGGATTGAGTTCCAGCGCCTTGCGGTACTCAGAAATGGCCTCTTTCGTTTGGCCTGTGAGGGCGAGCGCGGCGGCCAGGTTGCCGCGGGCTTCCGCATATCCGGGTTTGATTTCCAAAGCTTTGTGGTATTGGGCCATGGCGGCGGGCCATTGCCCCAGCTTGGCCAGGGCCAGGCCCAGGTTGCTGTGCGCCTCGGCATCGTTGGGATCGATTTCCAGGACGGCGCTGAATTCCCCAGCGGCTTCCTCCGCGGCGCCTTGCCGGGCCAAAGCGCGGCCGAGATTGTAGCGCGCCTGCGTGTCGCGCGGATCAATCGCCAAGGCCTTGCGATATTCCGCGATGGCTTCCGTGTCCCGCCCGATCTTGGCCAGCGCGGAACCCAAGCCGACGCGGGCCTGGGGATAATCAGGCCAGGAGGCCAGAGCCCGGTGAAACTGCGTGAAAGCTTCCTCCATTTTTCCGGTGCTCACCAGAGCGTTGCCCAGGTTGCAATGCGCCTCCGCGTAGTCCGGATTATTCTCCAATGCTTGACGGTATTCCGCGATGGCCTCGTCGATTTTGCCCAGACGGGAAAAGGCGTTTCCGAGATTGCAATGGGCGACGCTGTAATGAGGATCAATCCGCAAGGCCATCTGGTACTGCCGCAGGGCTGGTTGAGTTTCGCCTTTGTGGGCCAGGGCGGAGCCTAAGTTGCAATGAGCGACAGCGTTATCTGGGTCCTCGGAAATGGAACGATCCCAGAGCGTCTCGCTGTCGCGCCAATAGGAGCTTTGCCGGGCGGCGCAACACATCAAGATGCCCAAGGCGATGGCCATGAAAGCGCCCAAGATCGGCTGGCGATCTTTCCAAGGAGCGGCCAAATCGGCGAAGGCCCAAGTTCCCGTGATGGCCAAACCGATCTCAGGCAGGTAAGTGTAACGGTCGGCATGGCTGGCCCAGAGGGAGATCGGAACAAGGCCCGCCACTGGAATGAGCATGACCAAATACCAGAGCCAGCCCACGAGCAAATAACGTTGCTTCTTACGGCAGGCCACCGCGAGCACGGTGATCGCGGCCAACAGCAACGTGGCCAGGGCGATTTCCGAAAACGGCCGGCCATGGGGCGGAACTGGATAGGGAACAGCCAACCCGGCTGGCCAAACCATCTGGCGCAAGTAAATGACCGATGAAACCGCCGCGTTGGCCAGGCGCGCGGTGAGCGGAAGACGCGCCGTCCCCGTAATCAGCAAGCCGGGCACCATGACGGAAACAACGCACGAACCAAGAGCAAGCACCAGGAGCGGAGTTTTTTCCAGAATAAGTCGGAAAATCTCCCGCCCGCCGCGCAGGCGGCCGAGCGGCCAATAGTCCAGCAGCAATAAGACCGCCGGTTCTGTCACCAACATACTCTTGGAGAGAATCCCCAGGGTAAAAATGACCGCCATGGCCACATAACCGCCGCGCGATGGCCGTCGCGCATACCGAAGATAAGCCCAGATAGTCAACATAAAGAAAAACCCGCTCAAAACGTCCTTGCGCTCGGAAACCCAAGCGACCGATTCGGCGCGCAACGGATGAAGGGCAAAGAGAGCCGCGACAAAAACGCTTCGCCAAAGGGCGCCGGTCATCTCGCGCAAGATCAGGAAAAGGAGAACCGCGGCGGCGGCGTGCCACAGGACGTTGACGAAGTGATGGCCAGCCGCGTTGAGGCCAAAAATCTGGCAATCCAGCATGTGAGAGAGCGTGGTCAAGGGAACCCAGTTGGCTGTTTGCGGATGGGAAAACGCCCACGGGATGGACTGCGGCGTCAAACCCTGCGCCACGACGCCATTGTCGTACACATTCAAATTGTCGTCGTAATTGACGAAGCCAAACCTGACCGTCTGGCCAAACACCATCCAGACCGCCAGCACCAGGACAACACAAACGATGGCATTTTGCCGTCCGGCCCCCAAATTCCCGAATCGAGCGCCCCACAGGCCCTGATGAGGACCAGCATGATCGGGAGATTCTGGCGCTGCCATAGGGAAGCCATCGTCGCGAGCCAGGTGAGCAAAATCAATGAGGAACTCTACTGGGAAGATGCGGTCGGCGAGACGCCGACTGCGGCGGTCGGGACGGTTGCCGGGACGGTCGCGCTCCCCAGCCATGAAGTAAGTTGTGATGGGAGAGAGTTTGAGTCTCCTCCTTCATTCTTGCTCATTTCTCCAAAGCGCCTATATTTGGCCCGAATTCAAGGTTGGACTCAGGCACAAGTTGATTTGTGAGAGCGGGGCACGCGATTCGGAGGTTTTTGTCATTCCTGCCGCAGGCGGCTGGCTGGATCGTTTTTTGTTTCTCCCTAACCATGCACGCGGCGACGCTGGCCATTTCCAGCTTTTCTCCGGCGTTTGGCCAGCCGGGGAATGTCGTCACCATAAACGGGTCTGGTTTCACCAGTGCCACGCTCGTCCAAATCAACCCAATTTCCCCTACCCCGGCCGATTTTTCGGTGATCTCCGATGCTCAGTTGCAATTTGTCGTCCCTGTTGGCGCGATCAGCGGGCCAGTGGAAGTGCTCACGGCTTCTGCTTCCGCCACGAGCACGGCCAGTTTTCTGGTGGCGCCAGTCATTACGGATTTTTCGCCGCCCAAAGGCGGCGCGGGCACCCTTGTTTTTATTGATGGCCTCAACTTCATCACGAACGGCACGACCGTTGTCTTCAGCGGCAAGAACGCCTCCGTCAAGGGCAGCGTCGTCGCTTTGACTGAAGTCAGCGCCACCGTTCCTTCCGGCGCGGTCACCGGGCCGATTACCGTCATCACCAGCGCGGGCACCAACGTCAGCAGCAACAGCTTTGTCATTTCCTCCGCTCCGGTCATCACGGGGTTTTCACCCGTTGCGGCGGCGATTGGCTCGACCGTGGCCATCTTTGGCGGGAATTTCGTTTCGCCGTTCGCAGTCAAGATTAATGGGAAAGCCGCTGCCGCCTCGCTCGTTTCCTCTTCGCAACTCGATGCTACCGTCCCCGCCAACGCCACCTCCGGCCCCATTACTGTCGCCACCGACTTCGGCTTGGCCACCACCACGAGCAACCTGGTCACGGGCGCCGGCCCGATTATTACCGATTTCTCGCCGACGCTCGGCAACGCCGGCACGCCGGTCATCATCGATGGCTTGAATCTGGCTTCCGCCACCAAGGTGACCTTCAACGGGAAGGCCGCCACCATTACCGCGGATCAAAATACGCAACTGGAAGTTTATCCGCCGGCCGGATCGGGCATCGGTCCCATTTCCGTGACCACCGCCCTGGGCACGGCAACCACCTCCACCAATTTCACCAACAGCGCCACGTCCATCGCGACCGAGTTCAATCCCGTCATCGGTCCGCCCGGCACCGTTGTGACCATCGACGGGTTGAATTTTTCCGATGTGACCGCGGTCGCGTTTAACGGCGCGAGCGCGCTCTTTTCGGTGCCGGGAGCGGGCGGCACACAGATTTCCGCCACGGTTCCGAATAACGCCACCACCGGCCCCATCAAAATAACAGCCGGAACTTCCAGTTACACCACCAGCAGCAATTTCACCGTCACCACCGCCGCTCCCGTGATTACGGGCTTTACTCCCACCAACGGCGTGCGCGGAGAAACCGTGACATTGACCGGCGCGAATTTCACCAGCCTGGCCAATCCCGCCGTCGAGTTCAACGGCGTGCCCGCCACCTACCAGACGCCCACTTCGACGACGGAATTAATTGTCACCGTGCCGTCCGGCATTTCGACCGGACCGATCAGCGTCCTCAACAGCCACGGCGCCGCCACCAGCACAAACTTGTTCTATTCACAGCCGTGGATCATTTCGTTGAGCTCCACCTCCGCCATCGTCAACGCCGCCTTCACCATTGCCGGGCGCGGCTTTCTCGACGCCAGTTCCGTGCGGGTCAATGGAGTAAATTATAATTATTCCGCCACAGCCGGCCAGATCACGGCCACTGTGCCGACCAATGCCAGCACCGGCTTGATCGAAATCGTCACGCCTGGCGGTGTTATTATCAGCACCAACCTCTTCGCCATCCTGCCCAAAATCTACAGCTTCAGCCCCTCCCTCGGCCCGGCCGGCACGGTCGTCACGATCAACGGCACCACGCTTTTTGACGTCACCAACGTGCAATTCGGCGGCATCAAAGCCTCCAGTTTTACCGCGGGCACCAACGCGGTGGAAGCGACCGTGCCCGTCAACGGGCTGAGCGGCCCGCTCACGGTGCTGACTCCCTATGGAAAAGATGCCAGCTCGAACAGTTTCACCGTGACCAAACCGAGCTTGTTATTTTTGACTAAAACGGCCAGCCCGGTCTATGGCGCGCCGGGGACCAACGTCACCTTCACCCTGACTGTCACCAACGAAGGCCCGTCCATTGTCACCAGCCTGGTTGTGACCGACAAGATTCCCAGCCTCTTGTCGTACATTTCATCTGACAGCACGTTAGGGGCAGTCACCTACGCCAACGGGCAAGTGATCTGCAATATCGGCATTCTCAGCAACAACGCCAGCGCCACGATCCAAATCGTGACTGCCCCCCTCGAGGCTGCCGGCATCACCAACACCGCCACGATGGGGTTTGCCGAAGGAAATCTGGACTCTACCAACGATGTGGCCTTTGCCGCCACTTACATCGTTGATTCGTACCAGCGCATGCTGAGCATCAAGACGAACGGGACGGAAGTCATGGTCACCTGGCTGCAATCCCCGATTGATTTTCTCCTCCAACGCAGCACCAACCTGGCGTCCCCTGGATCATGGCAAGTTCCAGCCGCGCCGCCCTTTGTCAGCAACGGCCTCCACACCTACCTTGAAAACCCGGCCGGCTCGAACGCGTTCTTTCGCCTAAAGAGCCCCTGAAGGACGTTATTGTTTCTCATACTCGCCTTTGCCCAAGCGTTTCAGCACCGTGAATCCGGCCTTTTTCGCGTCGGAAACCGAGAGCGGTTTGAGTTTCAGGGGGGAATTAAACGTTGAAATAATTTTGCGCACCGGCCGCTTGCAAGCGGGGCAGACCTTCAGCGGGGCCGCATCCACGGGCCGCCGCAAAGTAAAATTTCCGCCGCAGACCACGCAGTCCCCTTCACACAGTTCATATTCATACAAAGGCATATTTACACCCCTCGATTATGGGCGATCTTAGCACCGCCTGACCTCGTGGGCAAGCGCCCAAAGAACCCGTTGTACACCGCCCGAATGGCAGTCCGGGTCTCGCGCAATGCCTCGCTGAATTGTTTCGCATCGCGGAAACCGCAACGCACTGCCACGCGCAAATAAGGCGCCTCCTCATCCGGCAGCACTGTTTCTCCCTCAAAACTCCAGCGCCGCAAGATGCCTTCGACGCGCCGCAATTGGCCGTAATGGCGCAACAGCGCCTCTCCTTCCGTCTTCGCCAACACGCCCGCCTCGCGCGCCCGCCGCAGGGCTCGCAAGGTGTTTGGCTCGCGCCATGCCTGGCCCAGGCAAATCGCTTGCGCCAGGAACTCCGCATCGATCAACCCGCCTGTTCCCGTTTTGATGGCCAAATGGTCCTTGCCGGGGGGCGTTCGCTCCGCGGCAATGCGCTGGCGCATCTGGTCGATTTCACGCATCCAGTCCGGCGAGTACGCCGCGGGCATCGCCCTGGCCGCCACGTTTTGCGGGGAAAAATTCGCCACCGCGCCCGCCATTCGTTCGTACTTCGCCCCAGTTTCAAGGTCGCCCGCGATCGCGCGCACCCGTGTCAAAGCCTGGATCTCCCACAGCGCCGCCCGCCGCCGGTAATAGTCTTCGTGCGCCTCCACCGTGTTGACCAGCAGCCCTTTCTCCCCGTCCGGACGCAGGCGGGCATCGGTCGCGAAAGTCGCGCCTGATTCCGTTTTTGCCGAGAGCAATTCCATCAGTTCAGCCGCCCATCTCTGGCATTGCGGAAGATTGCCGGCGCCGGACCGCGCCACAAAGACGATGTCCAGGTCCGAGCCATAAGTGATCTCGTGTCCGCCCAACTTGCCCAACCCCAGAACGCAAAAGGGCGGGCGTTTCAATATGTGGCGGCGCATGATTGCTTCCACCGCGTATTGCAGGCAGGCCTCCGCCAGACAGGTCAGTTCCTGCAAATTCGCTTCAAAATCAGCCAGGCCCAGAATATCGCGCAGGCCAATGCGCATGGTCTCGGCCTGGTGATAGCGCCTCAGCCACAGCGCCTGGTCGGCGTCCCCCGCCCCGTGCCGCAAGTCTGTCAGGATTTCCGCCGCGCTCTTGCTCCGATTCAGGCGCCCGCCGGACTCCAACTCGTCCACCAGATCGGGTGCGCGAACGGCCCGTTCCGCCAAAAACTCCGACCGGTCGAACAATAATAATAATAATTCAAAAAGCGCCGGGTTATGGGTCCATAATTCGTAAAGCGCCGCCCGCGCTCCATAGGCCTCGATATATCCCGCCAGGCGCACCAACACCCGGTCCGGGTCGGACAGGACTCGTTCCCGCCCGCCGCCGCCCGTTTGGGGCCACGGACAGAGCGCGAGAAAGCGCGGCCAGAGTTCCCGCGCCAGCTCCATCGTGCGGGTTGAAACATGCGCGTAGCCGGGCCCCAGAATAAATAGTTTGACCATGCCGAAGGCGCTGTCCGCGTCGCGAAAGCCGCGGGTAGCCAGCAGTTTTTTCCAGAGAGCCGCCGCTTCCGCCCCCTCCAGCGGCGGCAGTTCCGGGCCGGCCGGCTCCTCTCCCGCCAGGAGTTTGTCAAAAATCCGGCGCACTTCCCGGCAGTGTTCTAGCCGTTGTTCATCGAATTGCGCCAGGGTGGCGCATCCCATCAGGCGCGCCAGCCGCTCGCGGTCACGGCGTTCCGCCGGGATGGTATGGGTTTGCCGGTTTGCCTCCATTTGCAAGCGATGCTCGACCTGCCTGAGGAAGACGTACGCTTCCGCCAGGGCGGCCGCCTCGTCGGCCCGGAGCAACGAGTATTTGGCCAGTTTCTCCAGGGTCGGGACCGTGGCCGCCCCTTGCAGAAAGGGCAGCCGCCCGGCATGGAGCAATTGCAGGGTCTGGGCAATAAACTCGATCTCGCGGATGCCGCCGCGACCCAGCTTGACATTGCGCTCGGCTTCACCCGGCCTAACCACCTCGTTTTCGATTCGTGTCTTGACAGCAGCGACTTCCCGCAAGGTCCGCTGGCCCAGCGAACGGGGAAAACGAAAAGGCTGGATCATTTCCAGAAACTCCGCCCCCAGCACGGCATCGCCCGCCACGGGCCGCGCCTTGATCAGCATCATTCGCTCCCAGGTCTGGCCCCATTGCGCGTAATAGCTCTCGTAACTTTGCAAGGAACGGACCAGCGGCCCGGCGTCGCCCTCCGGGCGGAGCCGGAGGTCGATGCGGAAAAGCATGCCTTCCGCCGTCATTTTCCCAATTTCCGCGATCATCGTCTCCCCCAGGCGCGTAAAGAATTGGTGATTGGAGAGGCCGCGGATGGTTTGATCCCGCGCTCGAGGCGGGTCTTTGATAACCTGCCCCTCCTCTTCATAAACAAAAATGACATCAACATCAGAACTGTAATTCAGCTCCTGCCCCCCCAGCTTGCCCAACCCCAGCACACAGAACCTCGTCTTCTGCCACTGTTCGTCCGCGTCCAGGTGCCACGGCGTACCATGCCGCCGCGCCAAACGCTCCAGGCAAAGACAAAAGACCGTTTGCAGGCAAACATCCGCGACGTTGGAAATCTCCCGCGTGATTTCAAAAACGTTGTCCAATCGCGCCAAATCGCGCGTGGCGATTCGCAGCATTTCCCGCTCTTTGAACAGGCGCAATTCCGCAAGCGCGGCCTCTATCTCGCCCCGCTGGAGCGCCGGTCCCAGCCAACGCTCGACCTCGCGCCGCAGCCCTTGTTCCTGGCGCGGATGCTCCAGGGCTCCCGGTTCCAGCAACGGCGGCAGCCAATCGCCGTGCGCGCGCAACAATTCCCCGGCGGCTTGCGAACCGCTCATCAGCGCCACCAGCAGCCGCGCCTGGGCAGCGGACAATTTGTCCCAGGGCACGCCCGGCACACTCTCCGCCGCCCGGGCCAGCCAGGCCTTGACCCGCGCGGGGTCCGCGCAGCGGTCGATTTCCTGTCTCGCGATGTTGATTCGCATTCGCTTTGCCTAATCTTACTCTTAACCCCAAAGAATCCAGTTGCTTTTGCGCCCAAGCGCTGGCACATTGCCGCCATGCCGACAACTCAG
The DNA here is from genome assembly GCA_052139695.1 of Limisphaerales bacterium. Classification (GTDB taxonomy): domain Bacteria; phylum Verrucomicrobiota; class Verrucomicrobiia; order Limisphaerales; family Palsa-1400; genus PLGF01. Next base: position 22,889 of record JBKQWF010000214.1, read on the forward strand.
ATCGACGACGCCGTGCGCCAGAAGACGCTGGAACTTTGTGAAGCCATCGTCCAACAGCCTCAATTTCAAAACATCCGCCAGCGGGTGGATTCGTTCATGGCCGACACCAAAGCGCAAGAGCTTTACGAAAGCTTGAGCGAAAAGGGCCGCGCCCTCCACGAAAAACAGCACCAGGGAGCGCCCCTGGATGCCCGCGAAATTGCCGCGTTTGAGTCGGAGCGCCAAACCCTCCTGGATAACCCGGTGGCCAGGGCCTTCATCGACGCCCAAGAGGAAATGCACGAAATGCAGGAAGGGGTCCACCAGTTTGTCAACAAGACCTTTGAGCTGGGCCGCATTCCGGCGGAAGAAGACCTGGAGAGCGGCTCGTGCGGTCACGGTTGCGGCTGCCATCATTGACGGGTTTCGCGGTCCAGCCAATCCAAGTACCGTTCATTTCCGCCGGCCAGTTCCAGCGACACGAACTCCGGGGTGTCGTACGGATGCTCCTTTAAAATGAGCGCTTCCAGCTTCGCCAGATGGAACGCGCGCGTCTTAAATATCATCAGCACTTCCGCGCCTTTTTCCATTGTCCCCTTCCACCAGTAATGCGATTCCATCCGCGGCATTAAATTGACGCATGCCGCCAGGCGCATCCGCAACGCTTCGCGGGCCAAATGGCGGGCCATTGTGACATTCGGCGCCGTCACCAGCACAACGCGAAATAAGGATGCTTTTTTCACTTCGCCTTCTCCTTTTCCGGCATTCCGGCCTGAAGCATTTCCTCCACTAATTGGGCCGCCGTCCACTTGTTGCCGATGAGAATCTTGCGAATGCGCCCGCGCGGATCGACCACCACCGTGCGCAAATTGTGGCTCAACCCGGCGCCATCACGCCAGTATTGTTCGCCGAGCTGATCGGCCAATTCCTCTATTTCCTTTCCGTCCCCGGTCAAAAAGCTCCAATGGTTTGGATCGTAGTGCGCGGTCATGGCGTAGGACCTGAGACGGGCGGGCGTATCGTTCGTGGGATCGAAGGAAATCGAAAACAAGTGCCAGGGTCTGGTATTGGTTTTGGTCTCCAACTCCTTTTGGGCCGCGGCAAAATTGCCCGTCATGCGCGGACAAAAATCAGGATAAGGACAACTTGTGAAAAAGAACGTCAAAGCCAGCGTCTGCCCCTTAAATTGGCTGAGACTGACTGGCTGGCTTAGTTCGTTGGTGAAATGATATTCCGGCAATTCGTCACCCTCATCCAATGGCGGCAAAGCCGGCAAGAAATGAAATCCGGGAGGCGCGGCGGCGTTGTCCGAAGGAGCATTTGAGCGCAGCAACGTGATGTGATCGATCCAACCCCTATCCGGCGCGACGACGAGGTGGAACTTGATCTCATCGCCCGCTTGCAAGCCCCGCAGCAAGTTGGTGTCGTTGACCTCGAACGGCATCGTCATGGCCGCCATGTAATTGGAGATCGCCTCATGGCGGATGAGGATGGTTTTGCCATCCGGTTCCAGCTCTTTGACCACTCCTTTGACGAAGAAATCCTGCGTCTGGCCCGCGAGCGAAGCGGGTTGCTTATCGCAGGCGGCTAAAGCGAGGGTGAGAGAAAGAGCCAGGGCGGCGCCGCGCAGTTTTTGCATATTATTTGCCAAAATTAAGTTCGATTATTGCACAAACGGCAATTGACTGCTTGTCCACTTTTGCTAATGTCGGAGTCGCAGTTGTGACCCGCCAAACCAGCGAGTCCTACAGGATTACTTATGGCTAAAGAATCATCAAAGTTACAAAAATACGTTTATCTTTTTGGCAACAAGAAGGCCGACGGCAACGGCGGCATGAAACCCCTCCTTGGCGGCAAAGGCGCCAACTTGGCCGAAATGACCCGCATTGGTCTTCCGGTCCCCCCGGGATTTACCATCACCACCGAAGTCTGCACTTACTATTATGCCCACAACAAATCCTACCCGAAGGAATTGTGGGCGCAAGTCAAGGCCGGCGTCGCCAACACTGAAAAAATTCTCGGCAAACGCTTCGGCGATGTCGAAAAGCCCCTCTTGGTGGCGGTCCGCTCCGGCGCGCGCGACTCCATGCCCGGCATGATGGACACCATTCTCAACCTGGGCCTCAATGACCAGACGGTGGTCGCGCTGGAAAAGGTCAGCGGCAATCCCCGCTTCGCCTGGGACTGTTATCGCCGCTTCATCCAGATGTACGGCGACGTGGTCATGGGCGTGCAAGCGGCCGCTAATGAGGACCATGAGCCATTCGAAACCGTGATCGAAGGCCTCAAGAAGAGCCTGTTCCCGAATGAACAGCACGTCGAAGATACCCGGATCGACGCCGCTGGCCTGCAGGAACTGGTGAAACGATTCAAGGCCCTTATCAAGGAACGCACCGGCAAGGAATTCCCCAACGATCCGTGGAAACAATTGGAAGGCGCGATCGGCGCTGTCTTCGGCTCCTGGATGAATGACCGCGCCATCGTCTATCGCCGCAAATATAACATTCCCTCCGAGTGGGGAACGGCGGTCAATGTCCAATCCATGGTCTTCGGCAACACCGGGGACAAGTCCGGTTCCGGCGTGGCCTTCACCCGCAACCCCGCCTCCGGCGAGAAAGTGTTCTACGGGGAATTTCTCATCAACGCCCAAGGCGAGGACGTCGTCGCCGGCGTTCGCACCCCCAAGCCTGTGGCTGAACTGACCAAGATCATGCCCGCGGCCGCCAAGGAACTGGAGCTGGTTCGCCAGACCCTCGAAAGCCACTTCCGTGACGTGCAGGATTTCGAGTTCACGATTGAGGATGGCAAAGTCTTCATGCTTCAGACCCGCAACGGCAAACGCACCGGCCTGGCGGCCATCCGTTTCGCCGTCGAAATGGAAAAAGAGAAGCTCATCACCTGGGAGGAGGCGGTGCAACGCGTCCCCGCTGAACAATTAGACCAGGTTTTGGCCCCCGTCTTCGACCGCGCCTCGGTCAAGTCCGCCAAGTGCATTGCCAAAGGCCTGCCAGCCGGACCCGGCGCCGCCACCGGCAAGGTTTATTTCAACGCCGAACGGGTTGTGGAAGCGGCTCATCGCGGTGAAAAGGTCCTGCTCGCCCGCGTCGAAACTTCTCCCGAAGACCTGCGCGGCATGATCGCCGCCGAGGGCATTTTGACCGCGCGGGGCGGTGTCAGTTCGCACGCCGCGCTGGTCGCGCGCCAAATGGGCAAAGTCTGCGTTTGCGGCGCCAGCGCGTTGCAGATCGATTATCAGGCCCGCACCCTGACCGTCGGCGGCCAGACATTCAAAGAAGGAGATTATCTTTCCATCGACGGCACGGCCGGCGAAGTCTATGCGGGCGAATTGAAGACCGCGCCTTCTGAAATCGTCCAGGTGCTGGTGGCCAAGACGCTGGATCCGAAACTCAGCAAGACTTATCAGAATTACGCCCAGCTGATGAAATGGTGCGATAAAGCCACCCGTCTGCAAGTGCGGACCAACGCGGACTCGCCCGATCAGGCCGCCAACGCCGTTGGTTTCGGCGCCGTCGGCATCGGCCTCTGCCGCACCGAGCACATGTTCTTCGAAGGCAATCGCATCGATGCCATGCGCGAAATGATCCTGGCGGACAATCTGGAAGATCGCAAAAAGGCGCTGGCCAAGCTGTTGCCCTACCAGCGCGACGACTTTGTCGGCATCTTCCGCACGCTTAAAGGCTTGCCCGCAACCATCCGGACGCTCGATCCACCGTTGCATGAATTCCTGCCCAACGAAGAGGCGGCGCAAAAAGACTTGGCGGCGAAAATGGGCGTGCCAGTGGAAAGAATCAAACGGCGCGTGGCGGAACTGCATGAGTTCAACCCGATGCTCGGTTTGCGCGGCTGCCGTCTGGGGATAGCGTTTCCGGAAATCACCGAGATGCAAACTCGGGCCATCATCGAAGCGGCCATTCAGGTGCAACTGGAAGGCATTCCCGTGAAGCCGGAAATCATGATTGTGCTGGTCGGCTTCCCGAAAGAACTCCAACTGCAATTGGAGATCGTGAATGGGACGGCCAAGAAAGTGCAGGAAGAGAAGAAGACCAAGGTCAAGTACATGGTCGGCACGATGATTGAAATCCCGCGCGGCGCCTTGATGGCGGACGAAATCGCCAAAGACGCCCAATTCTTCAGCTTCGGCACCAACGATCTGACCCAAACTTGTCTCGGCATGAGCCGCGACGACTCCGGTTCATTCCTGCCGCGTTATCAAGAGCTGGAAATCATCAAGCAGAATCCCTTCGCCACGATTGACCAATCAGGTGTGGGTGCTTTGATCAAAATCGCGGTCGAAAAAGGCCGTTCCACCCGTCCCGACATCAAACTGGGCATCTGTGGCGAACATGGCGGCGACCCTGCCAGCGTGAAGTTCTGCCATCGCGTCGGGTTAAGCTATGTCAGTTGCTCGCCTTTCCGCGTGCCTATCGCCCGCCTGGCGGCGGCGCAAGCGGCCATTGAGGAAAAGGTCCACGCCAAGAAAAAGTAACAAATCACCCGCATCGTGCCGGGTTAAAGAGTAAAACCTTTAACCCGGTACCGCGACCGCGGGCAGCGGCACCGCGTGAAACAAAGAGCGCAATTCCTCCTCCGTTTCGGCAGGAGTCGCCACCAGGGACGCCACTTCCTCGCGTAAGACTTCGCCAAAGCGCCGACGCAGCTCCTCCACTCGCTCTCGAAGATTCTCCTCCGCCATGCTCAAATGGCGGGCCAGTTCAGCGTAGGGCACGGCCGCGCCCTTGCCGGTGATGGTGAACTTTATCTCCTTGAACAGCTCGCCATTTCCGGCTTCGTGATATTCCCGCTTCAAACGGTCATAAACCACATGCAGCACCGCCAGCGCCCAGTTTTGCTCAAAGACCTTTTCCGGCGCCAGGGAAACGGGAGGCGGGGACGGCTTTTGCAGGCGGCCCTTGCGCGATTCGTCCGTGAGGAAGTGGTTCATGGCGCTGAGGAGGAAGGAGCGGAACTTTCCACAGTCCCGCTTCATCAGAGACAATGTCCTGTTTTGGAGCAGCCGCGTAAAGAATTCGTGCGCGAGGCTCTTGGCTTCTTCCGGGGGGTGCCCCCGCTGACGGACATAAGCGTAACAGGGATACCAATAATGCTCCCCGAGCCGGGCCATTAATTTCGTCGCCTGCTCCCTGTCTTCCCGGCGCGCTTTGAGCACGGTGGACCATTGCGGTGAGGCGGGAGCAGGGGTGCTTGCGTTGGAACTCATAAGCATTCTCAGGTTTCGGCCGGTTGTGCCGTTCATGTTGGGGCCATTTATAACAGAACGTTTGACGCACCGCAAACAACTTTCGATGCCATTGCAAGGTTGATATGGCTCGAAAACTGCTGTGAGAAACTGAGTTTAACCGGTCGAGAACAATTAAACTGATCGGTCCCAGACATGCAGTTTAACCAGTCAACCCTTCGCGGGAAGAACCTTGCAGCGTTTTCGCTGATCGAAGTCTGCGTCGCCCTGGCCATTACCGTGCTGGTGATGACCGGGATGTTCAAAGGATACCAGATCGCGTCGCGCCGGGCGCAATATGCCTCTTTCTCATTGGCCGCCAGCGCCATGGCCATGGAGAGGATGGAGGGCATCGTCGCCTCACAATGGGTGGTTTCGGGCGCTACCATAACCAACATATTTAACCCCATCTTAACGGCCACCCAAGTGAGCCCCCTTTGCGTGCCCAACACCTCGACCAACTTCATCTATGGCACCAACTATGTCACGCTGACGGAAGTTTCGACAAACCCGCCGTACATTCTCATTCGGGTCGATTGCGCCTGGAATTTCATGGGCATGGGCACTTTTACCAACACAATTGCGGTCATGCGCGCGCCGGACTTATGAAAATGACCCTGGCCAGCACCCATCGCCTCAGCCACCAAAGCGCTTTCACCCTGGTCGAAGCTCTCATCGTCATGGCAACGCTGGTTGTTCTCGCCGGCTCGCTCATTATGTGCAACCTCTACGGAGTTTCGATGGCTTGTCGCCAGCAAATCTGGCTCAGCTCCAGCGATGACGCCGCCCAGGCGATCGGCATGCTAATGACCGATGTCCGTTCGGGCCAATCCAACGCCGTCGGCCGAGGGAACCTGGGAGGTTTCACGAATACCCCACAGGGCACGCGGCAAGCGGGCAACGCCCTAAAAATATGGGTTGCCACCACCAATACAGGGACCAACGTTCCCTGGATCCTCTATTATTACGACCCTTCCAGCAGTAATCTCTACCGGACAAATTACACCGGTTCAAGCCAGGGCGACTTCAGGATGGTCTCGGCCAATCGCATCCAGACCAACAACACTTATAACAGTAATATCTTCTCACTCTACGATTATTTGGGCAACCCAGTGGACTACTCGACCAATAACACTTGCGTCCCGATCGTCCAGGTTTGCCTGGGGTTCACAGCCTTGCAAAACCCGCAAATCGTCATTGCGCCTGGGGGAGCGGTTTCCTTTTACCAGATCGTGACCACGATTGCTTCCCGAAACAGACCATGAAGCTGAGATTGTCAAATTCCAAGGCACGAAAAGAGGGTTGGGCGTTGCTGGTCGTCATGTCGCTGGCGGCGACCGCCTTGCTCCTCATGGCCAGCGTGGTCTCCTGGTCCAATGAAAACTCGACCGTCGTCGCCCGCAACAACGAAACCTTCGCCACGGCTTATGCCGCCGAAGCCGCTACCGAAAAGGTGCTTTCCCAGGTCATTCAGGACGACCAAAGATACGGCGAAGGACTCGTTTTTAGCAAGACGGCGACTTACAGAACGATGATCCCCACGGCCAGCGATAATTCCTGCTGGACGAACTATCAGTTTAGCGGAGGCACCACCCTCAACAGCCTCATTGTCACTCGCATCGCTTCCAACACCACCAACGTCCTGGGGACCCCCTACACCGGATTAGTGGCTGTTGGGGCCACCTACGAGATTATCGCCAATGCACAGAACCTCCACAGCACGTACGGACTCGTGAGCACCGTTGGACAAAAAATAGATCTGCAGCAAATCCCCATTTTCCAATTCGCCATTTTCTACAATGACTATATGGAGTTCGATCCGGGTGCCAATATGAATGTCACGGGTTCGGTGCATGGCAATACCAACGTGCAATTTGGGCCAAACTCAGGCGTGACCTTGACGTTCTCCACCAACGTTAACTACACGGGCACAATGTCCACGAACACAAACGCTTTTAACCCAGGGACCGGCGGGGGCTCGATCCATTTCGTCGAATCCAATCAACCCAGCGCAAGCACCGTCCCGCTCAATCTGCCCGTCGGCACCAACACCTCCGGGAGCAATGCCGTCGGGGTCGAAACCGTCTTGCAAGTCCCGCCGGCAGGCGAGTCCTATACTTCGACCGTCGGAACCAACCGCCTTTACAATCAGACGGACTTGATCGTCCTTATTTCCAATGGCAACCAAATCACGGTCACCAGTGGCGTGGAAATTAACGGCCAGGCGACGACGATTTCCAACAATCAATGGTCTCTCTTTCTCAGCACCAATGGAACATTCTACAACGGGAGGGAAGGCCTTTACGTAAATCCCGTCAATCTCAACGTCGGCGCGCTACGGCAATGGAGCGCCACCAACACCGTTCTGCGGCCCGTGCTGGCGGCCGCCGCCTCTCGTAACTCCGCCACGGCCGACGTTCAATCCGTTTTTCTGGCCGACATGCGGACTGGCCTCAGCAACGTGGAGCCAGGAATTGTCCTCACCAACGGCGCCGCCCTTCCGTCCAATGGGCTTTCCATCGCTTCCCCGGACCCGGTGTATGTCGTGGGAAACTGGAACGTGACAACCAATGTCAATAGCAGTGGTGTTCCGATCAACCTAACAACTCAGTCCTACGCAGTCACCAATACCCTGCCCAGCGCCATCTACACCGATGCCATCACCATTTTGTCGCCAGGCTGGACCCCTCTGAACAGCACCAACAGCCTCAGCAGCCGCGTCGCGACCCCTGACACCGTCAACGCCGCCATCTTGACAGGCATCGTCCCCTCCGTCACCGGCAACTACAGCGGCGGGGTGGAAAATTTTCTGCGTCTGCTGGAGAACTGGAGCTCTGTGAACCTTTACTACAACGGATCCCTGGTGGAGATGTTCGCCAGCCAGATTGGCAGGGCGCCCTGGCCGGGAACCGGAGTCGTCTATAATCCACCCACGCGGGATTGGGCCTTCGACACTAATTTTCTCAACCCGGCGCAATTGCCTCCGCTCACCCCCAAGGTCATTTACTTGCAGCGCTCGGCATGGACCACCTTGCCACCCTATACCACGCAGTTTTGAGCTTATGCCCCGAATCCAGTTTCTTGTTTGCCTGTTGTTTTGTGCCAGCCTTCAGCCGCAGTGCCTCTGCCAACCCTCGTTTGCGGTCATTCCCGCCACCCTGCCATCCGCCGAAGGCGGTTCGGCGAACGTCCTGCTAATGGAAGTGGGCAAAGCTCAATTCTCTCTCCGCGTCCCCAACGGCTACGGCATCCAAGTGAACGAGGAAAGCCGCAGCATCGTTTTTACCGCGGCGGACGGCACCAGCGCGATCACGGTGCGAGTGACCACCAATTTTCCCGCCACCCTGCCCAGGATGGAGGATTTGCGGGACATGGTCGCCAAAAAATACCCAGGCGCTTCCGTGGTGCAATCCGGCCCTTGCGTCTCCGACTACGGCACTGGTCTCTGTTTTGATTTCGTTCAACCGGCGCAAAACGGCCTGGCTCTGCGCATCCGCGACGCTTACGTGCCCTGCCCCACAGGAAGCTTTGAGTTTATCTTTTCCTGCAACGGGGACGATTATGACAAAAACCGCCTGAGTTTCGCCTGGTTGCTAAATTCCTTCCGCTCCCAACCCAAATCTGCTAAGTAAAGCTCATGACGATTCCCTTTCTCATTGGGAGCAGGACGCGCGATCAGATCTTTGCGATTGATTTAGGCTCCCGCACCACCAAAGCGGTGCTGCTGGATCGCCAGGGGGACAGTTTTAGCCTTTCGCGCTTTTTGGTGCAGGATGCTCCGGTTTATGACAAGAGCCTGCCCCAGGGGCTATTGACGGAGCACCTCCGCGGCATCGCCGCGGCCATGCAGCCCAAAACCAAGCAAGTGACCATCGCCATCGGCGCCGGGGACTCCGTTCTGCGCAGCACGGAATTGCCCCTCATGCCGCTGGAAGAGATGCGCCAGATGATCAAACTCAATCCCAAGAACTATCTGCAACAGGACTTGCCGGATTACGTTTTCGATTGCTTTCTCGTTCCGCCGCGCGGCAAACCCCAGCCCGATGCCCCCAAGGGCGTAATAGTCAAATATAAGGTCTGGGTCGGCGGCGTCCGGCGCGAACTCCTCCAGACCATTGAGGCCGCCGCCAAGGGGGCCGGCCTGATTCCAGCCAGCGTGACTCTGGCCCTGCTCGCTCCCGTCAACGCGCTGGAATTCTCTGAGCCCACCATCTTTAGCAAAGAAACCATCGCCCTGGTCGATTTGGGATTCAAAAGCTCCGGCATCAGCATCCTGTGCGACGGCGAACTGTGCCTGAGCCGTTCGGTGGAATTGGGAGGGGACCGGTTGACCGCCGGACTGGCCGAAGCGATGAATATCACCTATGCGGAGGCTGAAGGCATTAAAGTCGGCATGCCGCAGGAGGTGGAAGGCCACTTGCAACCGCTCGTCTCCCCGCTCGGACGCGAGTTGCGCGCCTCCATTGATTTCTTCGAGCATCAACGGGAAAAGAACGTCAATAAGATCCTCATTTCCGGTGGCACAGCCCGCTCCGCCTTCCTGCTCCAGATGTTGCAGACAGAATTGGGCGTGACGTGCAAAGCGTGGTTCCCAACAGAAGGTCTCAAACTCTCCCTGGCGCCCCAGCAACTGGCCGAAATCGAACAAGTCTCCAGCGTTCTGACCAACGCCATCGGTTCCGCCGCCATGATGACCAATTGATCCTCTGGTCTGGTGCAAACCTGCATCATTTTTAATCCCTCAGCTCGAGGGCAGAGAGCGCAGGCGCTCTGTTCCCGCCTCCAAGAACTGCATCCTTATTTTGCCGTCCGCCTGACCGCGGCAGCGGGGGACGCGCGCCGTTTGGCGGCGCAAGCCGTCGAGGAGGGCTTTACCACCATTGTTGCCGCAGGCGGTGACGGCACCGCCAACGAGGTGGTGAACGGCATCGCTGATGTTCCGGGCGGATTGAAGGCCGTGCGCCTGGGCATTCTGCCGCTGGGCACCGTCAACGTCTTTGCCCGCGAACTGGGATTACCCTGGCGTCTGGATACCGCGATAAAAACCCTGGCGGCCGGCCACGAAACTTGCATTGACCTGGGCCGCGCTGATTTTGGTTCCAATGGCCAAACTCAGTCCCGCCACTTCCTGCAACTCGCCGGGGCCGGGATCGATTCCCGCGCCATTGAACTGGTCAGCTGGGAATTGAAAAAAAAGCTGGGCAAAATGGCTTACATCGTGGCCGCGCTGCAAGCGGCCCGGGAAAAACAGCCGCTCATCACGGTGCAATGCGGCAACAAGTTGTCCGGCGAATTGGTCCTGCTCGGTAATGGCCGGTTTTACGGCGGCAGCATTTCCGTCTTTCCCGCCGCCGATCTGCGGGACGGCCTGCTGGACGTTTGCGTCATTCCAAAACTCACTTGGCCGCGCACGGTGCAAGTATTGGGTGGGCTTCTGACGGGCAGCGTGCATCGCTGGAGTTCGGCTTTGTGCCTGCAATCTCCTCAAGTCCGCCTCTCCAGCTCCAGCCGCGTCGTCTTGCAATTGGACGGCGAGAACACGATGGAGTTGCCGGCGAACCTCACGGTTCTCCCCAAGGCCTTGCGCGTGGTGACGCCCTGACGTCATGGCCCTCGTTTGAGTTTGAACTTTGAAATCCTTACCCCTTAAGCTTCCGTCATGAAACATGCGGGAATAGCCCGTCGCGCGGCAATCAAGCTGATTTTCCTGCCCCTGGCGGCGGTCCTGGCGGTCGCTGTGGCTGGATTGTTGCTCGGCTGGCCTCACTGGCTGGCGGGCGCCGCCGCCGGCTTGGCGATTCTTTGGCTGCTCTTTTCTGGTTTTACGCTCTATTTTTTTCGCGATCCCGTCGCGCAAACGCCGCCTGGCCCGGGTCTGGCCATTTCTCCAGCCCACGGCACCGTCGATGCCATCGAAGTTCTTAAGGAATCCCCTTGTTTTGCCGGACCTTGTCACCGGGTTTCCATCTTTTTGTCGGTCATCAACATTCATGTACAGAACGCGCCCGTCAGCGGCCAGATCGCCGGCCTGCGGCATGCGCCGGGGCAGTTTCTGAGCGCTCTCAAGGCGGAGTCTGCACTGCACAACGAAAACCTCCTCATTCAGTTTGCTTCCAGCGAAACTCCTGGCGAGACTATCGGCGTGCGCTTGATTGCTGGCGTTCTGGCCCGGCGGATTGTGCCCTTTGTCAAAGAAGGGGATGTCTTGCAGCGTGGTGAACGCATCAGCCTCATTCAATTCGGCTCCCGCTGCGATCTTTATCTGCCGATGAATTTTAACATCAAGGTCAAGCTGGGCGACAAGGTTGTTGGCGGCGAGACAACGATGGCGGCAAAATCATAGCTTATGGACGTCTCCCCAAGCCACCCCGGGCCGGAAAAACACGAGCCGTCCCTGAGAATCTATTTTCTGCCGAACCTCATGACGGCGGGAAATCTCTACTGTGGCTTCGTGGCGTTGCACAAGATTATCGACGCTAAGACCGGCCCGCCCGGCAACGGCGAAATCCGCGCGGCCCTGGCGTTTATTCTGCTGGCCTGCATTTTTGATCTGCTCGATGGGCGGCTGGCCCGGATGGGCGGGGTGGAGAGCCCTTTTGGACGGGAATTTGATTCCCTGGCGGACCTGATTTCCTTTGGCGTGGCCCCGGCTTTTCTTGTGCATCGCGTGGTGCTGCGCGAGGTCTTCTTAAACCAACCGGAAATCGGGTGGTTTATTGCCTCTATTTACTTGATGTGCGGCGCGCTGCGTCTCGCGCGCTTCAACTGCCTCGCGGCCATGTCGGGCGGAGGAGGCGGCAAAGAGTTCCTTGGCTTCCCGATTCCTGCCGCTGCCGGATTGGTGGCATCCTTGACCTTGTTCTTAATGTGGGACGAGGATTACGCCGACATTTCCAGAACCGTGTGGCGATTTCTCCTCCCCGGGTTGCTTCTCTTCCTCTCCTTCATGATGGTGAGCGAGGTCAAATACCCTTCCTTCAAAACACTGGATTTTCGGGCGCGCCGCACTTTTCCGAAAACGGTTGTAGTCATGCTCTTTGCCGGCTGTCTTTTTATTTTGCGCGGCCTGATTCTGCCAGTCATCCTGCCGATCATCTTCACGCTCTATTTGCTCTACGGGTTCATTCGTCCCCGCATTTCCCGCAAAGTCCGGGACGAAATCGAGGAAGAGGAGGACGAGGACGGGGCGGCACCGCTTTGATATGTTTGATCTTCCTCCCTGTGTCCTGGCGGCATTGACCGGTTTTCTGAGTGGATTTGTCCTCTCTGTGCCTGTTGGCCCCGTCAATTTGACCATTATTAACGAAGGCGCACGCCGCGGTCTGCTTTGGGCTTTGATGATTGGCTTCGGCGCCACCGCCATGGAGGTGATCTATTGCGGCCTGGCTTTCACCGGCTTCGCCAGCTTCTTTGACGGGAGGGTGATCAAGGCGGCGATGGAATTGGTCAGCTTTCTTTTTATGCTTTACCTGGGGATCAGGTTTCTGCGGGCCAGCACCATTCCCGCCGTGGATGAAAAAAAGGCCCGGCTCCAGTCCAAATCGCCCTTCGGCACCGGCTTTGTGCGGGTCATGTGGAATCCAGGGGTCTTTCTCTTTTGGATTGTCCTGGCGGCGAACTTCCGTTCCCGCGATTGGGTTGGCAGGACCGCTGGAGACGTGGCCTCGTGCGTGGCGGGCGTGGGAGCGGGCACCAACGTCTGGTTTTCCGGTTTGAGTTATGCCGTTTCGCGCCGGCACAGAAAATTCACCGAGCGGACCTTGCTGAAAATGGAGCACGTCTCCGGCATCTGCCTGCTGGGACTGGCCATCGTCGAAGGCTGCCACATCGTCTGGCAAATGGCCGAACATAAGCTTTAGGCCGCTTTCCCGGGGAGCGCGAGTTGGGAGGTTGGGAGACGGGGCTTTGACTTGGGCGTAAAATGCGTGGTAGTATGAGGCGTGCAAGATTTGACGAAACGAATCACGGTAAATCCCCGGCAGTGCGGCGGACGCCCTTGTGTGCGCGGAATGCGAATTCGTGTCAGCGACGTTTTAGACCTCTTCGCGTCTGGACTTGATGCCTCGCAGATTTTGGCCGAGATGCCCGACTTGGAAGCAGACGACCTCAAGGCTTGCCTAGTGTTTGCCAGTCGCCGCATTGACCATCCCGTCCTCGCCGTATGACGGTCTGGCTGGACGCCCATTTGTCCCCCGGAATTGCTCGATGGGTCAGTGAGACCTTTGGCGTTATAGCGTTGCCAGTGCGGGACCTTAAATTGGGTAGTGCTGAGGACGAGCAAATCTTCTTTGAAGCGCGCAAAGCGGCGGATTTGGTCATCACCAAAGACATGGATTTCGTCACTCTATTGGAGCGGTATGGCAGCCCTCCAAAAATCATCTGGCTCACTTGCGGAAACACCTCAGATGCAGCCCTTCGCGGAATTCTGTCCGCAAGGTTTCAAGAGGCTTTGCGTTTGCTTGAATCCGGTGAAAATCTTGTTGAAATTGGATCGACATGAGTCCATTGCCTGCATTCGCTAACGCCGAAATCTACCCTTGCCAAGCCGGACCGCTTGCTGGTACAATCCTCCCGTGCTGGGTGAGAGCAAAAGGCAATTCTTCCTTGCCCGCGTAGCGCCCAATAGATGCCGCAGCCCAAAAGGCAAATTCGTATCAGTATCAGTTTGCGCTTGCGAACGATTTGGCAAGCTGTTACCGTCGCCGGACATAGCGATCAAACAAGATGCCCGCTCTTGACCAATCTGTTATTGCAGACCTCACGGGGCGTCTCGTGAAGCGTCTGGGAATTTTGGGTATCGGAGATCCTCCTCCCAAGTTCATAAACGCGGGCGCTTCGGCTGCAGTATTTCGGGTCGAGACAGCGAAAGGCCCCCGAGCATTCAAGGTGTTTGACCCGAAGTTCCTGGAAGGAGATGGCGGCCCGGCCGAGAGGAAAAGGCTGGATCTTCAGCGGAAGTTGGTTGGGCACTCATGCCCCTACTTGGTTACTCTTTACAACACAGAAGAGGCGGAAGGTACGGCCTTCGTCGAGATGGAGTTCTGCCCTTGGCCGCAGCTCAGCGGTTGCCTTTCCGCGGTACCTGACGACGAAGTGCCCTCTCTTATTTCGCAACTCGTTGCGGTCGTGCGCTTTCTCGAGGAGCGCAACATCATCCATCGGGATATCAAACCTGAAAATATCCATATCTCGCCGGATTTCAAAGCATTGAAAGTGCTCGATTTGGGAGTCGCGCGATTGTTTGAGGCGGATGAATCCGATGGTGCGGCGATAACCGACCGGCAGCACCTTCGCCCTTTTGTCGCAACAGCGCAGTATAGCTCCCCGGAATACTTGTTCCGTCTGGACGAGCCGACGCCCCGACTTTGGTAGAAGCAGAATAACGAACTCGACATGGTGGCGTAAGCTCGACGACCTCGATCAGGCGCAAAAGACCTTCATTCAGTTGCCGCCGCAGGGGAGATTCCTCCTAGACGGCCCCCCTGGTTCCGGCAAAACGAACCTGCTACTTCTGCGCGCGCAATTTGTGGCAGGGAGCGGCGAAAAAAACGTCCTTATCGTGACATACACGAAGACGCTTGCGGATTTTATTCGAAGTGGCACCGCTCTCAAAAATCTTATATCATCCTCGCAGATCCGCACATTCCATTCATGGGCAGTCGAACATGTGCGACAGCACCTGGGGTCGGCAGCGGTTCCCGTCAAGGACGAGAAGGAGTTCGACGACAAAGCGCGCGCGAAGCTGGTCGGGGCCGTGCAGCAGGCAAATAAAAAGGCGCCGTCGAAGAAACTATACAGCGCTATTTTCGTCGATGAAGCCCAAGATCTTTCGATAGAGGAACTCGAAGGGCTGCTGTGTCTGAGCGATAATGTATGCATCTGCGGCGATGTCCGCCAAGGCGTCTATGATCAGGACGGCATGAAAGCTGCAAAGCGACTCGGGCTTGAAAAACATACCCTGACAACCCATTACCGCATCGGACAGAGAATTGCGAAAGTAGCAGACCGCCTCATGCCGCCTAAAGATGACAATGCAACACTCGAGGCAACCTGCAACTACGACCCAAAGGTTCAGGGTAAATCTACCGCAGAAATGCACGAATGCGTTAGTCGTGACGAGCAGTTCGACAAAATGCTGACACTCATAAGGGTTCAACTCGATGCGTTTAAGGACGACATGATCGGAATATTCTGCGGCAGAAAGGAGACGCTCGGTGAGATCCGGCAGCGATTTGAAACAACCGACCTCAATACAAAAGTATGCGTCCACGGGGTTGGCCAGAATGCATCGTTTGAGGGGCCTCACCCCATCCACGTATTGACAATCCACTCGGCAAAAGGAACTGAATTTCGGGCGGTGCATCTGTATGGCATCGAAGATCTGCGCCGCTTTCCCTTGAACCGACGAGAGATTGGTTACACCGCTATTACGCGTGCCAAGACGGCACTCAACGCGTTCCGAACGGGCGACACGAACAAGCCGCTTGA
Source organism: Limisphaerales bacterium (assembly GCA_052139695.1). Classification (GTDB taxonomy): domain Bacteria; phylum Verrucomicrobiota; class Verrucomicrobiia; order Limisphaerales; family Palsa-1400; genus PLGF01. Next base: position 38,613 of record JBKQWF010000214.1, read on the forward strand.
AAATGCGTTCGCGCAGCCAAGCCACATGGATTTGAACGACCTATTTCCGAAGCAATCATGAAAACCAACGAAATCCGCTGGCTGTCTTTTGAAAGGGGCGATCTCCCCAAGGCGCTCTTTGGAGATGCGGCGAAGGGCGTCCACGCTTGGCGCATGGAGAATGCGCTTGAGACCGGTCGCGGCATCGCTGTCGGATATGCGGAGGACGAGGAAGAAGTCGGCGCATACTCTCCGCCGGCCATCATCGTTCTGGATGACAGAGGGGCGGCCGAAACGCTGTCCTGGCTCAAGACCTTCGCCCCCGAAACTTCGCCGCTCAGCCAGTTCGCGCGCGTCGTGTCACACTCCGATTGGGAGCGCTTTGGTGCGGAGAGGCCGTTCCAACCCCGGGCGGGGACACGCGAAGATCGGTGGGGGTGTGTTGTCCTCGGAGAATTGCTTGCTCAGGGCGAAAGCGGTGTTGAGGTGACGAGCCTTCCTCTTTCATGGAGCGCTTCGTGCTTTTCGACTGCCGTCGCCCGCTCCGCGATCCTTCATCCGACCGAGGATGCCTCGCGTATCAGTATCGAGCGGCTTTTGATTTTGGAAGAGGATTCGAAGTTTGCCCGCCGCCAGGTCGCAATTGCGAGCTTGGAGCCTGTGTGGGCGTCCGCGTCTTCGCGGGCAAGGGAAGTATTTGAAGTATCGGAAGTCGTAAACGTGGTTGTGAACACTATCGTTCAGACCGCCAACAATACAACGCCATTGCAGTTCCGCCCGTCGAACCTCTTTGCGCCCCAAGGGGATTTGATGAGCGACTCGGTCGAGGATAGAGTCGTTGCATTCCAGAAATTGGCAAGCCAGCTTGGCGATGTGGTGGGTGAGCGCACTCCGACCGCCGTTGAGCAGGCCATCATTGCGGCTGGGGCGTTTCTTGTCGGCCGTGGAAGTTCTCACAGCTTCCTTCTTAATCGGTTGTCCCGGCGCTGGTCCCAAGCGTTTACCTGGTTTGGACTCATGGTTGGATTGGCGGGCCCGCAGTCGTGGGATAGCGAGTGGTCGCGCGCCTCAAAGGGGCTAGAACGGCTTCTCCGAGCGAGAATCGATTGGTGCAATACCTCAGGGGCGGACCTATCCTGGCCTGAATATATGTGGCTCACGAAGACATTCACGGGGAAACAGGTATTTGCGGAATTGCCCAAGATGGTCCCGAAAGTTCTGTCGATTGAAATACTGCCGGGGGTGGCATGCCAACTGCGGCTTGCGGCGGATTCGGGAGGGGGCACTCGGGATGTAAGCCAGCGTGAGAGGGCAGAGTTTGAAAGGCGCGAACGGGAACTTCGAGAAACACTGGATCAGGTCGCAACACTTGCAATGCGTGCGCGACTGCTTCTACCAGGACCAGAGGCGCCGCGCAAGCCATCACAGGGGGCGTTTGGGCTAGAGGCCCCCGAGGGACGGGAATCCAAGACCTCACTGTCACGTCGCGGCAAACGTAGCTAGAACCCGGCAGATGCGGCAGATGCAGCATTCGATTTTGCTCCTTGCCAAGGAGAAACGGTTTTCCTAATTTCCCACTGTGGAATCGACAGACTATCAATTGTGGCAGTATGTGCCGGTGCTTCTTCTCGGGCTGGTTGCTGTCGGGTTTTCCGTCGGCACGCTCGTGGCCTCGGTAGTGCTGGGCAAGCGGGGCCGCGATTCTCGCGTGAAAGACATGGCTTACGAATGCGGCATGTTGCCGATAGGTGAAGGCAACACGCGCCTGTCGGTTAAGTTTTACCTTGTGGCCATGCTTTTTATTCTATTTGACATTGAGGTGGTCTTTCTCTATCCGTGGGCCATCAATTTCCGCGGCATGGTCGCCGAGCAGCCCGGCTTGATCTTCGGTTCCATGATCAGCTTCATGCTCATCCTTTTCCTCGGCTACCTTTACGCCCTGAAAAAAGGCGGCTTCGACTGGAAACAATAGGCGGGACAGATTTTCGTCTGCCTTTCTCTGCGCGGAGACCGCGGAGAAATTGGTTCAGGCCACTGACACGTCGCCGCCGATGATGCGTTGCAGATGGCCGTGAGGGCTGCGCACGAGCAAGGCGCCGTCATCGTCCAGCGACTCGGCCCGGCCGCGGATGACGCGGTCGCCCACCCGGATGGAAACCTGCCGGCCCAACGTGCTGCAACGCTCCTCCCACTGCTCCGCCAGGGCTTGAAACTGCCCTTTCTTGACAAGATCGTAGTCGCGATCCAATTCCCGCAAAATCGCCACCGCCAATTCCGCCCGGTTGACTTTTTGCCCGGTTTCGATGCGCAGGGAGGTCGCGATTTTGCGCAACGCCACTGGAAAGTCGTTCGATTCCAGGTTGACATCCATGCCGATGCCTAAAAGGAGTTCTTTGACACGCTCCACTTCGGCATCCATCTCGGTCAAAATGCCGGCCACTTTGCGCCCGCGGATCAGAATGTCGTTGGGCCATTTGATTTCCGGCACGATGCCTGTTTGCAGCGTGATGGCCCTAGCCAAGGCGGTGGCGGCGGCCACTGTCAATTGCGTGGCATGAGTGGGAGCGATGTTCGGCCGCAACACCACCGTAAACCACAGCCCCTTTCCGGCTGGCGAAAGCCAGACCCGGCCCAGGCGTCCGCGGCCTTTGCTTTGGGCCTCGGCAAACACCACCGCCCCTTCCCCGGCCCCGCCCCGCGCCAGTCGCGCGGCCACATCGTTGGTTGAGGTGGTTTCCTGGAAGACCTGGATTTCCCGGCCAACGACGTGGGTCGGGCCGAGGCGCGAATACAGATCATCGGCGTGCAGGAGATCAGGCGTCGCGACGAGCCGATAGCCGAAATGCGGACTGGCCTCGATGTCATAACCAAGGGCGCGCAATTGTCCGATATGCCCCCAAACCCCGACGCGGGTCATGCCCAACTTGCGGGACAGGTCAGAGCCGGAAACCCCGGCCGGCAGTTCGCGCAAAGCGCAAAGAATCTGCGCGTCCACCGTCATGCCAATTCCTCGAAGTCCAGCGCGATGTCCGAGGCTCGCGCCGAATGAGTCAACGCCCCGACGGAAATGTAATCCACCCCCGTCTCGGCAATGGAGCGCACCGTGGCGATGGACACTCCGCCGCTGGCTTCGGTCTTCGCCCGGCCATGGACCAGCCAGACGGCGGCGCGCAAATCTTCCACCGTCATATTGTCAAACAAAATTATATCCGCCCGCGCCAGCAGCGCCTGCTCGACTTGCTCCAGCGTGTCGGCCTCTACTTCCACAGCCAATTGCGGGTACCGTTCCCGCGCCCGCCGCACCGCCGCCTCGATCGCGTTGGGCGGCTCCAACCGCAAAGCGGCCAGATGATTGTCCTTGATCAGAATGCGGTCAAAGAGGCCAAAACGATTATTCATACCGCCGCCCTCGGTCACGGCGTATTTTTCGAGCTGCCGCCAGCCGGGAGTCGTTTTGCGGGTGTCAAGGATGCGAGCGCGCGTTCCCGCCACCGCCTCGACAAATCGCGCGGTCAACGTCGCCACCCCGGAAAGCCGTTGCGCGAAATTTAGAGCCGTCCGTTCCGCCGTCAGAATGGCGCGGGCCGGCCCACGCACGCGCAACAGGGTCTGGCCTTTCTTGGCATGCTGGCCGTCTTCTGTTTTGCGCTCCACCGAAACCGCCGGGGAAACTTCCTTAAAAACCGCCTCAGCGATGGGCAATCCACAAGCTACCAGCGGTTCACGGGCCACCATCAACGCGGCTGCCACCGCCTTCTCCGGCACGGTTGCCAATGTGGTGGCATCGCCCGCGCCGACGTCCTCACGCAAGGCCTGGCGCACCATTTCATGATCAAAATTCACAGATTAAAGTTCACCATTGAAAATCCAGGCAAATGAATGCACGGTTTCGGTCAACATTAAACTTTAAACGTTGTGAAAGTCACCGCGAAAATTCCCGTTCTCTCCGTCGCCCAGGTGCGCCAGTGGGAGAATGCTTCCTGGGAGGCTGCCATCGCGGTGGACGCCGTCATCCAGAAAGTGGGCCGCCTGCTCGCCCGGCGCGTCTTGCAACTGACAAAACCGGGCGACGCAATCTGGATTCTGGCGGGCAGAGGCCACAACGGGGATGACGCCCGCGCCATCGCCCCGCATCTGGCGGGCCGCGACCTGCTCGTGGTCGAGGTGAATGACCCGGCGCTGGCTTTGGCCGAGTTTTCCCGCCATCTTCAAGGAAATGAACCACGCTGGATCATTGACGGCCTTTTTGGCATTGGCCTCAATCGCCCCCTCGACGCCGCCTGGCGCGGCTTGATTGAAGCTGTCAATGCAACGGACTTGCCCGTTTTGGCCATTGATGTCCCCTCCGGTTTGAACGCCGACACCGGGACGGCGGAAGGCGCCGCGATAAGAGCGACGCTCACGTTGACCCTGGCTGCTCCCAAAACGGGCCTGCTCAAAGCTCCAGAATTCACGGGACGGCTGGAAGTTGTGCCGGACATCGGCCTGGTCCCCTGCCCTATCCGCGGCGACCTGAACTGGACTTTGCCGGAAGATTTCGCCGGTCTCCCTCCACGACGGCCAGTCGTGGCGAATAAAGGCAATTATGGTCACGCCGCGATTTTCTCCGGCAGCCTCGGCTACCACGGCGCTGGTGTTTTGACGGCGCACGGCGCGCTGCGAGCGCGCCCCGGCCTGGTCACCGCGTTTCCGCAGGAATCGGTCTATGTTCCCATTGCCGCACAACTTCAGTCCGCCATGGTGCATCCTTGGCAGCCGGCCCAGCCTCTGCCGAAAACCTGCACCGCCATGCTTTTTGGACCGGGTCTGGCCGCGAAGGATTTGCCCGAAATGCTTAAGGAAGAAATGCGCGCGCATTGGCGCTCCTCGTCCCAGGCCATGGTGGTGGATGCCAGCGCCCTCGATTGGCTCCCGCCAGGGCCGGTTCCAGACAAAGCCGCCCGCCTCATCACGCCCCACCCCGGCGAAGCGGGCCGTTTGCTCGGCTGTTCCGCCGCGGAAGTGCAAGCAGACCGCGTCAAGGCCTTGCGCGACCTGTCGCGGAAATTCGGCGCCTGTTGCGTGGTGCTCAAGGGGCACCAGACTCTGGTGGGATGTGCCGCGGGCGACATTTTTGTGAACAGTTCGGGCAACCCCGCCTTGGCCCAAGGCGGCAGCGGCGATCTCCTGGCAGGTTATTTGACAGGATTGCTCGCCCAGCCGTTTTGGGCGGCGGACGCACTTCTCGCGGCCCGGTATGGCGTGTGGCAGCACGGCGCCGCAGCCGACCTGCTTTCCCGGATTAAACCGAACTGGACGGTGGACGATTTGGAAGAACATCTGGGAAGTGTGGCGGCGGGACACGCGTTATATTGCTTCCTTTAAACGGCGGCATCTGTTATGGAGATTGGCACGTGAGAAAGTTTGGCGTCATTGTGGTCCTCTGGCTGATCGCGGCAACCAGTATCGCGTTGGCCAAGCCCTATCCCCTTGCCGACGGAACAACCATCATGGGCGAGCCGGTGAACATGAATGATGAGGGTGTCCAATTCAAAGCCGACGACGAAACGGTCCTGGCACGAACTCCCTGGGACAAGCTGACGCCAGCGGCTTTGTTGCAGCTTAATGCCGACGCCAAATCACCGCACGACAAAGGGCTGCTCGCGCCTTTGGTGGACTACCTGCCGCAACCGCCTGCCGAGCGAAAGGAAATTCCTGTAAAGCCGATCACTCCACCGGTGCGCCCCACGGGGCATTTGGGGCTCTTTGCCCTCTTTGGCAGTCCGGTTGGCTTGGTCATCCTGCTGATTTTGTATGCGGCCAATCTCTTTGCGGCTTATGAAGTCGCCATCTACCGGGTCCAACCCGTCGCGACGGTTTGCGGGTTGGCAGCCATACCTTTCTTTGGAGTCTTAAGCCCGATTATCTATTTGGCCATGCCGGGCAGGCCCCGGCCAGAGGCCATGGAACCGGCGGCACCTGCGCCCACTTCCGCGATTCCAATAACGCCAAGCCCTCCGCTCGCAGCAGTAGGCGAACCAGGCGCGCCACAGCAATGGTCGCCTGGCGCAGATGGAGCGTCGGAAATGGCTGCGCCCGAGACGGCAACGGCAGAGCCGGCGGCGAACTTGCCGCAGCCCATCGTTTTTTCGCGTGGCGAATTCATGTTTAACCGCCGGTTCTTTGAGACCAAATTTGCGGGCTTTTTCCGTGTCATACCCACGGAAGCGGAAAAAGACTTGGTGCTCCTGATCAAATCCAGCCGGGGAGAATTTGTCGGGCGGCACATTTCGCGCACGACCCAGGCGGAATTCTACCTTCAGGTCTTCAAGAATGACGCGACGGCGGAGGAAATGATCCCCTTTAGCGAAGTTCTCGAGGTGCAAATCCGGCACAAGGACACGCTGTAAATTAAATTGGGCTCATGCCAATCCGCGTCGTCTTTATGGGCACTGCCGAACTGGCCTGCGCGAGCCTGCGGGCGCTCCTTCAATCCGGCCTATTCACCGTCCAGGCCGTCGTCACCCAGCCAGATCGGCCCAAGGGGCGCGCTTTGAAGCCGCAACCCTCACCCGTCCAGCAGGTGGGCGCGGAGGCGGCTCTTCCGATTTTACAGCCGGAAAAAGCGCGGGACCCGGCGTTTTTCCATCGATTGGCGGAATTCAATCCCGAAGTGGTAGTCGTTGCGGCCTACGGGCAGATTCTGCCGCAGTCGATCTTGGATTTGCCCAAGTTTGGCTGCGTTAATGTCCACACTTCGCTGCTCCCGAAATACCGCGGCGCGGCGCCGATTCAGTGGGCCATTTTAAATAATGAGCAGGAAACCGGCGTGACCATCATGAAAATGTCCGCCGGATTGGATACAGGCGATATTCTCAGCCAAAGAACGACCCCCATTGGGCCCGACGAAACCGCCGCCAGCCTGCATGACCGTTTGGCGGTGTTGGGCGCTGAATTGCTTATCGAGACTCTCCCCCGCTTCATTGCCGGGGACATCGCGGGCGAACCGCAAGATGAGGCTCTGGCCACTTATGCGCGCAAAATCACCAAAGAGGACGGGCATCTGGATTGGTCGCAACCCGCCCAGGTTTTGCGGAACAAGATCCGGGCCTTTACTCCGTGGCCGGGAGCCTACACTTTCTGGCCGGAGCACGGGGCAAACCGTTTGCTGAAGATTTGGCGCGCTGCAATCGAGCCGCGAAACGGCTCGCCGGGACATCTGCTGGAAACGGATCGATCCAGGTTGAGCGTCGCCTGCGGGACGGATGCCTTGCGGGTGGAAGAGTTGCAGTTGCAAGGCGGCCGCAGAATGAGTACGGCGGAATTCCTCGCCGGGCATTCGCTGCCTCCTGGTTCCTGCTTGGGTTCCCTCTAACGCGCCTTGGAGATGGCAGGCTCCTTTGTCCACAATGCGACGTAATCTCGCATCATGTTGCGCGCTTCAGCCAGGGTCGGATCATTGCTCTGGGTATCCGCGCCATCCGAGTCGCCATCGATCTGATCTTCCAAAGAAGTGGGTTTGACCGTCGCGACGGAGTTGGTCTTGGCAACCGGGGGTTGCAGTCCGGCCAAATCCACATTTTTCAAGGTGATTTCATAGAGTTTTTCCGGCAACTTTTTGCGCGCCAGCCGTTCCTTGTTCCTGGCCTCCGCGCGATCCATCCGCGCCTTTTGTTCCATGAGGCGGGAAGCCTCATTCAGGGAAATGCTCTTATCGGAGCGTTCCTTGCGAAACTCGTCAATGTCCTGCTGGATATAGGCAAAGTCCGTGTTGGTGGCCAGGCGATCGGCGGAATTCTGCCGCAGCCACGGCAGATAGGGAGTGACGCGGTTCATGTTGACCAGGCCATCGGCACTGGAGACCTCATCGCACGGCAAGGCATTGGGCAACGCGCTCTCGCCCACTTCGTCCGTGGCGAAATTCCACACCGAGGGCAACTCAATGTCTGAAACAACCCCTTTCAGTTGCGTGGAAACACCGCCCGCCCGGTAAAATTTCTTGATCGTGAATTTCAGCTCTCCCGGATCAAAATCGTAGGTCAGATGTTTTTGGTCCATGTAAAGCCTCAGGCTCTGCACGGTTTGCACCGTCCCTTTGCCGAAGGTGGAATGATCGCCCACGATCAAGGCGCGGTTATAGTCCTGCAACGCGCCGGCCAGAATCTCCGAAGCCGAGGCGCTGAAACGGCTGACCAAAACAATCAGGGGACCATCATAGAGGGCCGAAGGGGTCCCTGAGGGGCCCGCCTCGATATCGCCATTGGGGTCCTTGGTTTGCACGACTGGTCCACGGCCAATGAATAAGCCCGTCAGCCGCTCGGCCTCTTCCAGGTAGCCTCCCCCGTTGCGGCGCAAATCCAGAATAATCCCGCCCACCTTTTCTTTTTTCAGGCGGTTGATCAATTTCCCCACATCAATCGTCGTGCTTGTGCTTTTGCCTCGAAGTCCCAAATCGCCGGCCAAACTCGATGCTTCGTTGTCCGCGTAGAACGACGGCAAATCAATCACGCCGACGCGCGATGGCGGGCCCGATGCCTTCGGCAATTCAAAGAGCTGGGCTTTGGCCGCCTTGTCCTCGAGCTTGATCTCATCCCGCACCAGCGTCACTTCCTTGCGCACGGTGGAATCCGCGGCATCCACCGGAATAATCGTCAGCGTCACTTGCGTCCCTTTCGGGCCGCGAATCATTTCCACCACTTTGTCCAGCGGCATCCCCACCACATCCACCGCTTCGCCGGTATGCTGGGCGACCGCGACAATGCGGTCATGCGCGTTGATCTGACCGCTCTTTTGCGCCGGCCCTTCCTTCAACTCCTCAATTTCGCAATAACCGTCCTTGCTCATGAGCAACGCGCCGATGCCGAAGAGCGAGAGTTTCATTTGAATGGCAAAATTCTCGGCTTGCATGTGCCCCATGTAGTCGGAGTGGGGATCATAGGCGCGGGCCAATGAAGTCAGATAAATCTCAAAGACCCGGTCGCTATCGAGCTCTTTGTAGTTCTTCAGCATTTGGGTGTAGCGATTGGTCAGCGTTTTGTAAATCTCCCCCATGTTCTTCTGATTCAGGTGAATGACCACTTTTTCCACCTTGTTCGTTCCGGCAGAAGCTGTGGTATTTGTGCCGACCTTTTCGGGATGAGGAGCCGAGTCGCCCGGATCAGCAGTCGTCTCGGATTCAATTATTGCGAGGGGCCTTCCTTCGGGCTGATGCAGGGGCGACAATGGGGCGCCTGGTTCCAACAATGGGGCGTGGGGCTTATTGGCCGTCAAGGAAGGGGAATCGTGATGAAAACTCACGTCGCCCAAATTCTCGCCGGTCGCGGACGTGAAATAATTCGTCAGTGACTTTCCGTTGTCTGGGAGGTCCAGGCGCAAAGTGGCATTGGATTGATTTGCCGCCACTTCCAGCGAGCCAATGACATGGCCATCCTTGCCCAGCAGCGATTTTGGCAAAAAGTCAAAGGTCAATGGATGCAGCTTATCACGCGTCAAAGAAACGATGGTCTTACCTTGCGCATCGCGGCTGACAGGGCCGGAGAACTGGATGTCCGGGGAGGAGAGAAGCTGATCCAGGTATTCACAACGCAATTCCTGCCGCCAAAATTCGTGAGCTTGCGCGAGGTCCCGCGGATAGGGCAGGTCATGGCGGTTGGCGACAAAGCGGTCGTTCCCCGTAAAGGTGAATTTCTCCGTGGCCAGCAGATTGGTGACGAATGTCACCCGGTCACTGGCACGCTCCATAAAACGGGCAAAAATCACCCAGCAGGGGCGGATATCGTGATTGGTCAGGGTGAGCGTATTGAGGTTGGTCCGGTACATCTCAAAATCGTCCAGGTCGGACTTGAGAAAGTACATGTGCGAATAATCCAGGGTGTCCAGGTAGCGATCGAGGAATTTGCTGGAAATATCCTTGTCGAACGGATGCTGCTCATATTGCCAGGTTTGGAGCACGTCCGCCGCCATGGTGGCGATATTGGCGTCCGTCGGATCGACCGAGCCACCCGTCTCGCTTAACTGGAGCATCTGGGCCGGGCTTGGGTCTGTGAGCAGAGCGGCTTGAGCAGTAAGAAAAAACCCGCAACCAAAAGCCAAAGCCAAGTGAGCGGGTAAAACCGGGAATCGAAATCTCATTAACTTAATTTTAATGTTTCTGCATTACAATTTTGGGCCTGAAACCCCTCCAGAACCGGCAAAGCATACCCATAATTGACGGAAAATGCCAGCGAAGTTTTCAAAAAAAGCAAGGCGGGTCTTCCCTTCACAGGCGAAAAAGAGAATGCATTCATTTGAAATTCTCAAATTTGCTGTTGTTCCCGTCGCAAATGCGCCAATTTCTGAATCCGCGACATGCGTTTAATTGCTCATCTGCCCGACGAAACCAGCGCCAAGACCTTTGCCGGCTACCTGGGATCGCTCGACATCCGCAACCAAATCGAGCCCGATTCCGGCGGTTGGGCGGTGTGGATTCATTCCGAAGACCAGATTGAAGCCGGCCGCCAGGCTTTGACCGCATTTTTGAAGAATCCTGGCGATGCCAAATTCCGTCGTGCGGCCGAATCTGTCGCCACCCTCGAAAAGAACCGGCAGCGGGAGGAAGTCGCGGCGGCAAAGCGTCTTCGGACTGCCGACCAGTTGTGGAACCGTTCCGGGCGCACTCCATTGACGTACGGCCTCATTGCCGCCTGCGTGCTGTTGACTGTTTTTGTGGGCTTATCACCTGGCGCGGAAGATGTCCATTGGCTGCTCATCAGCGAATGGAAGTTCGGCTGGTTGCCCGAGGTGCGTTCAGGGCAAGTCTGGCGTTTAATTACGCCCATTTTCATTCATTTCGGCGCCACGCATCTAATATTTAACATGCTGGTATTGAGGGACTTGGGAAGCATCGTGGAAATGTGCCAGGGAACAAAAAGACTGGCTATCCTCGTTCTGGTATTGGCTGTGGGAAGCAATTTGGGGCAATACATGCTGGGCGTTGTCTATTTTGGAGGGATGTCTGGAGTGCTCTACGGTCTTTTTGGCTACATTTGGATTCGAGGCCAGTCCGACCCCGGTTGTGGTTTGGCACTTTCACAAATGACGATTGCCATCATGCTTATTTGGTTTGTCCTTTGTCTGGCTGGGTTTCTCGGCAATGTCGCCAATGGCACCCATGCGGTTGGATTGGTCATGGGAATGATTTGGGGTTCTTTGCCGTGGTTTAAGCGATGGCGCTAATCGTCGTGTAGTCTTTCATCGGAACCCTTACACGATCCCCTCTCCCGGCCTGCGGCCACCCGAAAAGAAAGCGCGAGGCCATCGCGGCGGGGCGCGTCGGCCCCCCCCCCGGGGGGGTAGCGGCGGTTCAATTTGGTTCAATTTAGTTCAAATTAGTTCAATTAGGTAAAGCTGCTGGCGGATGACCAGCGGGAGCCGGGCGATTTTGCCGTGGCGCGTCATCGCGGTCTTGAAGAGCGTGGCATTGTTTTCATGCGGGGCAATGATAACAAGAATGGGTCAAGATTAAAATCCTACGGAAGGTTTTTGAACGGGTTTTACGCTTGGCTCAGGAACGGCGATTTCATAGAAAACCGAACAACGGAGCGGGAATTAAAAAGGCCGAAATTGGGGCTGAGCGGCAGCTCAG